>QNCM01000158.1 GCA_003644505.1 Candidatus Makaraimicrobium thalassicum | reverse complement strand
CGCTGGTATTGATTGTGAAAACAGTATCTATATACACCATCGTGTGGTTAAACACGCCATCAGCCGGGGTTTTCCATGTCCAGTTAATCCACGTAGAGCCGATACTTGCGGTTAGATCGTGTATTGGGACTATTATGGGTTCTTCCTCTTCCCATGGCTGCATGAGCGGATACCGGTCCATGCTGCTGCCGCTTGGTGGGATTGGGTATGGCGTGTCGCCAATACCGTCGTTGTCTGGGTCGGTGCCGTTGTAGTTGGAGTAGTACTTACCGACACTGCCATTGTCCCACTGATTGATATCATCATCGTAAGCATCGTAATTGGTATTATTACTGATATAATTTAAATAGAGCAGATTATCACTCGAAAACGATAGATAAACACCCAACGCCACCCCATCTGCACCTCTATTACCATATCTCAGCCCACCCGCCCCACCACTCGTGTTGAAGATAGAGTTACCAGTAGCAGTGTTATCGTCTGAATTCAAGAGATAGCCGCCCACTGCCATGCCACCATCTCCGCCAGTACTACCAAGTGTGCCCCCGCCTCCACCATCTCCGCCTGCGATGTAGGATATTGTATTATCCTGAAGGTCATTGCCATATGAGCCAGTAAGCAGATATATGCCAGTACCGGTATTGCCTGCCCCACCTGCACCGCCAGTGGTTCCTATCCCAGCATTTCCACCATTTCCACCTGTGATGTTAGAAACGGTGTTGCACATGACGCTATTATTCGTTGAGTTTGCGACATAAATTCCAGCAGATATGCCGCCTGTTCCGCCACTTCCACTTCGATCGCCCCACCCCCATCCATTGCCACCAGTGCCACCGCGTCCACCTGTGATATAAGAGATGGAGTTGTGCAGAAGGGTATTATTGGTTGAATCAGAGAGGTATATGCCAAATGCGTCGCTACCTGCACCACCAGGGTTCCCACGTACCTCGTTTTTACCTGCTTTGCCCACTATGGATGTTATGATGTTATTTGAGATTCTGTTGTTTTTAGACACAATATAAATTCCAGTATATCCATTCTGTATTTTGAATCCAGCGAGGATCACGCCATCATTTAACACTTCAACAACATTTCCACTCCCGCCAGCATCTATAACCGGCATGTCAGCGTCATTACTGATACCGTGTAGGGTGATTCGTTTGTTAATTTTTACAGTCTCATAATATGTGCCGCTATACACTTCTACGGTATCTCCATGATTGGCTGCATCTATAGCAGCCTGAATGCTCGTATAATCCGCTCCACCAGAGCTGTTGACTGTTATTGTGTGTGGGGTGTAAGCCTGATTTACAGCAATAGCTCCGTTAGATATTGTTGGTGTTAGCAGCCCCCCCGTTTCGTTGTTCAGACTTGCATATACGATTATAAGATCGGTCGTCCCTGCAGAAACCCCTCTAAAAACGATATTCGCAAGCACAGCCTCGGTCTTATTCACTGCATCAAACCTTGCAGCCACCAGTTTGATCCAGCCGCTCTCATTATTGACATTTGGTACCGGCGTACCAAAATCGCCAGCAGCAACATTCTCCACTGAAACTATTGAAGAATTAAATGATACATTGACAACTCCTCCCGCGATTGATTCAGCTTCGCTAATGTCGATTGGGACTATAACTTCCGAGTCCACAACAGTTGAATAATCCCCAATACTCACTGATTGAGCAGATGCTAATGGAATTGTGAATAATAATAACAGAAAAGCAAAAAATGTCTTGTTCATGTTATCAAGCCAGCAATCTTCCGCATCAAAAGAGTCACGTCCCCGCTGTCCAACATGCCATTTCCATTCAAGTCTCCGAGCATGCGCCCGATACCCTGCGGATTGACCCAGAATCCTGATTGTGTATTATTCTCTTGGTCCCATACATCGATCACGCCGTCTCCATCAATGTCGTAGTAACTGCATTCACCCTCCACATAATGGAATACTTTAATGGTTTTTGTTTCACTGTATGTGGTGTTGGTGGTAGCTTTCACCGTAATTGTGTTGATGCCAGTGGTGAGAGGAATTGTTGCGTTCCATGAAGTGGTGCCGTTGGCAAGAATTCCGTTTACTGTCACATTGATGATTTCATTTGGTGAGAAGGCTGTGCCGTTCACTGTGACTGAGGAATTTAGTATTATATCCCCGTTCGATGGGTAATCAATTGATATATTCAGTTCCCGTCTGCTTACGCTGGTTGGATTCTCTAATGGGTCGTATGAAATGGTATCTGCATATTTAACTACCATCACACCGGGTTCACCTGTGAGGTGACTTACACTCGTGGCGTTTTTCAATGGCTGATACGAAATAGTATCTGCATATTTGACCACCATAACGCCGGGCTCATCAATAAGCCTCCCCACAGACGTTGCATTTTCCAATAGCTCATACGAAATAGTATCTGCATATTTTACCACCATAACTCCTGGTTCACCAACAAGACGACCTATATCAGTGGCGTTTTCAAATAGTTGATACGAAAATGCATCAGCATACTTGACCACCATAACTCCTGGTTCACCAACAAGATGACTCACATCAGTAGCATTATCCAGTGTCATGTTCCAGACTGTATCCGCATCAGTGACATTTATTTCTATAGCTAAGGCTATAGACGAGCATCCTGATAACAAAAGAATGAGGAATATCAGAATTTTACTCTGCATACTCCAACACCAGACCTATACGACCTGT
>QNCM01000157.1 GCA_003644505.1 Candidatus Makaraimicrobium thalassicum | reverse complement strand
ATCCCTGCTTCAAATACTGCCTGTTCACCAGACGATATAATCTTATGTTTCATAATAAGATACTATGCGTATTTTTCTTAAACATTCTGGTTTATTCATTTTGTATAGAACCACGAGACTCCACGAACTTTCCAGTGAAACAGCAGCATACGCTCCCTATAATATCCACGCGCCCTGCTGCCACACCGAAGAGCCCATGCCCCTGTAACTGATCATGTCTCTATGACTCTATAACTCACATCACCGGCAGAAACTTCGCAATCTCGTAAGGCGTAACCTGTATCCGGTAGTCGTCCCATTCCTGTTTCTTAAGCGAGATGAAACGCTCGAAAGTATGGTCTCCGAGAGCCTGCCGCACAAGATCGCTCTTTTCGGTCTCAGCGATCGCATCGCCCAGATTTTGCGGAAGCGTTTCAACACCCAGAGTCCTTCTCTCCGATTCTGTCATCGTGTAGATGTTCCGTTCCAGTGGGTCTGGCAGTTTGTATCCATTTTCGACACCCTCGAGACCTGCCGCAAGCATCACAGAGAATGTGAGATACGGGTTACAGACCGGGTCAGCTGCGCGATATTCCATCCGCGTTGCAAGTTCCTTTCCTGGCTGGTACATCGGCACCCTGATGAGCGCTGATCTATTCCGCCGTGCCCATGCAATGTACACAGGCGCCTCAAACCCTGGAACGAGTCGCTTGTATGAGTTCACGCTCTGGGCAAAGACAGAACAGATCTCTCTTGGATGGCGGAGCAGCCCTGCGATATAACCCTTTGCAAGATCGGAGAGGGTGTACTCATCATCCGCATCAAAGAATGCGTTGTGATTACCAGAAAAAAGCGACTGGTGGATGTGCATGCCTGACCCGTTCTCCCCAAAGATCGGTTTTGGCATAAACGTTGCATAGACACCGAATTTCTGGGCGATCTCCTTTACGACAAGCCGATACGTCATCACATTGTCTGCCATGGCAAGAGCATCGGTATATCTGAGATCAATCTCGTGCTGGCTCGGTGCGACCTCATGATGGCTATACTCTACACGGACCCCCATCTTCTCAAGCGCAAACACCGTCTCTCTGCGATAATCGGTTGCAAGGTCAAGTGGTGTGAGATCAAAGTACCTGCCCTTGTCAAGAACTTCCGGTGATTCTGAGTTTCTGAAGTAGAAGTACTCGAGTTCAGGTCCGGCAAACATCGAAAGCCCCATTTCCTTCGCCCGTTCAAGATTTCTCTTGAGGACGTATCTTGGATCGCCTTCGTACGGTTTCCTGTCCGGGGTCAGTACATTCACAAACATCCTCGCGGTTGCATCCTCCTGTGGTCTCCATGGGAGCACCTGAACGGTTGAAGTGTCTGGCATTGCAACCATGTCGCTCTCTTCGATGTCCTGATAGCCAGCAATCGATGAGCCGTCAAAACCCATTCCACTCTCGAGCGCGCCCTCGAGTTCCTCTTTCGTGATTGCAAAACTCTTGAGTACGCCCATAATGTCTGTGAACCACAGTCTGATGAACTTTACATTTCTTTCCTCGACTGCGGACATTACATCATCTTTTGTCGTCGTCATGTTATCACCTGTTACTTATTAAGTAGTCACTATCCTTTTACCGTATCTTTATGTATAACTGTTATGGTCAAACAGTATCTCCGAAGAAAAACAGGAAAAGATAAGTTCTGGAGTGCTGACCCCCCGATGAAATGGAGTTTGTTAAAAGAGGAAAATACGGTACAAAAAAGTATACATGCTTTTCACTAAATTTTTGACCCATCTCTCATTGAATCTGCCCGCCCCACCACCATCTGCGTTTAACTCAATACACGACCTCCAGCGAGGTATGATGCCCCGGACTTCTATTGCAGGTATAGTGACTTAAAAGGGTATAGTATAAATGACACATAGAAAGATAAGGATTAGGTATTTATATAGTAAATAATACAGTTGATAACTAAGAGGTGAAATGAAGATGGACGAACCAAAAATAAAATCGGAGCTTGATGAACTTATAAAAAGTGCACAGCAACAGCCAGGTATTGCAGATCTGATGTTTGTTTATGGCCAATATGACGAAATGTTGCAGAAGAGTCGTGAATATCTAGAGGGAGCTAAACCAAAAGATATTATTTCGGCTAGTTCCAATTCATCATAGATACGATGTTTTATGCCTACATGGGGAGAAATTCTTACCGAATTGAAGCAAACGGAAGAAAAAGGAGTGAAACCCCCGTTTGATACAGTTCGGCGAAAATATATGGCTGCTACCTATGAAAAGACTGGACGCAATACCATACTCTATGCAACAAAGTGGACTCAAGCAGGTGGTACTGATCCACAACTTCTTAGTATTACAGATGAAGACATTCAAGGATTAATGGAAGTTATTCACGGTCTAAAAGGTCCAGATCTCGATTTAATTGTTCATAGTCCAGGAGGTTCTCCTGAAGCAACTGAAGCGCTTGTTTCATACCTTAGAACAAAATTCAGTGATATCTGTGTAATTATCCCACAATCAGCAATGTCAGCAGCAACAATGCTTGCCTGCGCATCAAACAGAATCATTATGGGCAAACATTCATTCATAAGCCCGATAGACCCGCAATTGATACTTCACACTCAAGTTGGAGTTCAAGCAGTTCCGGCACAAGCCATATTAGACCAATTTGAATTAGCAAAGTCCGAGTGTGAAGACCCGAAGAAGCTGGGTTCATGGCT
>QNCM01000156.1 GCA_003644505.1 Candidatus Makaraimicrobium thalassicum | reverse complement strand
GTAGTGGGGGTCCAGTCTCATTCCGGGTGTTTGCTCATGGAGTTCCCAGCGGAGTTCGAATATTGCTTCGATGAGCGGTTTGTTCTTCAGTGGGGTTCTGGGCATTTTGGGGACCTCTGGGGGTGTTATATGGGTGGTGTTTTGTGTAATGGGGGGTTGCGAAACTGCATACACGCCGTTAGGTGAAGCGAGTCGTTAAACGTTCTTTGTTTCTATTGCCCTCGTACTATCACCGATCTTTCACCGCCAATTCCGTGGATGATCTCTTTGATTTCCATGGCAATCTCGTCTTCATTCATCAGTGCAGCTAAACGTGCACCGTCTCGATCCTTCTTGAAGCGGACATCATATTCTCGGCACACCATATCCAGCAGGATATCGCCAGGAACTATGGCTAACTTACTGGACTGCCAGCTACTATTCACATCATCGGACTGTTCTTTATACACATCTTCTGCTGTACTCCTCGCTTCTCCCAATTGCTCAATCAACTGCTGAATTTCGTCAGCCACTCTGTCCACGATTGTCGTCTCTTGTGGCGATTCAAACAACCGCTCGGTGGACGGGTAAACTGGTCGACACAGAATATTAGCTACTCGCTTCTCAATGGCAATCTGCTTTAATTTCTCAGCACACTTTTCAATCGTGTTTTCAACATCAGACTCCGTTGGCAATTCCTGTTCAGATTGATTTCCAGAAAGCTTTCTCTTCAACCCAATAAACTCTATAATTGCCCTGGGGCAAATCAGATAGTTTTCCAGCTCTCTCCTCTCCAGTACTTTGACAACAGCATTTTCCCCAGCTATTTTCTTGAGTTTATCGATTTCGGCACCGTCTCTTTCATCTCGATCAATGATGAACCGCATTTGAACCTGACGTTTTGTTAAGAAAGATATGGTTGCTTTTGCTGCAAAATGCGTAAAGTTGCGTGCACCTTCCATGTGGATGAAGCCTACATTGGATTGGCTGAAATTGACTCTCAATGTGGATGCCCATTCACGCAGAATAGTCTCGTCAGACGTACCTTCAACAAATACGAGACGGTCGAACATGAACAGAGAACTCAAACGTATACCGAGTTCTCTTGGAATCTGAGCTTCGGCGTCCTCGTAATCCACGAGTTGAATTCGCGTCGAGTCGGGCTTCGAGACCAGATATACATTCTTCATCTCGCCTGTATCGAGGAAGTTCGTTGAATGGGTAGCTATGAACGCTTGGCAACCTGAGCTGATGCGCTCCAAGTAGCGCATCATACTTGTCTCAAGAGACGGATGTAGGTGCATTTCAGGCTCTTCGATGAGTAGGATATCTGGATGTTCGAACTCAAAGTCGAGAATCATTCTCAGAGCCTCTCGAATTCCAGAACCATTGACCTCTACCAGGAAGTTATCAACGTCCATCTCGGCAGTTGTCTCACCTCTACGCGATGGTGAGTCACTCTGAAATGCATCAATTTGTACGCCCAATAGTGCCGAGACTGTCTCCTGTATACTTTGCAGGACTTCGGGTCCTCCTCTCGACACCTTCAATGAGAGAAGCCGGGCAGCTTCCTCTTTGCCTATCGGCTTGCGCTGCTCTATGAGATAAAGCACTTTCATTTTAGATATTCCGTGCAAGAGATTTCGCACATAGTTGGGTATAGAAGACTCCTCACCAGCGAACGTGCCAATCTTGTTCCTTATCGGCTCCTCTTGAACTCTTGCAGCATCCTCTTGTATCCTCGTTTCAAGCGTTTGAACCGCACTTGAAAAATCTTCATAGGATTTCGCTTCATCCACCATAGTTTCGAGTTCGCTAACAAGCTCGCTGCTGGGTTTGGTGACACCTCTAGATGGCAATAAATACCTGAGCGACGAACGCCTTCTACCTTCCGACTTCACTTCGTCGAAATACCGGCTTGTATATCGCCTCATCATCTCATGAAGCATTTCTACCTCTTCACCACACTGGCGGACGTGAGAGAATTGGTCATAGAGTTCCGAAGCAGCCTCATTACCGACACTAATGAGGAGCCATTCGGAGTCAGGACGCTTTGCATCAGGTCTTACGGTACCTCCCAGTGTAATATTGCTAACAAAACCAAAACCAGCAGGTGGGCGAGCGATACTGACGGTTACAGACAACCGCAGTGAGGGATCAAGACCATCAGCAGCATTCTTCATCTGCGGCGCTTCTGTAACAATGTCTCGTATCAAAGCATCCCTTTCAGCTAGTGACAGCGAGAAGGTAAGAGTAATATCAATGGGAAATTCGATTTCTTTCTCAAAGAAATCGATTTCCTGCCTTATAGGCGGATTGAGGGTAACAACATTACCACTCTTCATGCAAGCAAAGAAAGCATAGATAGCTGAGAGTATATTCGACTTACCGGAATTGTTCTTGCCGATAAGGACATTGAACCCACCACAGTCAGCGAGTTCGCCGCTCTCAATACTTCGAAACCTTTTGATGTTAACAGATTCAAGTTTCATCACGCCCCCTCCTTGTGCTTGACCGACTTTGCGGACGGTGAGTTTCGCCTAACATTCCGAACGTATCTGAAGTCCAGCCATAAGACTGGATTTGGGTGAGATTGTTAGTCGAAACCAGATACGTTCTGTTATCTAATATAGGTCGCACCATGCTATCGTGCCTCAATTGAGAGGTCATTTTTGGTATACCCAAAGAGTGAAAGGATATCTTTTGAAAGTTTCACTATACTATTAGCACCAAAATTCGTCTCGATATAG
>QNCM01000155.1 GCA_003644505.1 Candidatus Makaraimicrobium thalassicum | reverse complement strand
GTGATGTTCTGGAGGGTGCGAATCTCTGAAGATGCTGGGGCGGATTGTTTAGAATCTGTTGGTGGCAACAAAAAACAGGTGGCGAAGCCTTCGTTTTTGTGTAACTTTCAAAGTAAGGTAATATTCTTTAATTCAATATCCGGCATAATCTTGCCTCCTATCTCCACTCCTTTGTCAGTCTCGTCTCGATATACTGAAATACCCGCTCAAAGGCAAGGCACATCACCGAAAGAACCATCAGGCAGACGATGATCACATCCACCCGCAGCAGACTCTCCGACCTGATCAACAGCGCACCGATACCTGTCGGGATCGCAACCATCTCAGCAGCGATCACAACCCGCCATGCCATGCCCGCCCCGAGCCTGAGCCCTGTGAAGATATCTGGCAATGCGAGTGGCAGAATGATTGTTACCGGGACCCGCAGGTCAGATGCTCCAAGGGTTCTTGCCGCGTTGATAACATCAGGATCCACCCCCTTGATGCCTGTTATCGTACTGTATAGCACCGGAAAGAATGAGCAGAGGAATATCAATATGATCGGGAGAATCTCGCCTATTCCGATCCAGATCATCAGGAGCGGCGCCCATCCGATCGCGGGTATCGGGTAGAGCAAGCTTAAAATCGGGTGAAACGACCGGTCGATAACCTCCCTGCACCCCATCACAGTCCCCATCATGATGCCAGCAACCGATCCCAGCAGAAGTCCTGCCAGCACCCGGAAGAGACTGCTTGCAAGATTATCCAGCAGGACTCCGCTCACAAGAAGACCGTAGAGCGTCACAATCACAGTAGAGAACGGCGGGAAGAGGTATCCGGGAACTACCTGCATCCGGGTAGCACACTCCCAGACCAGAGTGAACACGATGATCGGAACACATCCAACCACCATACCCCGAACGCTCATACGCTTGCACCCTCCAGAAAACTCGTGTCAAGCATATCCTCAGCTCTCGTAGCTTCCCCGACATAACCAAGCTCAACCATAAAGTCAATCACATCCTGAACGGAAGCCGGATCGATCGCAGTCGTGTAATTGAGCCGCGCAATCGACCTTCTGATAACCTCGGGGTCAGTATCCAGATCTCTTGCAAGGATCAGAGCAGAATCATCCGGATTCTCATTAATCCAAGTAGTCGCCCGCCCGGTCACCATAACCAGTCTTCTCACGGTTTCGGGATCATTCTCGATCAAATCCCTTCTGACGATCAGGACGCTGCCCTGCATATCATGCCACAGTTCAGAGCTTGTTACGAGCATCCGAAAGCCCTTTGCTTCGGCAACGGTTGCATGGTGCTCCGGCAGGAACGCAGCATCGATCATACCGGTCTCAAGAGCAATCACCTGCGTAAGCGGACTCATGCGCTGGATCCAAACGTCCCGGAGGTCGTAGTCCTTGATCATGCGGTTAAGAAGGAGATCCACCATACTCCCCTCCCGCACACAACCGATGGTTGCACCATTCAGGTCAGAGATGTCTGTAACATTCGGACCTGCAACAAGACCATAACCATCTTTGTGGGTTCCAGAAACGATTTTGATCGGGACGCCCCGGTCATAAGCCAGTATCGCAGGGGCAAGACAGATGTATGCGACATCGACATCACCCCTTGCAAGCGCACTGGTAAGCTGCATCCCTGTCGCATAACTATCATACGTGTTGAGGCTGATCCCCTCTGCCTCGTACCAGCCGTTCTCCATCGCAACGTGTGCAGATGCGGCATGGTCGTTAAACTCCACAGCCATCCCGATGCTTCGGGCATCATCTTTCTGGATGCATCCCGTGGTGAGGAGGGTTAGGATGAGGAGTCCCGTACCGATGATACTTACCAGTAAGTGTGTTCGATCTTTCATTGATACACCTGTTCTGTGACCGTTCTTCCATCCTGTTTGTTGGAAGCCGGCAAGTTACTGTTGATGTTATAGTATATAATGTTTGTGGTGATGGAATGTGCAGTCTGGTTCGTGTTAATCGATTAAAATCGTGATTCTACAATGTTTATTCATATTGTAGTGTATATAGTTTTTATTCAATAGAAAAATAAAAAGTAAAATCTTTTTTTAACTTATATCCATTACACATGACCTATAACGAAAAAAAGATCTGTCCATAACGTTAGCATCAAATTATACTATCCCAATAGGTTTTTTTATTCTTTTAATTGCTATATCAATAATCTCAGGATCGATCCAGAACTCTGATGGGTTATCTCTAAAAATGATCAATATCTCGGCCGCCGCCCCTGCCGTCAAGATACGTCTTTCGATGCAGTCTGAAATCACGCCAATCGTCCCTTTCACCTTAACTCCGGCGTTCTTTGCAGCCCGCCGTCCATCCCTCTCGTTTATCAAGAGCAGATCGGCATCCAGTTCTCGTGCAAGCAAGATCGACTCCGCCTCACCGATATGTATCCCATACCGGTTGCAAATTTCACCCGCGTAACCCTTTGGATTTACGACCTCTATCCAATCGTCAACCGCCTTTCCCACAAGGAAGGCATCCATCTTACCAAGAGCGATTCCTTCTGTTACTACTTCCCTGTGCACCGCTTCTGTGATGAAGATCTGACCATACAGTGATCGAAGCAGATCAAGCCGCTTGATCGTTCCAAAATGGATGAGCGGGGTGGAATCGCTTACGGTGATCATCCAAGATCCTCTTCGAGTTCTTCCATTCCGTATCTCAGATACACGCCCCTCTCACCAAGCTCCTCAAGAGTTTTTCGCACAGGGGCGTCCATTATGGCAGCAGCTTCCCG
>QNCM01000154.1 GCA_003644505.1 Candidatus Makaraimicrobium thalassicum | reverse complement strand
GGGTAAACTATTTTCAAAAATCACAACATTTATAGCCGCATCAAATCGATGCATGTTATGCAAGCACAACATTTCTATAATTGGTTGATATTAAAATCATAATTTTCTTTTTGAAAATAGTTTGTGCAGGTTTTAGGTGTAAGATTTTTACAGTCTTTTTCTTAAAGCCTAAACCGAATTAGGGATAGTTTTAAAATATTCTGGCTACCCAAGACTATGAAAATACGCTACGACGCCATCAAACACTGAAGATAAAAAAATATCAAACAATCTCTATATAATCAAGAAAAACTTCCCCATGTATAAGACACATGAGGAAGTTTTTTTTACTTCAGGAAATTGAAGCGAGCAGAATCAGCGTATTAAACACCTGGAATATTCCATACATCCCGTTTCATCATTTCCCATTCACCCGTAGCGGGATCAAATCGACAGTTAGCAAAGCAGTGCCAATTGTCTTCGTCCATCTTGGGTGTATCTGCCCTGAAGTAATATCCAGGCCATCTGGTTTCTGTACGGAACAGCATGGTGCGTACATGTGCTTCAGCCTGCATCATTCTGTGTATGTTTTCCCAGCATCTTTCAAGCTGGTAAATATCCTTTGCTCCCAGTTTTTCTGCATCTTCTTTCAGGAAGACAAACAGCTCCATAGCCCTTTCCAGCAATGCCTTGCTGGTCTTGAATGCAGCAGTAACACCACCTGCATACTCATCCATAATCTTTTGCAGACGATGCATGAACTGCATGGGAAGGATATAGTTAGGATTGACTTCTTCGGCTGTAGTTTCATTGCAATGAGCAGCAAATGTGTCTATAGGAGCAAGTATCTTTGTTTTTAATTCTTCGATTTTGGCTCCATCAACATTAGGCTCTGAACCTTTTTCAACTATGTACTTGATAGCTGCCTTTCCTGCTATACGTCCTTCAGCGTGAGAACCGGAAGAAAATTTATGACTGGATGCGCCTGATGCATCACCCGCAGCGAACAGGCCCTCAACCGTGGTCATGTTGGCGTATCCCCATTTATAGGGCGTATCCATATCTTCAGGTCCGCTCACCCATGCGCCGGATGCACCGGAATGTGAACCGATGAAGTAAGGTTCACATGCTGCAATTTCAGAGTGTTTTTCCTCTGGCTTTACATTCATTGCTGCCCAGAGATGTGCCTGAGAGATGGTCATGTCAAGAAAGTCTTCCCATGCCTCGGACTCCAGCTCTTTCATCTTTTTCTTAAAGGCCTTGGGATCATCTTTGTACTGCTCGGCAAGTTTTTGAATGGCCTCATCTGTCTCCATGTACAGAGGACCTAATCCTGCATCAACGTCCAGCATACCGAGGTAGTTTCTCAGGTTGGCCGGAATTGGTTTGGCCAGTCCATAAGGTGCCCAGTTCTGAAGCTCATCCTTTCTTACGGCCATATACTCTCCGCCCTCAGCACTGACTGCCCTGGACTTGAAGAGCAGGAACCATGCTCCAACCGGTCCGTATGCATCCTTAAACCTTACAGGTATGAAGCGTACTTCCTGACAGGTCATTTCTGCACCAGCCTTGATGGTAAAGTAGGCACTTGAACCACTGTTAAACGGAGGATACCAGGAACGTCCAAAACCTTCACCTACAGACCTGGGACGAAAGACATGTACTGCACCGCCCATGGTAGCTATTGTGGCCTTTGCCTTGAACACATAGAATTTTTCTTCCCTTGTGCTGAAGCCTACGGCCCCTACGCACTTGTTTCCATCCAAGAGAGGTTCTACGATAAAGACCCTTTCAAATATCTCTCCACCGGCATCGGCAAGGGCATTCTTGGCAGCTTCAGCAACGATGATTTTATAGGATTCACCGTTTATCATAAGTTGCCAACGGCCTTCATGTACATACTTACCGTTTTCATCCTTCCATATCTTGAGACCCCATTTTTCAAACAGGTGTACAGATGAATCCACATGACGTGCAATATTAAAAACCAGGTCTTCTCTCGATATTCCCATCAGGTCCTGACGGACATAACGAACATAGTCTTCGACTGTATTGTCGCCGTCTTTGACGCCGATGTACTGGTTGATAGCTGAAAGCCCCATGGCTACAGCACCGCTCCTGTCAAGGGCAGCCTTGTCTACGAGGGTAACCTTAAGGCCGTTTTTCTTGGCCCAGTAAGCTGCTTCTGTAGCCGCGCCACATGCAGAAAAACCCCCACCGAGAATCAGAAGATCAGTGTTGACTTCTACTGTTTCAAAATTTGCCATATCTTTTATACCTCCTTTACCTAAATTGTAGGTACTGCATCTAAACCAAGTGATGCAGGCTCTGTCGCCAAGGCCTCACTGGCCAGGTCATCATGTGTGGCAAATCCGCCCAACGGATCAGCAGAACCTTCTTCGTTTGTCCTGATGGGGAATTTGAATCTTTTCATGCTGCCGTCTCTGAATTTTACCGTCCACATAATATCCTGTGATCCACGCATAGGCACGCAACTTGCGCCAAGAGGAATAAAATCTGCGTAACCACGAACATCCATTGCCTGTTGAGGACAAATCTTTACACAACACTGACATTCCCAGCATAAGGAAGGATCCCTGTTATAGGCCTTCATTCTTTCCTTATCCAGTACCATTAAGTCGTTTGGGCAGATATACATACATGCTGTCTTATCCTGCCCTTTGCAACCATCGCATTTTTCAGCAATTACAAAACTTGGCATTGTTATACCTCCTAAAATTTGATGCATTTAACCTTCTGCCTTAATAACATCCTATTTTCAGTCAATTTC
>QNCM01000153.1 GCA_003644505.1 Candidatus Makaraimicrobium thalassicum | reverse complement strand
TGTGGCCATCTATAGCCAAGGCAGGAAAATAACAGTAGCAGGAGAGGTCAAAGGAAAGAAGATCAAACCCTTAGGTGAGGTTGAATATACCTATCCCCTAATTTCCTCCAAAGAGATATACCTTTGGCCCAAAGAAAAGGAGGTAACATATCCCTATCCCCATTACTTCTATTATTGGCCCTATCCCTTTTATCCTTATTGGTATCCCTATCCTTGTTGGTGGTAAATTTATGGGCCGTGGAGGACTCGAACCTCCAACCTACGGATTAAGAGTCCGTTTAATACCAGTCTTCCTATCTTTCCCCAAATTTCCCTTGACATCCTAAGTTGCCTATAGTAAGCTATTTTTGAGGGTTTAAAAAATGGTTTTGATTCACCCTTTGCCCCTAAAATTCACCCAAAAGGTGACCAATAGGTGACCAAAAAATTGGTGATTGAGACCTACGGATTTATAAAAAGGAGGTCAAGATGGATAGACATTATCAAGGCCTAAAAAAATATAAAGGTGTTCAATTTTATGAGAGCAAGTCAAGGCACTATAACGGAAAACCCGATAGGTGCTACTACATAAGGTACAAGAATGCACTTGGAAAAACTGTAAGGAAAAAGATAGGCTGGGCAAGTGAGGGCATAACGCCTGCCTATGCCTTTCAGATAAGGGCAGAAAGGCTAAGGGGCATAAGACTAGGTGATGAGGTTATCCCTATTCAAAAAAAGAAAAAAGAGCTTGTGTCCTTTTCTGAGTTTATGGAGCAAAAATACCTGCCTTTTTGCAAGGAAAATAAAGCACTAAAGAGTTACAAAAGGGAGTGTCAGCTCTATTATAAATGGATAAAGCCAGCAATTAGGAGATAAGGCCTTAAAGAAATCTCACCCTTTGACCTAGAACACATTAAAAAGACAATGAAAGAGGCAAAAAGAGCACCTAGGAGCATTGAATATGCCCTAGCCGTTATAAGACAGGCATTTAATAGGACAAAAGAGTGGGGCATTTACCAAGGAGATAATCCTACCTGCAAAGTAAAAAAGCCAAGGGTAGACAACAAAAGGATCCGTTTTTTATCACCTGATGAGGCAAGGATGTTACTAGAGGAGTGCAAAAAGAGGAGCAGGCAGTTATATGAGATGTGCCTTCTGTCCTTATACTGTGGGCTGCGTGCAGGGGAGATATTCAACCTTACCTGGCAGGATATCGATCTTAAAAATGAGCTTATTCAGATTAAGGACCCAAAAAATAAGACCAACCGTGTTGCCTATATGAACGATGAGGCAAAGGCCATGTTTGAGGCCAAAAAAGAGGGAGAGCCAAATGAGCTTGTATTTAAGGACAGAAAAGGCAAAAAGATAAAAGAGATAAGCAATACCTTTAATAAGGTGGTAAATGCACTGGGTTTTAATGAGAATGTAAAAGACCCAAGGGATAGGGTTGTCTTTCACACACTGAGGCATACCTTTGCTAGCTGGTTGGCAATTGGTGGTGTTCCAATCTACACAATAAAAGACCTATTAGGGCACAAAAACCTTACTATGACTGAGAGATACAGCCATTTGATACCTGATACAAAAAGGCAGGCAGTAAAAGTGTTAGGAAATATAGGAAAAGAGGGTGAAACAAACATTTTGGAGGTTGACAAAGAAAGTTAGATGAGTTATATTTTAAGTAGCTAGGTACCTGAGGGGCAGTTAAAGGCCCGTGTTGCTGAAAAGGCAATGCGGGCTTTTTTTATTAGCTAAATGGGAGGTCGGAGATGGAAAAAAGGTATTTAACCCGAAAGCAAGTCGCAGAGTTATTTGGAGTGAGCCCAAAATGGCTCGCAAACCTCTCTAGCCAGGGTAGAGGACCCAAATACTTTAAGTTAGGTCGGAAAGTCCTCTACAGAGCAGAAGATGTCGAGGCGTGGATTCAAAAAAATGCAACAGCGGTAAAGACAAAGTCATAGGAGGCTATCGATGAATGAGACAATAAAGAACATCTTGAGAAAAGAGGCAAAATATAACTGGCTCGACTTATCTGCCGATGAGTTGAAAAAAATATGGGATTCTCATCGGGATATCTTGCCTGGAAATGTTTTTGAATTTATCGGTGCCTATCAACGAATAGCCGCAAAGGAGAAAGGAATGCTTGTTATCCCAAGCTCTGTGGAAATAATCAGTATGGATTGTGAAATAGAGTGGTTAATTGACAAAGTACTCCCAAAACAAGCGATTAGCCTTCTTTTTGGCAAGGGTGGAATTGGCAAGACATGGCTAGCATTGCAGCTCAGCAGAGCCATTGCAGAGGGTATGCCCTTTCTAGGATTTGATACTCAAAAGACCACTGTGGTATATGTGAATTTTGAGGATCCTCGCTCTGTTTTAAAACAGCGACTAAAAACAGTTGGAACCTCATGGAATTTTTTAATATGGCACCTCAGCCATGATCCCCCACCACCAAAATTAGATTCTAGAAAATGGGAACTTTACAAAAAGCTGCCCCAAGACAGTTTACTCATTTTTGATACTCTGAGAGCAGCACATGGTGGAGATGAAAACTCAAGTCTCGATATGGCAAAAATTATCGAAAGACTCAAACAACTCAGAGAACTAGGCTATACAATTCTTTTGCTGCATCATACCCCAAAAAGCAGCAACCAGGTTTATAAGGGCTCTACAGCTATTCTCGACTTAGTGGACCATGTCTTATGCTTAGAAAAAGATGATGGGCAATTTAAATTGTCTACAAAAGACAAGACAAGGTTTGAACTTGTTGAGGTATATTTTTCATTTGATAAGGAGAAGGGATTTGAACTTACAGGTGATCCAGGC
>QNCM01000152.1 GCA_003644505.1 Candidatus Makaraimicrobium thalassicum | reverse complement strand
GCATCTTTAGATCTAATAGTTCTATTCTTTCTTTCAACGCATTTACTGTATATTCTTTCTTTATTTTGATTTCTCGTTCTCGCTCATTTAATAGCATTTTTCTATAGGTTTCAAATTCTCCAGTTATAGCATTAGCTAAAACTCTCTGCTTTAACTTCATTAAATCAAATAGTTCATTCCGCATTTTATCATTTGAAGAGGGTTTCAAGTCCCATAATATAGCAGGACTAATATTATTGATCTCACCATTTTGCGAGGAATAAATCGAAAACATCTTTTTACCCATAAAATTACCATTTCCATCATATACTGTCCCCTCCAAAAACCAAATCAATCCATGCAATTGGCCATCAGGGTCCTCAAATACTGCACCTTCATTCAATAAACCACTATATTTATCCAGTATTTTATCAATCACTGCTTCCATAAGAGGATGACCTGGAGAAATAAAATCTGCGATTTCGCCTTTTTCAAGAAGATGCTTGTCAAATGTAAATTTAGGATACCTATCGTCAACAATGCCATATTTCATCCTGAAATCGTAAGGGATATCTTTTATTTCGTATGGCACCCAGTCTATTCCTAAGAAGCCATCTTTACGGCGGCGAATTTTTCCATCGCCAATAATATTATTAAATCCTCTTATGAAAAATTGTTCTAGATACTCGGGCACAAGTTTATTTTCTTCGGATAGTTTGAATATTTCATTGCTCCAGGGGACATCGACCTTCAGAGCCAACGCCTCTGAGGTTAGTTTTTTTATCTCTTCTTTTGTCCTCTCAATATCTATCGAATCAATCTCAACCTCAGCATCAGCAACATCTTTCTCTCCAAAGATTACTTTTTGGATTAAATTTTCTACTTTTGCGTTTTCCAAAATTTCCCCTACGACATCATAAACCTTGTCCTCTCCCAGATGTTCCTTCATTATTTCGATCTTCTCCAACAACTTATTTAGCACCCTACCTTCCAATGTATTTAGTGCTACCATGTTAAAAATAAAAACTATTGGGTGTTTTTGCCCGTATCTGTGAATTCTCCCCATTCTTTGTTCTAGTCTATTTGGATTCCAGGGTATATCATAGTTCACCATCATCCAGCGAAATTGTAGGTTTACACCTTCTCCCGCCGCCTCAGTTGCCACTAGTATTTGAGCTGTATGTTTAAATTCTTCTTCTGCTCTAATTCTTTTTTCTAAATTCATATTACCATGAATAGTAGTAACAATATAACCCCAGTCTCTCAATTTAGTTGCCAAATACTCTAACGTTGCCTTTGCCTCAGTAAATACCAATAATTTGTTGTCAGGATTTCCCTTTTCCAGATGCTCTTGAGTCAATTTTCGTAATTCTTGCAACTTTGTTTCTACCTCAAGATTCTCAACACGTCTAGCCTTGGCAATTAACCTGTCTAATTCGTTTATTTCGTCTTGTAATTCTTCGAAACTCTGAGCGGTAGTAAGAGATTCTAAAGCGCTCTCAACCTTCCATCTGTCTTCTTCGGGCATATCTTCTATATCACCATAAATTTCGTGCATCTCTTGAACCAATTGATGGCTATCGAGCATATTTTGTAACCGTCTGCGTCTATTTTCTATAGAACTCCTAAGTGCTCTTACACTAGAAGCCATTCTTCTTTGCAAAACCAGAAGAGCAAGAGATATGTTCCTCCGCTTTCGATCCTCCATTAGTCTTTGTGCTCTCTTATAATATTTCTTAACATAATCGGTCACATCGTCATACAAATCTTTTTCAGGCTTAGATAGTTCATATCCGATTGTTGTTACATCCCTTGGTGGAAACAATCTCTTACCATCAAATCCTTTCAATTCTTCTTTCATCCTTCGCAAAATATATTCTTCTTTGTTATTCTTTAAAATTCGTTCCATACTTTCATTGGAAGAGAAAACATCATTGTCTAGCAAAGAAAGAAGTAATCTAAAGTTATCTGGGTCACCTTTATGAGGCGTAGCAGTTAAAAAAATTAAGTTTGAAGCATTATCTGCCACAACCTCGCCAACTTGGAATCTTTTAGTTTTTTTAGTTTTTTCTCCATATAGATATGCGGACATCTTATGAGCTTCATCAGATATGACTAAATCCCACTCTACATTTTTTAATGTCTCCCTGATCTCCTCCTGTCGAATGAAATCTAATGATGTGATACACCATCTTCTATCTTTCCAAACATCTGTTCCATAAGAAGTATCGATCGTGCTTCTATCGATTATTGTGAATCTTTCATTGAATTTTTCTTTCATTTCTCTAAGCCATTGGTATTTAAGATGTCCTGGCGAGATTATTAAGCAATTATTAGCAAGTCCTCTCATTTTTAGTTCTTTTAATATTAGCCCTGCCATAATAGTCTTACCAGCACCAGGGTCGTCTGCCAATAGATACCTTACAATCTTTTTAGGGAGAATATACTTATAAACTGCTTCTAGTTGGTGAGGAACAGGGTCTATTTTAGAAACATTAACAGCAAATAATGGGTCGAATTCAAATGCAAGTCTAATCCTTTTAGCTTCAATACCAAGGAAGAAATTTTCTGGATTTGTAGAGAAATCAATCTGTTTGTAATCTCCAACTATATCAATTTCTTTTAATTGCCCTTCGCCAATAACTTTTTCATATATTTCCCCCGTCTCAACCCCTTTGGCATAAATTGTAGTTAAATCTTCCATTACATCAACAGAAATAACTTCAACCGTTTCTGGGAATAACTTTCCCTTCAAGATGCTTCCCTTTTTAATAGGCTTTGTGTCGTCCATATTTATCCCTATTTTGCATTTACATAGGAATAGTCCTATGAGTTAAATTATTT
>QNCM01000151.1 GCA_003644505.1 Candidatus Makaraimicrobium thalassicum | reverse complement strand
TGATAAGCATTATACTGCTAATAAGCTTGTAAATTTCTTCTTTATTATTATCACTATTATGATTCTTCTATTCTCATATATTGATAATGCTTCATATTTAGTTACATTTCTAGGGTTTGCATCAGCTGGTATTGCGATTGCATTAAAAGATTGGTTTATGTCTATATTTGGTTGGATGGCAATTATGACAAGTGGTTCAATAAGCCCAGGTGATAGAATAAAAGTAACACGAGAAGGTACAGAGATTGTTGGTGATGTACTTGATATATCACTATTTAAAATTGCAATTAGAGAAGATATTACACTTACAAGTTATATGAAAAATAGAAGATCAGGAAGAGTTTTCTTTATCCCAAACAATTATATTTTTACAGATATGATTTCAAACTATACTTTTGATGGATTAAGAACAGTTTGGGATGGGATAGATATTAATATAACATTTGATTCAAACCACAAAAAAGCTGTAGAGTTAGCAAAAAGTATTGCGACAAGTCATGCTAAAGGTTATACTGATTTAACTAAAAAAAGATTACAAAAGCTAAGAAAGAAATATGTTTTAAGAAGTACAAACCCAGAGCCTAGAGTATTTGCATTTGTAGAGCCTTATGGTATCACTATTTCAGCTTGGTACTATACAAATTCACATGCTACATTGGCATTGAGAAGTACGATAAGTATGGAGATACTAGAAGCTTTTAAATCTGAAGATGATATTACATTAGCTTACCCTACGCAAACTTTAAGAGTATCAAATAGTCAAGTTGATGCTGAGAGTTTATTGCCTGGGACTACGGCAAATGGATTGTTTGATGCTCCTATAAATGGATAGACAAGTAATAGTTTGTCTTATAATATTATTTTTACTAAGATAATAATAAGAAAGTAATAAATATTTCATTATAATATGTAAGTTTATAAAAAACAAATCAAAAGGAGAAAACTTAAATGTTTAAAACAAATTTAAAAAAATTAATGATATCTGCATTTGCAAGTACAGTATTATTAAGTTCGACGGCTTATGGGGTAGATGCACCTAAGGATGGCAGTAATGATGTTACATTGTCTGAACACAGTAATGCACCTTATGCAACAATTAATGTACTTAATCTTGAAGGATTTAATGTTACTTTAACAGGAACAGCAGACACAACAATTACTTCAGTTACAACTGCTGCTATAGATGACTCGCCATTTGGAATGTTTTATGGTGGTATTCAAACAAGTCCAGATATAACTACAACTATAGTAGGTGATCTTGCAACTAATCTGTCTATCGGTTCACTTGAAATTGTGCCGGACAGTATACTGTTTGTAGAAGGAGCTACTAATCTTGAAGTACGGTTAACAGTAAAAGGAACAGCTACAATAAATGATTTATCAGGTGGAAGAGTAGAACTTCATGAGAATTCAGTCCTAACAATAAATGGGAATATTTCTTCTGGTAATGCATTTAAATTTGGTGCAGCAACAGCAAAATTAAAAATAACAAACCAAACGACAGTTCTTGATCGTGAAATTTTTGCTGAACTTTTAGATGGTTCTGGTAATCTATTAAATGGTGGATTATTAGAAATAGGTAACTTAACAACAGCTTCTAAAATTGATCAATTAACTAGTATAACAGTTTTAGATAATGGTACTTTTACAACAAATGCAAATGTTGGAGCTATTGATATTAATATCGGTGCAGGTGCAACAATTGTTAGTAATCTAACAAGCGATAAGAAGTTTGCTTATACTGATACAACAGATAGTAATGCTTTAGTAGGGTGTAATATACAAACTACAGGTGATAATACAGGAAAATTACTTATTAATACACCAACAGATATGTCACTTTCAACTGTAAATGTTGGAAATATGGAATTTAATTTAGCATCTAGTATTGCTAGTACTTCAACAGTATTAGATGCAACAATTGGAGCTATTACTTTTACTGGTGATATTCCTAATGCAGCTGATGGTGATACATTTACAATTTTAACTGTTACAAATACATTAGGTGTGACAACAGAAATCCCAACTATGACAGCTAGCAATGGTCTTCTATATACATTTACTTACGAAGAAAATGGTAGTGGAGATTCTATTACTGTAGCTGTATCTGGTACTGCTTCAGCACCAGCACCTGGAGATACTACAACAGAAGAACCTGCAGTAGTAGAACCAGTAGTTGAAGCAACAATTGATACTACAACTGCAACTGATGATGGTACATTAAGAACTACAGAAGTTGTTTATGATGTTACTACTGATGGTACACCAAGTACTGAAACACCATTATTTATTACAGAACTTGCTGATGCAGCATTAGCTCCAGATGGTAATGGTGGACAAAAATCTATTTTAGCTATTACAGATGATGATGCTAATTCATTAATTAAAGATGTTACTACAACATTTACAGCAGATGGTACAGTTCAAAATGATATTGGAGTTAGAGAAACAGCAGGTTCTGATACTAATGTAAAAACAAATAGTATTATTAGTAAAATATTAGTATCAACTACAACAAGAAATGCTAATGGTTCAGTAGATACAAATGCAACACTTCCAAATGGAAGTACAGCAGTAGCTAAATCTGATGAAAATGGTACAGTAACACAAACTTTAACTGATAATACAGGAGCTAAAAAGGTAAAACTTACATCAGCATTAGGTGGTACAACAGCAACAATTCAAAGAAATGGTACAATCCTTCTAAATTTAGATGATGGTACAAGAAAAGCTATAATTAGTACAGATAAAGATGGAAAAACAAAAACTTGGTTTGAAGATACTAGCGATGGTGGAAATAAACATATTACATCTTCAACACCATTTCCTTTTATACCTGGTATGTC
>QNCM01000150.1 GCA_003644505.1 Candidatus Makaraimicrobium thalassicum | reverse complement strand
TGACAACGTCATGGAAGACCGGAAAAGCGGCGGCATTCTGATCAGTGAACAGGAGGAAGAAAAAAAGGCGGGGGAAGAAAAGAAGCTGACCAGCGCCGACCGGAAGGCCATGACGGACATGAAGAAGCGCCTGCGCTCCCTGGAGCATCAGGTCCGCCTGCTGGAACAGCTGATCGGCAAGCTGGACCAGCAGCTGACCGAGGCAACCGCCGGCCGGGAGCAGCGGGATCAGCTGCTCGGCGAAATGCTGCAGCTGCTGAAGGAAAACCTGGACGGCCGGGTCAAGATGACCGGGCGCTTTTACCAGCTGCGGGAGAAATACCTGGCCCGCACCCAGGAGCCTTCCCCCCAACCCCAACCATCGCTCATCTCCCGCCTGCGCAAAAAAGGGTAGGCAAAAAACTCAGCCGGCACAGCCGGACTACAGGGTTTTCACCAACTTCTGCGCCTGCTGCCGGCCACGGAATTCCTCCTTGCCGCTGACCGACTTTGCCAGCCACTCTTTAGCCTGCTGACGGTCGTTCATTTTCAGGAAAGCCATCCCCAGGTGATACTGGCCGATGGGAATCTTGTCCAGCTTTTCCTTGACTCCCAGCAGCAGGTCGCGGGCTCGGGCATAGTCGCCCAGCTTATAGTAAACCCAGGCGGCCGAATCAATCACCACCGGCTCCTGCGCGTAGCGCTCGATCAGCGGCGCGATCAGCCGCAGAGCTTCCCGCAGGTTTTCCGGCGTGGGATCGTACTCGGCATAGTAAAAAGCCAGGTTGTTGGCCGCCACCACCGACCGGGGATTCTTCTCCAGCACCTCGCGGTAGATGGCCGCGGCCTTGTCCGTCTTCCCCTCCTTCTCGTACAGCGAGGCGGTAATCATGGCCAGGCCGGGATGGTTCGGGTTTCTCTTTCGCAGGTCCTCATAACGGGCAATGGCGGCGTCCAGGGAACCTTCCAGCTGCTCCAGGCGGGCCAGGGCAAAAATCGCCTGCTGGTTTTCCGGGTCCAGCTCCAAGGCCTTATTGAGATTCTTCCGGGCCAGCTCCGGGCGGCGGGAAATAATGTAAAAACGCCCCAAAAGAACATGGTAAAGGGGATTTTGAGGCCGCTTGGCCAGCTGCTGTTCAATCCTGGCCAGGATTTTCTCCCCCGGCTTTTTCTCCTTGATCATAATGTCGACAATCTGTTCCAGGGCTGGCGTCGCGTCGGGATTGACTTCCAGCACCTTTTCCAGCTGCTCCAGGGCCAGCTGGTTCTTGCCCTCCTGCCGGTAGATGGCCGCCAGGCCCATGCCGGCCTGAAGGACCCGGGGATTGAGTTCCAGGGTTTTCTTCAAAGCATCCTTGGCCAGGTTCGGCTCCTGGTTGGCCAAGTGAACCCGGGCCAGCTTCAGGCGCACCTGGTAATTGTCGGGAGCTTCGTCCAGCACGGCCCGGTATTCACCGGTGGCACCGACAAAATCCTTCCTGGCCGCCAGCATGTCACCCTTCAACTCGTGGGCCTTGATGTCCGCCGGATTTTCCTTTAAAACCTCGTCCACCAGCTTGAGCGCCTCGTCCGGACGCTGTTCCTGGAAGTCAACCGCGGCCAGGAACAGCTTGGCCTTGAGGAAGTCCGGCCCGGTGCGCACCGTGTCCATGTAGCCGTTCAACAGCTTTACCGCCTCGTCGACCTGGCGGAGGTTGATATGGTAGCGGGCCAGCATTTCACAAACGCCGTAATTTTTCGGCAGATCCTGGCGGGCCTGTTTCAACACCGCCAGCATTTTATCTTCCTGCCTTTTCTCGGCATAAAACTTGGCCAGCAGCAGTCGGTATTCAGCCTGCTCCGGATGCTTGGCCACCAGGCCCAGAAGAACATCTTCCGCTTCTTTTTCCCGGCCGTGCTGGTTGTAGAACTTGACCAGCAGCAACTGAACCTTTTCAGGTTCGGGATCGCCGGCCGCCATGGTTTTCAATTCCTGTTCAGCGGCGTCCAGTTCATGCTGCTGCTCCAGGATCCCCACCAGCAGCAGGCGGGCCTGGCGGTGCTTGACGTTGAATTTCAACAGATGCTGGAGCAGCTTCTTGGCCCCTTCGTAATCTTTCTGCCTGAGCTTCAGCCGGGCCAGCAGCACGTAAGGGTCGGCCAGCCTGGTATCCTTCTGCACCAGCGACTCCAGGATTTTCGTCGCTTTTTCTTCCTGCCGGTCGGCCAGCAGGCAGGCCGCCTTGAGATTCAGGGCTTCCTGGTTGTCCGCCTGCAGGCCCAGAACCAGCTCGGCCTTGGCCAGGGCCTCCTTTGGCTTCCGCCCCAGCATCAGCAGCTTGCCCAAATTCACCTGGGCTTCAAGCAGGTCGGCATCCAGCTCCACCGCCTGGTGCAGCGCCCCGTAGGCGCGGCGGAAATCGTTCTGCTTCAGGTAGGTCATCCCCAGCATCTGGTAGGCTTTGGCAAATTTCTGGTCCACCTGCAGGGCGTTTTTAAATTCCAGGGCGGCCTTGACGTAGTCCCCCTGTTCATACAGGGACATTCCCCGGTCATAGAACTTCATTTTCTTGTCTTCCGGGCCGCCGCAGGCGGAAACCATCACCAGGGAAAGCAGCAGCAGGAATACACATGACACTCTGACTATTTTTTTCATTCTGACCACCTCGTTTTATGCCAATTCAAGATATTTCGCGTGATTTCAGAAATGCCGCCGCCGGCTGCATCTCCAGATATTTTTCAAATAAAGCTTTTAGCTGTCTTTTAAACAAAGGCCCGGATGCCGCTGACCAGCAGCATCCCCCCGGCCGCCAGCGCCGCCGGCATATACTCTCCCCGCAGTTCTTCCAGCAGCACTTCATAGCTGAAAAAGAGGGCGATAATCTGGGCGGCAATC
>QNCM01000149.1 GCA_003644505.1 Candidatus Makaraimicrobium thalassicum | reverse complement strand
AACAGAAATTTCTAACGGGGTAAATAAGTATAAGTTTCAGGAGGAAGAAGTAATGAAAGTTACAAACTACAAGTTACAAGGTCATACCCTTACGGGCACAGGCAAGGTCACTCTCTTTCGTTCTTCGGACTACGGCGGGCAGGCACGTTATAAGGTTACAAGGTCAATGACACATTATAGGTTCAAACGTTATTGTGTCATTCTGGGATTGGGGCTATCAGTTGGTATGTTTGTATGCAGTGCTTTTATGCAAGAAGGATATGCTCAGGAGAAAGTTAAGAAGGAGATTGTCATAAAGGTTAAACATAATATTATTGCTTTGCCGGCAGGAGAAGTTTCGCGAGTGCCGATATCCGCAGCGAGGGTGCGTTCTACAAATTTAAGAGAGCTTAATAAGAAATACAATGCTGTAAACATAGAGAAATTATTCGAGCTGAGAAAGAAAGACAAAAAATTAGGGCTTAAAGGATTTAAGGGGGTTGAGCCTGTTGAAGAGAATGCAGCACCTATCGATTTAACCAAACTGTTTACCAAGAAACTTAAGAAGAAGTTTATCAAGGAGGGCAAAGGCGTTGAGCAGGCACAGGATATTTTCCTGATCCAGCTTGAACTGGATAAAGATATGAGCATAAATTCTGTGGTAAGTGATTATATGGGGTTGGATACAGTGGTAGACGCAAAAGAAGTTATAAGAAAAGAGTGATGAGTAACGGGTTAAGAAAAGTTATGAGTAAATGGCACATTATAGGTCCAAACGATAATGGGCAAATGGCACATTATAGGTTCAAACAGTTTTGTTTGGGAGTGTTTTTCGGCTTGACTATTATTCTAAGCGCATTTCTTTTTAGCCCTTCAGCTTTTTCTCGCACAAAAGTGCAGACAGGAGAGGTCTCGGATGTTACCGCTGATAGCGCTACTGTCAGTATTGAGAAGGTGGATGTGGATAAGTCGATTATTCTTCTAGAGTGGAGGACAGATGAAGGCGCTAATGATAATGATCCGGACAACTTATCTTGGGCAGCCAAGTTTACCAATATTACCACTGAAGATGGGAAAAAGGTATCCAATCAGATCTATATTAAAAGGCGCACCAGTGGCAGCCGGCAAAATATCCGCTGGTTTGTGGTTGAGTCTGATGCCTTTCAAGTAGAATACATTGAAACACATATTGATGCGGATCAACTCACCAAAACTATTGACCTTACAAATTTAACCGCCAATGGCCAGGCAGTAGACTTTGTAGAAGGTAAATCTTTTGCAGTGGCATTAGCTACTAACTTTGAGCAGGCTGATGATGATGCCTATAACGCAAGCCTCTTTACAACAGAGCTTGTTTATAATGATTCGCCTACTCATGACCAGCTGGTATTTACCAGACAAACTGCTAATTCACATACAACTACCGACCCCTGTGATATCTGGGCGTTTGTGGTAAAGATGAGGGATGACTCTAATGTTTATCAGGGCAGTGCTACTTTGGATGAGACTATGCTTTTGGCTACTGCGGATATCAAAGATGCTCAGGGCACGCCGGTTGCTGTTGACCGTTCAAAGTCATTTATGCTTTTTGACAAAAATACCAATTACTCCTCATTGCAATCAGAGTTGCGCGGGGCGATTACTTCAGATACCCAGGTTGGTTTTAATAGACGCGTTGCTGCTGCCGACAACCCTGGTGACGCTAATGTCTATTGGTATGTTATAGAATTTGGTACTTTGGGTAGAGCGGATAGTGGAGAAATACTCTTACCAAAAGGACCTAACGGTACAACCGATCCTGCCTACTGTCAATATGAACATACGCTTGGCCAGCCTGTTGATGTTAACCTTGCCTTTGCAGTGTGTTCGCAGGATAGTACTGGTGGTGGGCAGGCGCTTTACAGGATTCATCGAACCGTAGAATTTATAGAAAATGGCACCAAGCTATTATTTCATAGAGGTGAGGGTGGCCAGCATGCAGTTGTTGATTTTTTAGTTGGCGAACTGGAGCCAATGAGGTTGTTTTCGCCTAATGGCGGCGGGGAGCCGTTGGTGGCAGGGGAAACATATGATATTACCTGGTATGCGCCTGAATCTATACAAAATGTAGAGCTCTTGTTGTCTAATGATGGCGGCAGCACTTATCCTGTTCAAATTACCTCCAGTACCCCTAACGATGGGGTTTATGAATGGACAATTCCTTCAACATCAGGGATTATCGGCAATCAGATGCGAGTAAAGGTGAGAGATACAGAATGGAATGAGTTTGGCAGAACAGATGATACCTACAGCTCAGATGTATCAGACGCTGATTTTGAGATTATTGGTAAAATCGTTGTTACTTATCCTAATGGGGGAGAAAATATAATTTTTGGAGACGCGACAGATATTACCTGGAATTTTTATGGTGATGCCGGCTCAAGGACTGTAGCGATAAAATATTCTGATAACGGCGGTTCAAGTTACGACCATACTTTAGCTACCGGCGTAGCGATTGACGCCGGAACTTATACTGTTGATTGGGCAAGCAATCCTCTTCCTATAAGTAATGTTTTAAAAGTAAAAGTAGAGCAGGAGGGGGAAGAAACAAGAGTTTATGATGAATCGGATAATACTTTCACGGTTAAAGGCAAGATTACAGTTTCTGCTCCTAATGGAAGTGAAACATGGAATATCGGCGAGACAAATAATATTACCTGGGCCGCTCAAGGCAGTGCTTATATGACTAACGGGGTTAACATTTTTGTATCCCGAAACTTAGGTGGAAGCTGGGATACTGTGGTAAACGGCGTGGGAGCCGATTCATCACCTTATTCCTGGCAGGTAGAGGCACCGGGTTCAACTGATTGTTATGTTAAGGTAGTATCGGTTGATTT
>QNCM01000148.1 GCA_003644505.1 Candidatus Makaraimicrobium thalassicum | reverse complement strand
CTATATCGAGACGAATTTTGGTGCTAATAGTATAGTGAAACTTTCAAAAGATATCCTTTCACTCTTTGGGTATACCAAAAATGACCTCTCAATTGAGGCACGATAGCATGGTGCGACCTATATCAGATAACAGAACGTATCTGGTTTCGACTAACAATCTCACCCAAATCCAGTCTTATGGCTGGACTTCAGATACGTTCGGAATGTTACCTGAAATTGCCCGACTTTTCGATATCGATCGCGAATTGCCAACCATTGGCATAGATTGGTGGTCAAACTTGCCAGTAGAATAATTTCACAGAGGGTATATCATAGTGAAGAAAAGAAAACCAGAGGTGCAAACTACAAATGAAGGCGTCAATCACGCGAGACAAGTCACAAATGGCGCTGGACACATTTTTAGAGAAGTTTTGGAGGAGGACTTTGGTATTGACGCATATATCGAAGTCTGCCAAAATGGTGGGCCCACCGGGATGCTGATCGGACTCCAGATAAAATCAGGTGAGTCTTACGTCCACTCGGAGAAACCTGATTCATTTACATACTATCCCAAAGCCGATGATTTGAAATATTGGCACGAATATTCACTTCCAGTCTTTTTAGTGATTTATCGGTCGTCTGAGCAAAGAGCGTACTGGCTGGATATCAAAGAGTTTACGGAGGGGCATAAGTTCGAGGATATACTCTCTGGAATGGTACCAAAAAAGTGCATCATAGATAAAGGCAACATCTGTTCTGAAAATTTCTTCGATATGCTAATGCTGAAATTTGGCGACAGAACGTTTGTCGAGTGGGGGTATAATCTGTTTTTACAGTCGCTTCTAAAGGTAACATCAACGAGAGTGCCAACTTACAAGGTGTTTGATATGGTCTCTGATGTTTCCACATCAACAGAGGCAGAAAGCTACGATATTCCACGTGATTTGAGAAAATCTTTGTTTTACCTTAACACTAACTCAGCAATAAAGCTGCTAAATTATCTTGACTCCAAGCAAGGTGAGTTGGCAGAGGTTCTGGTTCGGCAACAATCCATGAAAGAGGCATTAGCAGAGGAATACGTTACCGAATTGATTGTCAAAGTGAGGGCACTTATCTTTGAGAAAGAGGGGACAGGATTCATTCTGATAGCTTTCGAGAAGGAAGAGGATCGTGATTCTGTCGCAAAGGAATTAGAGGCACTAATCCCCTTTAACCACTACATCATCTTAAGCGGGGAGCGATTATTTCTGAATTCCTATATGATGAACTATGTCCTGATGGTCGCCTCTGACGGGTGGGAACATGGACAAATCAATATTGGTGACGAGTTCTTTCCGAAGTTACAGCAAAGATTCGGACTTCAATGGTCAAGATCATACGAGTTTGGTTTCTACGGCTCGAAAGCGGCATCAATCTTTTGTACTCCGAATTATTATTTTGAATATACTTTTGAAACTGTATGCGATACTGAAGACAGTTTTCTACTTTTCGACTATCTGAGGACGATGGGGTCTTGTTCTCAAGAGGAGAACTCGGAAGAGTACATCTGGATGTCCATCGGTAACGATAGAATCAAGATTTGCGAGAGTTGGGATCCTGCTCTTTACGGGCATTTCCATTGTATCCGAACTATCAGAAGTGGGGGTGAATGGCATCCGGATTACGACTTTCTATTGGATGTAGAGTTCGAAATAACCACTGAAAAAGAGCGGAAGGACTTTATTACGAAGGCAAAGGCTGCGAAATCGTTGCAGGATTTGCCACTGATGACTGAGTCAATGCTCGAAGGCATTATAGATGGGGTAGGTGAATCCCAATGATGAGTGCCTATATACAAAATCTGCAAAATCTTTTGGGGCAAGAAAAATTTAGATGGGTAAAAGAAGATTTGCTTCCACTCTTTGGTTTATTGGATTTTGTTGAAGACGAAGGCAATGGTTGGTTTTCTTTACCCCGGTCCAAAGAGAATTTAATTAGAAATCTGAATAGAATAACTGGAAAACGTGAATCTGTTATTGAGGGGGAATTAGAGGAATTTGAAAAGAGTTTTAGTGATTATATTGGGGTTAAGGAAGGTACGTACGAGTATAACAGTGGATATAGGAATTATCCACACCCTCCTTCGAGGAATCCATGCCCCGATCCAAAAACATCTACGGTATATTACATCCTAAAACCCGAATTGGCGGATTTTTCGAGAAACGCACTCAATGATCTAGATTTCGATCAAGATAAAATCTTTAAAGTGGTTATTTCAAAAGTTCACACCGTAGAAGATATGATTTATCTCTATATACTAAAACTGGCTACCGAAAGATGCAAATCTCAGAATTACTATCGATTTAATGCCGATGCAAGTAAATTTTTTAATGGTGGTAGATATTTGGAAGAAATTCTGGAAAGTATTAATATTGATAAAGAAATTATTAATAATAGCATATTTGAATTAAAATATGAAGAAATGCAGCGATATCTACCAAGGGAACAAAGATGTTTAGCGGTTTTTTATTCTCATAGTTTTAATTCAAGCTCATGTGGTAGAATAAATAATATCTCAATCAAAAAAGAAATAGCTCAGTTCATGTATGATAAATTAGAAGAAATTCCCATTGCTGAAATTATGTCGAGATCGTACAACGAGATAAAAGAACAAATAATGAACAACGAAGAAAGGCTCCCCCTGTTTAAGTATAAGGATTATCGTTTCAAGTTCATGAATAAATATCGTCCAAAACTACTAAACGACAAATTATACGTATTTGAAATTGATGATGAAGAACATGGACAGGCTTTAGAATATCTTGAAGAGAGAGGAATAATTGAGATTAAAGATGATGTAATTATTCTGTCTTCAGAAGATAAATATGAAGCACTAT
>QNCM01000147.1 GCA_003644505.1 Candidatus Makaraimicrobium thalassicum | reverse complement strand
GGCGGCCAAGGGTGTAAGGGATACGCGAAGTATTGAAATTGCTATGTTCTTTCGGTTCATTTGTCTCTCTGCCATTTTGAAGCGGGAACACGAAAGCCGCCCCACCATGCGTTTCTCACTATCATTTTCTTCATGGTGCGTCGGGGCGTTTTCTTCACAAGGTGAATCAGCGCGTAGACATTAGACGACATATCCACGCGCAAGCGTTCACCTGGCCGCAGTGTCCAGGTCTCAATCTCATCTTCAGTTACCATCCAGCACCCGAGAAGCGGCGGCCTAACAAACTCGTAGTCGGGTACCGTGACTGTTTTGATCTTATCAGCAAAACCAACACGCACCCAGCCCTTGCAGACATTGGTTGAGAGAACGCATACCGACACCAAAACCTGCTCATCACCTATGATGATCTCATGACCGCTCTCGGTGAGACCAAGAATGGAACCGTAGTAGTCCGACGCGCCGTCCTGCAACGTATCATGCGGGGTGCATCCGGTAAGGGATAGAACCGCTATGAACATGATGAGCAAGTGCACTTTCATTTTACCTCCTTTTGACTGCCCTCCAGTTTCTTCAACTGCTTTTTGGCTTTCTCCCAATACTTCAAGGTTGCTTCCCGCTTCCACCCATTCGGTCCACCGTTCCATATTCGCGCCAGCACTTGCAGCGTGGGCGGCTTCCCGGTGATTCGGTGGTAATGCGCCCCGTAATAGGTCAAGTACTCATAGAACATCCGCCGGGCAATGGAGGGGACGAAGCGATGCCAACCGTAGTACACACGATGCCCATGGATCCGGTTGAGGTCTTCCACAACGATCATGCGGATCTGCAAGGGGCCGGCCGCCCCCTCCGCCGCATTGTACGCCCACCACCGCCCTCCGCTTTCCACTTGGGTGATGGCTTTGCAGAGCAGCGGTAGAAGTAGAACCCAATTCGTCATCTGAAGTTTTCCTTCTCAGGAGGACAGTTTCTGCGATCTTTCTCTTTCTGTGCCCTCCATGCCCATAGCGCCGCGACTTGCACCCGCGCGTCGGCTATTTCCATTGTCAGCCGTACACTCCACCCCTCCATGCGAACCGCGTCAGTAATCGCATACTGGCGGTAGTAAGCCAGCCGCCGCTTTGTCCGGGCGGACAGACCGGCATACGCCTGGCGGAAGTAGCGCAGCACATTCTGTCCTCGCACTCGTGCAGACACTTCGTGCCCGAACCAGCGGCGCTCCAGCGCGTAGCGTATGAATGGTATGCCCTGCCAGATCACCCGCGAGCCACGCCCTGACGTTGACCCGTCCACAATGACCACCCGCCGCCCCAAGGCCAGAAACAGGAGCATTTCATCAGGCACAGAAGCTAGCACGTCATCCCAGCGGTGTTGTTCAAGGTGCGTGGATTGAATGCGGCACACATGCACGTCGGGAGCAGGAAGCCAGGCCAAGCCTTGGGTGAGATTCACGTACCATACCGGCTCCCGCTGGAGGGTGGCATGCATCACGGTATCATCAAAATTGACGCCTTCTGTCTGGCAAGAGCACGGCGGCGATTGGCAGTCCGCCGGTTATCACGCCAGAAATATATCTTCACCCGTGTACGCAACGGGAGGATCACGACGTTGTGCACCAGACCACAGTCGCAGCAGGCGAAGTGGAAAGTTACTCCCTTCTGTCCATGGGCCTGATGATAAGGGAGTGTGAGGGGTTCGCCATCCTTCAGGTCTCGAAACTTGCTTTTGTATTTTCCCATCTTCGACGTTTTCCTGTTCAGGAAACTAGGGGCATTCGGGAAACTGTCTCCTACACGCGGAAAAACGTGAAATCAAACGGTCCATGCTTTTCGCTCACCAGAAACGCCGTCTGTGCTGGCCGCGTGCGCCGCCCCTTCAGGTGAATGTACTCTGTAGTCGGCGTCAGCGCCCCGTTGATGATAATCATGTCCATGTAGAACGTTGGCGTGTGCCAGTGTCCGATGACCCAATAATCGAACCGCTGCGCCGACTCATCCATTCGCCGCAACGCCTCCCGCCCCAGCATCCGCTCCCAGCCGTAGGCGGGATACGCTCCCCACGCCCGCACCGCGTCGCCATGCTCGACCAGGAAGCGGGTGTTGCCAACTTTGACAATGCGCTTGGGGTCATCGGAGTAATCTATTTCCACCCGGCTATTTCCCTGGTTCATCTCGTTGGCGATTGCGTAGACCAGATACGAATAACTGTTCGTACAGCGTTGCTTGTGCTGCGGGCGTCGCGTAACACGATCGTGATTGCCACCCCCGACCTCCACCACCTTCACTTTCTTGAACTCGCTTGAAAGGGTGCGAATAGTCTGGCCTAAGAGCTGACCTGCATGTGCGATTTGAACCGGAACAGGGAATTCGTTTGTCACCCTGAGTTCATCATGAATATCGCCGCTGATCCAGTCGCCTAAGCACATCACCGTACAATCTTCAATCAAATAAATTGACCGGTAGTTGTACACCCATTTCAGAAAGCTGTTCAGAATAACACCGTGACTCTTCTGAGTAACCCCCCAATTATACTCTCCAAAGCCTCCAGTAGCATCACGCTCCGCTTTTTCACCGATGTGCCAGTCGCCCAAAAGAAACACAGGATGTACCCGGGGCCGGTGTTTGCGTGGCTCCCGGCGATACATCAGCTTTGGGGGTTGCTCGGTTTGGACAACTGCGGCGACCTGGCGGACCATTTCATCGCGTTTACCTAACCGACGGCGCAGGTCTTTATTTTCAGACGTTAGCATGCGATTCCGCTCCTCAAGCGCTGCAATGCGATTGAGGAGGCGGTCAACTTCGCTCTGGCCGTCCACAACAACGTCCACCATCAGCCGTTTCCTCACGGACTTGTCTGTCGCATTCTAAGC
>QNCM01000146.1 GCA_003644505.1 Candidatus Makaraimicrobium thalassicum | reverse complement strand
GGACGTGATCAAACACCAACCTCTTGAAAAATCAATAGACTTATTGAAAAATCAATAAACGAGATAAGCAATGAACGAAACAGAATTGAGAGTGCTGGCAGGATTTTTTCCTGCAACAGATGATATTACAATTAAAGAACTGGAACAGAGGAGTGACTACTCTTATAAGCGGGTATACTCATCTCTCAAAAATTTAAAAAGATATGTAGCGGTCAGAAGTAAGAAAGTAGGCAAAACATTAACCTTTTCACTGGTAACAGAAAGCGATCTGGCATTATTGGGTTTCTTTTACCATTCTATCAAAAGACGATCCGAATTCGCAAAGTCCAACAGAACTGTGTGGAAGCTTCTGAAAGAATTTTCTGCAAACGATGACATCAAATGTGTGATCCTCTTTGGAAGCTACGCGAAAGGCGACGCTTCAGATACGAGCGATGTGGATGTGCTCTGTGTGGCGGACGCTGATACTGAGATCGACGCCATTGCCAGGTCACTCTCGCACAAGTACGGCATCCGCATAAACCCTGTTAAAGTCAGGTCGATCAAAGATATCGAGACGGATAATAGGGCTTTTTACGAGGATATGGTAGAATATGGGTACGTCATAAAAGGGCTGGAATATTTTTATGAACAGGTTTACAGGTGAGTATGGTGGTTAGAAGTATACAATGGTTTGAAGAGATGAGATTGATCGAAAGAACGCCGTTCATTGGACGATTGAGCCCCGGGTACATGGAGAAGGCAAGATACAACCTGACGACCATGAGCATCCTCTTCCGGATCGGCGAGGACAGTGAGGCGAGAAAGATTCTCGATGTGCCGGAATGGTATTTACCGAGCCAGTGGGTAGTAATCACAGGTTACTATGCGATGTACATGGCTGCCCTATCATCTCTTGCCCGGATCAACTATCGCAGTAAGAATCACACTGCCACAGTCGTTGCTATGGAAACGTTCTTTGTCAAAAAGGAGTTGCTTGAGGAGCGGTATCTTGATATGCTTGAAAATGTCCAGTTGGAAAAAGGAAAGATAGAACAGTTAGAGGTCGTGAGAGAAAGGCGGGAAATTGCACAATACAGCGTCACAAAGGACACCACCAGCGAATTAGCCCTGAAAACGCGAGACGATGCTTATGACTTCGTGAACCGGATCGATGTGCTGCTGGATGAGATCGGAAGCGCGGGGGAGTAGTAAATGTCACCGCACTACTGTTGTAGAACCCAACCTCGTGCACCTACACACCCGTACCCCGATCGAAATCATAGACCCCGCCACAGAACAACCATTACCATAACCCCAACACCCCTCGGAATCGTGCTCCGCCACGACAAGACCGGATTCACCTTCATCACAAGAGAGCACCTCAATCAGAAGGTAATGCTATGCCAACTCAAACAGCAGGACGATGCATCGTAGCTGATCCCACCATCTGCCACGGCGAACCAACCTTTCGCATACAGGATGCCATCAATGACCCGAGAGAACACAAATAACCAGCACATAGAGGAATCCGAAACCGTTGAGTTCAAGTCATCCCTCGCTGAACTGAAACAGATACTCGAAACATTGTCCGCGTTTTCGAACGGTGAAGGTGGCAGAGTTTTCATAGGTGTAGGTGATGAAGGGCAGATAAAAGGCGTAGACATCGGCAGAAACACTATTGAGAATCTGGCAAACAAGATCAAGAGGGAAACCGACCCACCATTATACCCATCGATGGTGGTTGAGGAACACGACACGAAGAAGATTATCACAATCGAAGTTGCAAAAAGCCCGATTAAGCCAGTCTTTGCTTTTGATAAGGCGTTTAAAAGAGTGGGGAGGACCAATCAGAAGTTGACGAGTGTTGAGATCAGAGAACTCGCCAGATACGGCGTTTCTTACTGCTACTCTGCCCAGATTGTTAAAGGCGCAACCATTGACGATATCAGTTCCGGTAGTGTAAGTAAATTCGTGGAACAAGCGAAAGGGCGACGCGGCTGGACTACCGAAGTGCACAACACGAACGAGTTCTTAACAAAGATGGGTCTCGTCAATCAGGAAGGTGTGACGATCGCTGCCATATTACTGTTCGGAAAAGATCCGGAGCGATTTATCGTGCAATCTGAAGTGAGATGTGGGCGTTTCAAGGGAACGGAACCGTTAGAGTTCGAGGATTTTGAGGTCATCGGTGGGGACATAATCGCGCAGGTTGACGATCTCATGAGTTCCATCAGGAAGAACCTGAAGATGGAGGTGAAGATCGGCGATAAGCCCGAAAGGATGGAACGTTGGGAGTATCCCCTGCCAGCGATCAGGGAAGGGATAATCAACGCGATATGTCACCGCGATTACGGTGAGACCTCAAATGTTCAGGTTCGAATATTTGATGACAGACTGGAGATCTGGAGTCCGGGCAAGTTGCCGCTAGGAATAACAGTCGATAAGTTGAGGCGCGAACATGAATCGATACCTCCGAACCCGCTCATTGCCCGACCGTTCTTCCTCTCCGGATACATCGAAAATTGGGGAACTGGCACGAACAGGATCATTCGAGAATGTGCGGAATACGGACTACCCGAACCAGAGTTTAGAGAGACTGGAACGAGTTTTGTCATCACATTCAGAAAAGACATACTTTCCGAGGAATATCTGAAATATATAGGATTAAACATCGACCAGGTGAAAGCGGTGATGCACCTGAAAGTGAATAAGAAGATAACTAATGGGGAGTATCAGAAATTAAACGGCGTATCAAGATCGACAGCCACAAGGGAACTCTCATCTCTTGTTAAACTGGGAATCATCGAAAGACATGGGCGTACCGGGCGCGGCACGGTATACGTACTAAAGGGCTCAAACGACTCATAAACGAATCATAAACGACTCAATGAGGACATCCGGAAATGAT
>QNCM01000145.1 GCA_003644505.1 Candidatus Makaraimicrobium thalassicum | reverse complement strand
TCCGATACTTCAAGTCCTTGCCAACACCGCAGATTCGGTAAAATCGACGCTCCGGAAGCGGTAAACTATTTTCAAAAATCACAACCTTTATGGCCGCATCAAATTGATGCGTGTTATACAAGCGCAACATTTTTATAATTCCTTGATATTAAAAGCATAATTTTCTTCTTGAAAATAGTTTATGCAGGTTTTAGGTAGAAGAACATCTGTAGATAGGTTGCAAATGTCTCAGATTGGTATGGTTTATGTGTCCGGCTCAGGTGTAAAGAGTCATCTCACACAATTACTTGTGCTGTGAGGCATATGGTATTTCAGGAGAGGCCACGCTATGGTAAGATCTTTAATGAAATCCAGGATTTTTTTTATAGGCGGGGGGGGATTTTGCAAGACATTTATTCATGCCCTGTTAAATGCAAATTTTTCACAGGATAGACCTGTTATACTGGGTATTGCAGATAAGGATCCGAATGCTCCGGGCATCCAGTATGCCAAAGAATTGGGTATATATACTACAGATGATTATACCAAACTTTTTAGGTTTAAACATATCGATATCATTATAGAACTTACCAAGGATAACGATCTTGCCGTATATCTGAGAAAGATAAAACCGCTTGGAGTGAAACTTGTAGATCATTTTGAGGCCCGGGCCCTATGGGATTATTTTCAGATTGAGGAACGAAAGTACAGTGTTTTAAAACAGCTTGATGAATGTGGAAATGATACAGAAAAAGTTAAAGATATTTTTGAACAATTCTCCGGCTTTTTTCTTGATCTTGCCAAAAAAAGAAATGAGTATTCGCAAAAGACCCGTAAGGCCCTTTTAGTGAGTCAAATGGCCATATCACAGGTGATTGAAGGAAGTACCATTCCGACCTTTACTATAGATAAAAATCATATTGTTGTTCACTGGAACAAGGCCTGTGAAAAATTGACCGGTTATTCTGCTGATGAGATCGTAGGCACAAGTAACCACTGGAAACCTTTCAGAAAAGAACCTCGGCCTATTATGGCAGATATTATTCTGGATCAGGTAATGGAGGGAGAAATAGACAAACTGTATGGTTCGCAGTGGCAGAAATCACCTCTGATAGAGGGTGCCTATCAGGCAGAGGAGTTTTTCCCAAATGTTGGCGAAGAAGGTAAATGGCTCTTTTTTACGGCAGCCCCTATAAGGTCAACAGATGGTGAGATAATAGGGGCCATTGAAACGCTTTGGGACAAGACTGAAGAGAAAAAGGCTGAAGAGGAAAGGGAACGTCATACAAGGAAACTTGCAACTCTATGTTCTGTATATTCCGTTCTTAATGCACCGAGGGATATAAATGAAAGGATAAATATAGCAATAAGGGACATCAAGAATGTTTTATATGCGGATGCCATATGTATCTTTCTGAAAGAAGATGACGGACTCTATTATTTTACATATAACTGTAACTTTTCCGATGAATTCTACGAGAAGAACAGGATTGCTGACAGAGACGGTTTTATATGCCATGTGGCAAATAAGGGAGAGCTGGAGGTTGTTGAAGATATTTCCACATCTGATTTTGATGAGCTAAGGGACCTTGGTAAAACCGGACTGAAATTTGTTGTAGGTTCACCCATAACCGACAGAAAGGCCGATGTTTTTGGAGTCTTGTTGGTGTCAGGCCGTGATAAGGAGACTTTTGCCGAAGAAGAAAAAAAACTCATGGATCTCATTTCCAACAGGATTGGTGCTGCTATAGAAAATGCCAGGCTTCAGGAAGAGTTAAAAAGAGATGCAGAGTTCCAGTCAAAACTTATTGAAAGTTCAACAAGCGCTATTGTTGCAACAGATGAGGCATGGAAAATTGTAACATTTAATCCTGAAGCAGAGAGACTTTTTGGTTATTCAAGGGAAGATGTTATAAAATCCATGGATGCGAGAGATCTTTATCCTGACACAGTAAAAGATCTTATTAAAAAGGGGCTGACCTCTCATACGGATAATGGGGATCTGCCATGGCGGGAGTTGACAATTTTTTCGAAGGATGGAGAGGAGATTCCTGTTCGGGTCTCCGGAACACTTCTTATTGAAGATGGAATTATGATAGGCAGTGTGGCTTTTTTTCAGGATCTCAGGGAGATAAAGGCCCTGGAAAGAGATCTGCTTCGCTCTGAAAGGCTGGCTGCAATAGGACAAATAGTAGCTGGAATGGCCCATGATGTTAAGAATATTCTGCACGGTTTTAAAGGCGGCAGCTATTTGATAAATACCGGACTTGACAATAATGATACCGATAAGTTAAAAACTGGTTGGCAGATGATCCAGAGGAATATTGATCGGACATCTGATCTGGTTATAGATTTGCTCTCCTATTCAAAGGAGAGAGAACCTGAATTCGAAAAATGTTCCCCTAATGAGATTATTAATGATATTTGCGATCTGTTTGCAGAATTGGCCAATGAAAATAATATAGAACTAAAAAAGGATCTTTCACCCTCGATAGGTGAAGTTTCGATGGATCCAAAAACCATTAGTCGTGTTCTTTCGAATCTTGTTTCTAATGCTATTGATGCCTGCATATCTGACGAGGCTACCAATAAGCAGCATTATGTCAAGGTAAAATCTGCCTGTGAAGACAACAACATCTTGAGGATAGAGGTCTCTGATAATGGTTCAGGTATGAGCGAAGAGGTGAAAAGCCAGCTTTTTACCTGTTTTTTTAGTACAAAAGGTGCCAAGGGAACAGGATTGGGTCTGTTGGTAACCCGTAAGTTGATAGAAGAGCATAAGGGAACTCTAGATGTAGAGACTGAATTGGGTAAAGGTACTACCTTTATTGTCAGACTCCCCTTTAAGAGAATTTAGTGCCCACTAACGAATATTATTTTAGGAGTAACATGCTATGACCAAAAAAATATTGATTGTGGATGACGATCCTGATGTAAGGGTATTCAATTC
>QNCM01000144.1 GCA_003644505.1 Candidatus Makaraimicrobium thalassicum | reverse complement strand
GAAGTATAGCGCGGCAAGGCTCCCCGGCCAATCAGGGTAATCTTCATTTCGTCATAGAGGTCCTCCTCCGTATCAAAGTCGAGCTCTGGGGAATAAATGAAGCCCCGATAATTAATGGTCAGGGTAACGTCCTCCTGGGCCAAATTCATTAGCCATTTGAGAATTTCATCCCCTGTTTCAGGTTCCAAGAGGCCATGGCGCACGGCGCGCTTGACATAAAAAGCGAAGAGACCTCGCAATTGCCGTCGATGCAGAGGCAAGTCAAGTTTTGCCGATGGGTTTGGAGGAAAATAAACTCTCCTAAGCGCCTCTGACCCAGCGCGGGTGGCCTCCAACATATCAGCCCACAAGGCGCGGTCATAAGCCATATAACGATGACGACGATATTTCACCTCCATGAAATCGATTTCTAAGGGTGCTTTTCGCTCCAGTCGAGGCCGCACCAATAACAAATCCGGCCGACGTTGCTCTGATGACTGGGTCCTTGAAGTTTTTGGGAATAAAAAGGGAATGTGTTCATCAATCGGAACCAAAAAGGCCTTCTCCAGTTCTCCGCTTCCCCGTAGAACTTCCCTAACTACAGCCAGGCTTACTGCCTCTTTTGCGACCCAGGGAAAACGGGCCACCCTCATCACCAATCGTCCCGAAATCGATTTTAGCAAGCGGAGCACCTCCCCACAGGCCAGGTCTGTAGGAGAGATCAACATTTCCCGCAGGGTGGTTTTCAACAGTTCACCAACCTCCTCCACCCAAGAGGTGGAAACCATCAATTGTTGACCGGCGCTGCCCACTTGTAAGGGAGTATAATCAATAAGGAAGCGGTCGGCGTTCTCTTTCAATGGGCCTGGCGCCATAGGGCTGTCAAAAAGCTCAACTCCCAGGTTCCGATCTACCGTAAGAACCCAATCACTATTTTCGTGGAGTTTGGAAAACAGTTGAAACTGGGCTGCACCCACCGGCACCTTCGTGGCTGGCCACTGATCGCTGTTACCTCCCATCAAGCTCGCGGTGGCTTGAGCAATAACGCGTTGCAACCGCAGCAAAGTTTGGGTGAGCCGTCTATCCTCAGGATGAGGAGTGACATGGGATTCCGGCGGTAGCCATACAGTGCGATACCAGGCCTGATCGCTTTCCTCGACGGTGAAGTTATCAGCCAGGTCCACTTGTAGGCCAAAAGTAGAAACTGGACTCTCTGGACCGGTTTGGTGGACCAAAGCCGGTTTAGGGCGAAAATATTCATTAATAAAAGAAACATGGGCCTCTTCCGGAGCCTTATTGTCTTCCGTTTCAATGTCCTTGAGTTCTCGTTTGGCCCAAAACAGATGGGGGTGCAAGAAACTCTCGCCAGGGCGAAAGAGACGATCCAATTTCTGCGGGAGACCCTGTCCTCGAAGGCGTTGGCTGGCGCAGTCATCGAAAAAGGCTCCGATTTGGTGGATTGGGGGCGGTCCATATAGCCTGACCTCGTAACCCCTTGTCAGTGTCACAAGCGACGCCGAATCCTCTTCTTGATCTTCAAAGGCATCCCGGCCATCAAGTTCAGCCAATGCCCTGACCAACATCTGGCCTTCGCCGCAGTTAACGGCATCCACCTTTAGGGTACGGACATAGGGATGCAATTCGAGGTATGCTTGCAGCCGTGCGGAAAGGGCTTCGGTGGCAATACGTTGTCCTTCCGTCAAAGTCTCTAAAGTTCCCAGACCTAAGCTCCAACGGACCAGGGCCGCCACCTGATGGGGGTCATCCTCTTGGGCATTGATATAAAGCGGCCAGAAGAAGAAGGGTGACTCAAGATAATAAAACATGGTGTTGGCCGCGGCCAAAAAGGCAGGGTAATTTCCCCCATCCAATTGGAGAGCGATTTCCGGTTTGGGCAGGTATGCTTTAGTTTTTTTATCTCCAGCCGTACTGATCCAATACTTTATAAGCTTTTCATGAGCCAAGTGCCAGAGAAGTCTCAGCGGATGCAGGGGTGACAGCAATAAGCCTACCAACTTTTTTTGGTGATGGTCATTTCCTTTTATTATGTGACCGATGTGAATGGTATCCAGGGCCAGGAGATCTGCTAGGATTTGCGGGCCGGAAGAGTCTTGAGCCTTATAATCCTCCAAAATGGTTTCCAGGGCCCTGGCATAGCCACGGGCATATAACAAGATATCTTCAAGGTTGGGGGAAAGTTCTCTGCCTTCAACTAAATTAGTGCCTTTGCTCTCCCTGCTTTCTGCGAACAATTTCCGCCTGGCTGTCCACCATTCTTTGTTGAAGAAGTTGGCAAGCTCTGTATCGAAAGGAGACCATCGCAAGTCTTCCGGTCTCCAGCGAATTTCCGGAGAGAGGGTTAGGCACAAACACCCCAGGCGGTTGGGTTCTGCTAAAAGGCGACGTTGCGCCTCTTCCAGCACCGGATTTAAAGTTATACGCCGCCGCTGACGCTCGTCCAGCTCCAGCTTGATGCCGGTTCCCTTTTCCACCACACACCGGGTCACCTGGGGCATGCTCTTGGTTTTGGCTGCCCGCTCCAACATGAAATCAGGAAGAGAACGGGTCAAGGGAAAGACGGTAGAAGTAGGGGCTTCTACTTCCTCGCTCACCAACAAAAATTCATCACTCTCCCCGGTAATTGGCTCTTCTCCTTCTTGCGGATAGGCCCTAATTACTACCCGGACCCGCAGGGCGCCACCTTCAATACCCTCCACTTCCGCCGGTTTAAATCTCCAGGATTGGGTTTTGGTTGGCAATTTATGTGATTGCGTTTCCCTTAATAATGTAACGGGATCGGCTTCAGAAGTTTCGAGGGTAATTTCATACAAAGGGTTTCCTGTGGGCGTTGTCGGTTCAGTGGTCCACTTTATCGTTAATCTGGCATTATCCTGGGGACGGACCGAAGCTTTCAAGGTATCGTCTTCCAGTTTTAATCCACTCCAGCTATAAGCTTTTTTATTTTTTGGATCAATGAACGAGAGAACCTCTATGCCTGTTAAATTTGTTCCCGGTCTGTCGCTGAAAGACCAGCGATCAAAGGT
>QNCM01000143.1 GCA_003644505.1 Candidatus Makaraimicrobium thalassicum | reverse complement strand
CCATCGTTGATGTCTACTGTTGCCGTGTCCCCGCCAGTATCAATCTCTATCTCGACCTTCTTTCCGCTACTTTCGACCTTGATTTTGTCGTCATTCGGTCGATCGACTCCCAGATCATTCACCCAGCTGAGCCCGAGATCGTCCTCGAGATACTTCAAGACCCCGTCGTCACTCGTCCAGCTGAACAGAAACTCACCCTCTTCCTCAGCTGAAAATCCGCTGAAATGACTGGTGAGGTCGCCCACCGCCTGAAGACTACCCGGATCGATCACAATATGTACGTTCTTGAGTTCGGCGTCTCCGGTGTTCTCGATCTCAACGGTCACGCGAATCTCAGAGTCTCGCGGGGTGCAGACTTCGCAGCCCGTTTCGATCTCAAGCGATATCTCTGGCTTTGCCCGCTCGTAGAACTTGATGTGGATGAGAGGGTCGTCCCATGATGTCGGGGTCCCGGACTCCGGGTGGTCATCGGTCTCGTTTACGATAGCAATTATAACCTCATCGTCCCAGTTCAGCCAGTCACAGACCGATCTGTCCAGTTCGAGGCGGTGCGTCATCGACTCGTTCACGCATGACGCGTTCAGGCACGATTCGTCGAGCAACTCGTAGCCGTGTGAGAGCGATAGGAATACCTGATCGGTCTCTGGAACATAGTCTGTAAACTTGACTGTGTAGTTGTTCACACGGTACGTATCGCCTTTCTGGAGCGACTCGTCGCCCATGTCTGTCCAGTATTCGGGGTCGTCCGCATCAAGCGCGGACGCGGCGCCCACGAGTGCAGGACATATCAGAACCGTCAGCACCACCATCGGCACCAGTCGGTGCAATAGTTGTTCGGTCACTCTCCACCACCACCCTCCGGCACATACACCATCGAACCATCCGCAGTCTCGCCGATCATCCCCATCACCTTCGCTATCTCAACCTCGACCATATCCTCTGTGACGTTGAGCGCCTCGATCTCCTCGCCGTGTTTCACGATCACCTGCATTTCAGGCGTTCCGGGGTTCTTAACGATCACAACATCCTGTTGCGTCAGAAGTTCAGGCACGCTCATGTGGATCAAGAGCATCACCATCAGTCCGAGAGCAAAGACCATAGCAGCGTCAAATAGGTTTGCAACGCCCGAGAGCGGGTCATCGCCATCGTCCTCGTCCGCCGTTCCCGTCTTTCTATTCATATATTTCATTCTTCGCCTCCGAATAAGACCTCGCAGATGTAATGCACGTCATTCATATCCTGCCGATACCAGCGTGTCCTTACGACTGTTATCAGGTACGCAACAGATCCGATCAGAAGCCCGATTACGGTTGTTCCGAACGCTATGATCAGGCTTCCGGCAAGCGTTTCCACATCGCCCTTCGTGAGCGCAAGGAGTGCCGGTCCCATCGGTATCAGGGTCCCCATCAGCCCGAACATCGGTCCAAGCCGTATCATCGCCTTTGACTTCTCAAGCCGCTTCGAGATCAGGAGATCGCATCTCTGGAGCAACTTCTCAATGTTTACCGGAAATAGCTTTTTGTACGTTCCCGGGTTGTCCAGTTCGATCTCCTTCTCTTTTATCGCAAGAAGTCCGTCCAGAAACAGGTATACGAACCGGCTCGTTGTAGAGAGGTTGAGCAGATTGATTCCTTCCCTGAACTTTCTGGAATCAACAAGCGTTTTCGCGTCGATTATCTTTCTTTCGATATCCTCTGGCTTCTTCTTTGATAACCTGCCGGTTCTCGCAAGATACTCGACAGTGAAGACACCGATCTCGGTTATGAGCCACAGGGTCAGTCCGAGCAGTACGATTATCACTGGATACAGCAGTGATGTCGAGATTATGTATATTGCGGATTGCAGGATCTGCGGAAAGTGTGTTATGATTGATGTCAGGGTCATCTGTTGTTTCTCCTGTGTGCGGTCAGTTCGCCGCGATAACCAAAGTAGAAGAGCAGTAGCAGGGATAATGCGCCGATGACAGCGAGCCCGCTGGACGAGACCACGATGTCGCTGACGTCGGAAAGGAATGGAGTGCTTCTGAATAGCTGAGCCGAAACGCGTTCCTTTGAAACACACCCGGATGTGCTGTCATTGCCCCCAAGTTCGTCCATGTCGTAGTCCACGCCCCCGCCGGGCGTAACTTCATCGAGATCGATTTCAGTATCGGGCCCTTCCGGTAGATTACCTCTGATGAAGGGCTTGGGATCAGTGTTGATAGGATCTTTAGGATCCTCGCCACCGCCCAGACTCCTCGTCTCATTCGCGTCATTGTTCCCCTCATCCCACTCATCGATCTCGCCCCCTGAATCAGCAACAACCTTAATCTCGTTCGACGCACCCACAAACCAGTTAAACGAGCGAAAAATCTCATCACCTGGAGCAAGTTCCTCTATCACCCGGAACGTACCATCTTTCACTTCCTCACCATTGACACAGAGCGTGACATCAAACGCACCCTTCGTAGAGACCGTTCCGATGTTTACAATCGTTGCGTTTGCCGTGCTGTCCGTAAAGAGCGTGAGATTGCCAGCCCGGGGAACATCAAACGCAGTAACAGTAAGGTCAGGCTTCGCATACCAAGTGTTTGTAAGATGGTTGTTCCCCTCATCCCACTCATCGATCTCGCCTTCTGGGTCCACGCGAACTGTGATCTCATCGCTCGTTCCCGACATTGTGAACGTGCCGAATGTGTGGTTTTTGCGTCCACTCGCATTCAGTTGCACAACCGGACTATCTTGCCAAGCCCCATCATCAATTGAGACGCGTATCACACATGGGAGTGCATCCACTATTCCAATGTTCTCTACGGTGCAGGTGACGTTGTATCTTCGATTCTCCGGACTTTCCGGATTTATCCATGTTTCACTCTTTTTAGTGACTGTCAGGTCCGGTTTCAGGCGAGCTTCGCATGAATTGGTGCAGCCTCCCGGCACACCATCTCCATCATCATCCCCATAATTCTCTGTTGTGTCACAGCAGTTGTCGCTGCCGTGATTTCCACCGCCATCAGCATGACATACGTGTATATCCACACCCTCATTCTT
>QNCM01000142.1 GCA_003644505.1 Candidatus Makaraimicrobium thalassicum | reverse complement strand
TATCAACACACTTTTTTCAGCTAGCAATTCCAATTTTTCCACAAAACCTGCCGATCGCCGTTACCTTCTCTAGCCGAAATCATCGTATTGGGTGGCCGGTTTGTTTTACATTTGCCTGCCGCAATCGGTTGGAATATGCATTAGGGGTCTGAATTATTTTTGTGCATTGGACTGACCATGGTCAGTGATCAGGCTAACCGTTCATGGATTGCCAACCAGAAAATTAACCCTGTCAATAATGGTAAATTCCAAATGCGGGTCGTGGTCAGCAACCTCTTTGAAATATTTCACTGGGTGATGAGCATTGGCAGCGAGGCCAGGGTTCTGGAGCCAGAAGAATTAATCGAGATGGTCAAGGAAGAGGCGTTGAAAATTTTGGATGGTTATAATGGCCGGGGTCGTTGATTCATTTTTATGGTCAATCATCGAAGGAGGAGGGAGAAACCAATTTCGCAGCTAACTCCAGCGCATCCACTGGCCAGAAACATTCTGGACGGGGATGGTTCACATGGTGGTCTCCAGCGGCAGGACGGCAGTTCAGCAGGCAGTCAACCCATTGATCCGGAATAGATGCTTTTCCATACAAAGCTCCCAGCAGCGCCCCGCAAATAGCCGCATTGGTGTCAGTATCGCCGCCCCTCCTGACGGTGTCCACCACGCCCTCTCCCAGGTTGGGAGCATAAAGGAGCTGCCAGAGGGCATTGCGGAAAGCCGTCAAGACCCATCCCTGATGATGAAGATAATCTGAAGGTGGCGCTGTGGCTGCTTCTCGGATTGTCTCCAGAAGGATAACTTCCACGTTCATATTTTTTGCCCAGGCTTTGAGCTGCTGATACAGGTCCCCTGCTTCACAGCCAGTCCGGATGGCATGGGCGATGGCCATGGCAAAAAGTGCATTTGCCTGCTGGCAGACTGGATGGGGATGGGTAAGTGCAGCGTCCTGCCTGGCCCACTCAGCCACCTGCTCCAAATCGTAATTAGTTCCAAAGATTCCCAGCGGACTGATCCTCATCAGCGCCCCATTGGCCTGGCTTTGGGGATTGGGCCGTCCTCGCAGACCATTGGTCACCGTTGTGCCGCGATCAAAAGGCCCCGAGTCTAACCAGAAGATGTAGGCATCTTCAGCCGCTTCGGAGTCATATCGCCCTTGTTTTACCAACGTTCTGGCCAACATCAAGGCCATCTCGGAATCATCGGTCGGCTGCCCGGCAATGGTGTTCTAGGTGCCGCCATCGGCAAGGTAGCGAACCCCATAAGGATATTCCCGACTGATGTCTGCGGGACTCCGAAACTCCACTAAGCTTCCCAGCGCATCCCCAGCCAGCTGGCCAAGTAGGCAGCCTTGGGCCCGAGACAAAATTCCTTTGAAACGATTCATATTACCGATCTTTTAGCGAACCCGTGGATTGGACAAAATAAAACATTTTGTCTAATCATCAAATTTTATTTTGAATATTTTCCTCCCAATCATGATGGGGTTACCATAAATTCCGGTACTCGATTCTGCGCCTATTGCCGAGTTGGCCAAATATTTACGAAATCACCGAGGATCAATGAGCAAACGCAACAGGATGAGATTGAAGAGAAAAAATAGTCCTGATTCCTTAGTATCTATGCTTCCTGTTCGGATATTATTTCTGTTTAGCGGAAATTAGTAAACCAGACCGCATAATCATCGAGCAATTGAGTACTTTCAGATTCTTTTCCCACCGTTTCCAAGTCTCCCAATGGCAAGACGAATATCTTTTTATCCGAAGTGCGCCGGACTTTGACCAAAATCCCATACATAGCATCAGGATGATTAGCGATTTCTAAGACTTCAAATTTATCGGTATAAGAAGGATGGATTTTTTTCATCTCTGCATATTCAGCTTTATCGCCGGGGCCGAGCAAATAATATTCTTCCCAGTCGAAATCTTCTCTTCCGGTAACCAAACAAGGTATTTGAAAATGCTGCTGTAGGTATGCCAAATATTTATTCATATTGTCATCGGTGGCATCTGCGTCCTCTTCATGCTCAATCTGGAGAATTGCCAAAACCCTCTCTATAATGGTGTCAAAATCATCTTCAACAATTGCCGGTTGGGAAGGTTTTTTCTTCTTGGCCGACTTTGGTTTTTTCTTTTTCTGGATTTTCTTTTTTCCCGGCATAATTTCTCTCCTTAAAAGGGGTAAACCCAACAATGGCACTACCAGGGATCATTTGTAATTGCTCTTGAGTAAACGCCGGGCTTTATCACGCAGTTGTCGACAAGCTAACCGCCGAAGCAGAGGACCTCGCTCCCGCCGGTCGCTCCGTGCGCCGGATGCTGCCCGACGCTGGCACATGCCAGGATTGGAGCGATATGAACAAGCAGCGCTTAGGCTTTAAATTATGATCACGATATAATCTCCCATTTCCTCGGGATGGTCGCGGAAATAGGATTCTTCAACTTCGGTGCAAAGGTTCTATATTTGCTCATGGCTTGTGCCACCTTTCAGGCAACCTTGGGGACGAGCCGAACGACGGTAATTTCAGCGTCTCGCTTGCGAATCTGCGTCAGATCGTAGTTTATCTGCATGCGTAACCACGTGTCCGCCGTGCTGCCAAAAGCCTTTTCAAAACGGACCGCCATTTCCGGCGTTACATTGCTGCGCCCGGCAATGACATTGTGTAACTGCTGGCGGGTAATGCCGAGCCCTTTGGCGGCCTCCGCGACACTTAACCCCAGATCGTCAAGGCACTCCTTGACGAGGAGTCCGGGGTGCACAGGGTTTTTCATCTCCATGTTAGCTCCCTCAATGGTAGTCAATAAAATCCACGTCGAAAGCGTTTCCGCCATCAAACCGGAAAATGATCCGCCAATTTGAGCGGACAGTAACCGCATAAAAGCCTTTCAAATCGCCTTTCAGGGCATGTAGCCGAAAAGTCGGCACGTCCATGCCCTCAATCTTCTGCGCCGCATGCAGGGTTGAAAGAATGACTTGGATGCGGGTCAACATGTCAGGCGGCAATTTGCTTCCGTCGCCCTCCATGAAAAACTGCTTCAGCC
>QNCM01000141.1 GCA_003644505.1 Candidatus Makaraimicrobium thalassicum | reverse complement strand
ATCAACACCATAGCTAATGCTACCTGACAAAACCGTTGTTCCACTCGAAACCTTAAAAGTCGCAGAATTAACACTGCTTGCATCGATCTTTTCACTAAAGTTTACTTGGATTGTTGAAGCGACTGCAACATCTGTTAAGTTTTCTGTTGGAACCACAGATACTATACTCGGCGCAATTGTATCAGCTTCTTTCACAGTAGTAAAAGACCACTGTTTTTTAGCAACTAAAGAGTTTCCTGCCAAATCTTTAATACCGACATTAAGAGTCACCGTAATTAAACTCTCGTATGATAGTGTGTTCGTTGGAGCAAATGAAGCAGTTGTTCCATCGTCACTTAAAGAAATTGAACCAGAAATGCTGGTTGCACCGCTAGCCAGAATAAATGTAGTTGCATTAATTGTAGATGGCAACACAGCCTTATCAAAAATTACAGAAACTGTCGTTGTGACAGGAGTATTGATTTGATTCTCGACTGGAGTGAAAGAAAGTATACTGAGTGGTGTGTTGTTAATGATGTTCGGTGTGTAAGTTAAAGCATAAGCAGTAGAATAGAATGAAGCATCACCATAAGCAATTCGAAAATAACCCTTCTCGCCCCAGCCTTCTCCTCTCCATGAATTTTTACAAATCCAATACTGTTCGACATCATTGTAACCCACTATTACAATGGCATGCCCACCTCGTAAATCTCCCCACACATGACGATAGACACCGCCATTATATGAGTAGAAATCACTGTAAATCTTAATAGCACTTACTACTGGTCCATTTAACAAGGCTGTTTTAATGTTTTCATCACCAATTGCCCAATCCCAGACTTTTAAAGTATATTTTTGAGAATTACCGGCAGGTTCTGTAAAGTTAGGGTAGAGTCTAACTAATGAATAAGGCATAATAGATTCTTCAACTGTGCCACTGGTTTTAAGAAATTCAGAAGCTTTGCTATTAGACCAACCATCAGATACAGGATTTTTCCCATTTGTCATTTTATACCAAAGATACCATTCTGAAAGGTCTATAGAAAGAGTTGAATCGTTTTTGGCAATTTTAATAGCAGCTTCTAAGGCACCACAACAAGCAAAAGCCACACAAGTTCCATATTGTCCCTGAGCTTTCACAGGAGTCATCCAGTTTGTTCCATCCTTTTCCAACCAAGAGAACAAGGAAGGTTTATTCGAAGCTAAGGAGTTAGTTCCAGAGCTTGTGGAGATTTGAGAATATCGACGGTAAAGAATATTGGCTGGTATTTCTACTGGCAATGCTCCTAGAAGTACATTCGCATCTTCTAGATTCGCAAATTCTCTGGTAATCCAAGTTTCACCGGCTACCCAGTTTGCCTTAGGATCAGCATTAATAGCAGCTTGAACTTTAACAATGTTTGTTTCCCACGAAGAAGCTTTTGGACCAAGTGGGTTGGGAAGAGGATCATCACCAGTGCCACCGCCACATCCTGTGGTTAAAACTATTATTGAAACCAGAAACAGTAAAATAAGTGATAAAAGCCATCGTTTTTTTAGTAACATGGCTCTAATTTGGTTGAAAAAATTGGTTATACGCATATCTCTCATGCTCCCGCTTTGTTTTTTTGTGCTTTAATAATACCATAAATTACTCAGCTTTATTGTGTTAGAAAAAGTTTAAACTCAGGATAGCTTTTTAGACTTAACTGCAGGCAAGTAGACATTTTTTGGTGAGAAAGGAACTTGGTAACACGATTAAAAAAAATAACAATAACTTCCGTGTAATCCAACCGGGCATATTTTAGCCCATCACTCAAACCAATAAATCTACAATCCCCTAAAAGCAGCTTATTTGCTTTTCCCAGCAAACTCACCACTTCCACAGTCATTTCATTGACAATAAAACGACTTGTTTTCCCCTAAAACCCCAATTTAACCGACTTTTTCACCTATCCAAACAGCTAAGATAACACCACAAAAGCAACTATTCAATCAAAACCTAAAAACAGCCCCTTTTCACTTCTTCCACAACTGACTTAGCTTTAGAGCTAAGTATCAATATGTGCGAAGAGACTACACAAAATCTTAGATATTCAAGCCTCTATCCAAGGATTTAATAGTGCTACTGAACTGAACTTCATATCAGAAGTGTTTCTAGTCACAACAACACAACCATTTATCAAACCAGAAATAGCAATTAATCCATCAATAATAGGCATGGGACAGCCTGCCAATTCTGACAATGCATGCATTTCCCCCCATTTGGTAGCAATGTGTAAATCTATAGGAAATATCTTCCCTTCAAACCTTTGCTTCAAATCATCTTCCACCCACAGCTTTAACCTTTTTTTTCTAATTTGATCTGATGCCTTTTCTATACCTTTTTCAATCTCAGCAAAAGTTAAAACACTAATATATAGCTTATTTTCATTTTGAGCTGCTATCCAGTTTAATACCTTTTTATTAGGCTTTGGCTTAATTAATTCAGAAACCACACAAGTATCCAAGAGATATTTCATAATTCAATATCTCTTGGCAATTCCCGACTTCTTGAAATATCCAAGTCCAATCCTGCTAATGGCGAATCTCTAAAAAATTCTACTAGTCCTTTTTTAGGTTTAATAATTTTTTGATATTCTTCAAACGATAAAATCACCACAGCATTATTTCCGTGCTTCGTAACGACTTGAGGTTTATTTTTCATAGCCCTCGCTACCAATTGACTAAATTTACTCTTAGCATCTTGAAGTTGCCAAACATTGCTTATCATATATTATTCTCCTCTTTATCCAAAACATATAAAACTAGTCTGACTAGATTATATGTTTAACATCCCCAACATGTCAAGCATACTTAGCGCGTAAATCTTCACGCGCTACCACGTGAGATTTCACACAAACATATTACATCACACTAAACAAAACCATTCTCAACGCCGATGACGTAAACATCACGTCATAACTCACACGCACGGCGTAAATTACGCAGTCCACGCGAAAGGCTATTAATCATGATTACAATTTTAAAAGCTTCTGAACAAGCGAATATTAGTAAAGACAAGTGCCGTTACTGGTT
>QNCM01000140.1 GCA_003644505.1 Candidatus Makaraimicrobium thalassicum | reverse complement strand
CCCACTAGGATCCGTAAAATTCCCAGGACTATTCCCAACATATCTATAAAAGTTAAAATCCCCTGAGTTAAATCCTATCGGGTCTTGGCTTAAAAACCTTTGAGTTGTTGGGTCGTAGTATCTTGCTCTATAGTAATATAAATCATCTTCATCTAGTTCTCTTCCTGTATATCCATATGGGTTGTTTGTTGTTTGTGATGATATTTTTTGTGTTGTTCCATATGCATTTAAATAACTATACTCTTCTACTTTTACTTTTGAACTATCAGTTAGGTTTAGTATAGAACCTTGATGGTCTCTTTGATAAAAATAGCTTTCGTTATTTGTTTGTATACTTAGTGGTGTATCTATAGACTCATCATGTGTTATAATTGAGATTGGATTATTATTATCATCTAAGATAGCTATTATATCCTCACCATCATAAAGATAGTTTTGAGTTACATTATTGATTGTTTTAGAGGCTCTTCTATTAAGTGCATCATATGTAAACTCTAATATTTTTATAGTTGTATTTGTATCATCTTGTTTCTCTACTTTTATAAGTTGTTCTCTCTCATTCCAACTATATAGAGTTTTAATATTATTAGAAAGATTTACTTTTTTACTTATATTTCCATAATCATCATATGTAAAGTTATGTGTATTTGTACTTATTAGTTGGTTTGTAGTTGTATCATATTGTGCAGAGTTATTTTGGTTATTACCTGATTTATCATAAGCATAAGATGTTATTCCATCTTGTGTAATTCTACCTATATTATCATTTGTATATGATGTTGATACTGTATTTAATGTTTTTTCAGTTAATAATCCTATTTTGTCGTAAGAGTATGTAGAGTTATTTGTTTGTGAATTAATATTAGTTAATTCATATACTGAATTAAATGTTAAATCTTCTGTTATACCATTTGGTAAAGTAGAACTACTTTGAACACCATTTACATCATAACTAAATCCAAACTCATTTACTCCATTATTTATGTTTGTAGCCAATCCTAAAGCATCTCTAGTATAGTTTATAGTGTTATTTAAAAAGCTATATGAGTTTAGGTTATTATCATTATCGTATGTATATGTAATAGGTATACCATTTTGATAAGTTGATATTAGTCTTGAATTTTTATCATAAGTATAACTTAAAGTTGATACTGCATTTGAGATTTGAGTTATAAGACCTTTTGTATCATATACTATAGAGATTGTATCGCCATTAACTGATTGGCTTAATAATCTATTTGTTTTATCATAAGTAAAGTTTACTATTTTCCCATTGTATCTATTTATTGAAGATATTAGATTATCAGTATTATAACTATAGCTAGTTGTTTTTCCATCAGGTCTTGTCTCTATTTTTAATCTTCCATAACTATCATAAGAGTATGAAGTTATATTTCCTACAGGGTCTGTTAAAGAAAGTATTCTACCTACTTCATCATATGTATACTCTATAGTATTACCTATAGCATCTATAGTTTTTACAACACGATTTAGTTGGTCATATTCTATAGATGTAGTATCACCTTTAGCATTTGTCATTGAGATAGCATTATCTAATAAATCATAACTAAATGTTGTTGTACGGTTTAGAGCATCAGTTATTGTTATAGGTTTAGACAAAGAGTTATATTCTATTGTAAGTTTATTACCTTTTGCATCTGTTATAGTTGTTGGGTTACCTTGTGTATTTACTGTAGCTGTACTCTTATTACCTTTAGCATCTATAGTTTGTATAAGATTATATTTATCATCATAAGTATATTTTGTACTGTGACCCAATGGTGATGTTACTTTAGTTGGTTTAGGATTATTCTCTTTATATTCATACTTTGTAGTTTGACCAAGAGGTGATGTTACACTTTCTATTCTACCTTTTTTATCTTGTGTACTAGTTCTACTATTCCCTTGGGCATCTGTTGTAGATATTGGTATATTATTAGCATCATAATTTATTGATCGTGTTTGACCTAGTGAGTTTCTTACACTTTTAATAAATCCTGTATTGGCTAAGGTGTATGTAGTAGTATCATTAGAACTATCTGTTTTAGTTACAGTATTACCTCGATAAGTATATCTATACTTATTAGCACCTTGAGTATAACTTGATACTTTATCTTGATAATATGTTATTGTAGTTACTAGTTTACCACTAGCATCTGTAATAGATGTTAGTTGAGAATATACTTGTGCATCGTATGGTGGTTTGTATCTTTTATAAGTATATGTTCTACTATCTCCCATAGGGTTAGTTACTGATATTAAGTTTCCAATTGAATCATATTCATAATTCCAGCTTCTATTTGTATGGTCATTTATTTCAGATACAAAACCTTGTGAGTTATAAAAAAACTTTAAACTTTTACTATTATCATCTTTTACTTCTTGTAATAGACCTAAGTTATCATAAGTCATATAAATAGTATTATTGTTAGTATCTTTTCGTAAGATTATATTACCATCTACAAATTGTTCAGTTACTCCATCAGGGTATTTAAGTTGTAGAGTTGTATCATCTATTCTACTTATTTGATTATTTCCACCTAGATTAGGTTCTATTGTTCCATTATTTTCTGTGTAGTAGTATCTCTTTGAATTATCATGTCTATTTACATATACATGAGTAAATGTTATATTTCCATCTACATCATTACCTTTTACAGTTTTTACTACTGCTCTTTCAAAATTACTTATCCAACCATTACCAAATAATCCTATTCTAGATTCATGTGAACTAAAGTTACGATTTAATTTAATATCTACTTTACTAGATAATACAACATCAATATCATTCCATGTTAAGTGACCAGTTTTTAGATATACAGGAGAACCTGTAGAATCTCCTGGATTACCACCTGAACCTCCACCTGAGCTTGGTCCATTTGAACCATCTCCATTAGCACATCCACATTGATCTGAACATGGTTGTTCCGGTTCTTTATCTGGTGGTGTTTGTGGAGTTTGTACATCTTCTCTACTTGACCAACTATAGTTATATGCTTGTAGTTGGTTAGTTAGAAGTATAAATAGTATTATTAATAGTGGTTT
>QNCM01000139.1 GCA_003644505.1 Candidatus Makaraimicrobium thalassicum | reverse complement strand
GTCACAAAGGAGCAAGACCATGCCCCAATACCTAGAGACCAGAGAATTTAGGCACGAAGTCGCCAAAGGCACAGTTTCAGGAGCGTTAAACGTGCGTGCGCTTGGCGAACGTGAAAGTATGCAAGTGGTCGTACAAGGCGAAGATATATCAAGACTTAACGAGCTTTCCCCAACGCCGACCAATACGACCACAATCCCAGTACCAGCCAGTACGGGAGAACAATTCACCGTAGTATCAGAAGGTGACGAAGATACCGGCAATGGCACAGGCGTAAGAACATTGCGCCTGCACATCATCCGATTATCGGACGGAAAAGAACGTACCGAAGATATTACGATGAACGGAACAACCGAAGTTGATACCGTCATTACAGACGGCGTTTTTATCAACGATATGTACGCCCTGTCAGTTGGCTCAAATGGCGTAGCAGTAGACCATATAAAGGTATACAAAAAAGGCGAAGTCGGAACGGTTTACAACATGATCGCCAAAGGTGGGAATAAATCCATGATACCTAACAGGATGGTCCCTGCGGGCAAGACGCTAATACTCCGCGGCTGGCACGCAGAAGAAGCCAAAGGGAAACGAGTGGCAATGCGAATCCGTTCAACTGACATGCACGGCGAATTGATTGAAGGCGTATTTTGTTTCAAGGATGTTGCCTATATCAATAAAGCGGCGACAGGTGATTTACACCTGAATATCCCAATCCCTTCGTTTTCCATCATCAAGGTATCAGGATGGGCAGACGTAGCAGGCGCAGAAACATCTTGCGGATGGTACGGGATTTTAGAAGATACGCCATAGGAATAGATTATGTCCAACATCGCACAATTCAGAATAAAAATCCTAACCAAACTTAACGATCCGAACGGCGACCGCTTCTCCGATGACCAACTAGACTCCGCATTGCGTGACGCACTCCAAGAGTATGACACCATGCGCCCCTATGCCCTCGTTGGAGATATTCTAGCCAACGGAGAGCGAGATTTGCCCGTGACGACCATTACAGACGACATCACCTTGATTTTTCGGGCAATCTGGCACGATGGAAGCCAAGAAGGCGACAATCTCGCCTTCTATGCCACAAAACAAGATGACATTTGGCATCTTGAACTAAATAAGGACGTGCCAAGCGGCGACACGATCGCCTTGCACTACACACGCCCCCACACCATAGAAGATTTAGACAGCGCAACGGAAACCACCGTGTGGGATGAAGATTTGCTATCCATCGGAGCGGCGGGCTTCGCCCTACTCGCTAGATCTGTTTTACTTGCCGAAGAAAACAACCTAAACACCGGCACATCCAAAAGGCTCGAAGATAGCGGAAATAAAAAACTATCCATCTTCAGGGCGCAATTCAGTGAAAAATCAGGCAGTGGCTTCGCCACATGGTCATAAATGCGAATAATCTCTGCGGAACTAGCCAAAGCGATGAGAGAAGGCGCACCACCGTATTTAGTATGTGAAGTTTATACAGACACTCTCTTCGCCGAGTACACCCCCATAGCCTACGATTTGCGCGCCACTACCCTGACCATCACCCTGCCCGGTATAGTCCCAACGTCCACCACTCTAAAGCCAACAAAGGTTGTCCTAAAGCGTGGCACGGTTATTAACCGAACCAATGTCACAATCTCAACCAGTAAGTTTACCGTGATGGAAGGCTTCGTAGCGCAAATGCCGAACGGTCAATACGAAACCACCTTGACAGCGCACCTAATCCCACCAAGATACGCCTCTTTCCCCGCAGACGGAACGTACGAAGAAACAATAAACCTTTTCGCCGATGCAATCGGCGCAACCGCAAGCCTTAGAAGTCCAACAGCCGATTTCTGGCAAAATCAATTCCTCCCGGACAATCAAATACTTACTTACGCAGACGCTAACAGCTTCTTAAGGCTTTTGAAAAAAAAACACCTTATCTATGCCGCAGACAATGGCGGGGAAGATATTCTATTCTATAGCGCAATAGAATTGCCCCCTAGCATAGATTACAACCATAACGACAGCTCCACGCCATATATAGGCATAGGCTACCTAACAAGACGGAGATATATGGCGCAGAACGAATTCAACGAGCCGAGAGTAGAAGGTTTAGCTATAGACCCACCGCACAATTTAGGTTTTGTTGCCGCCATTGATAGTATGCCCACGAATACTATACAACCAGCTTTATTCAAAGCCCTAAAAGTAAGAGCAGACCTAAAATTTCAAAATGGCGACTACCTTACGTGGAACGATGGACAAGCAACCATCTACCCCTTAGAAGCAAGAGAGATTTTGAAACGTGGGGCAACCCCCGCTTGGCGAACAGAAATAAGACAGGCTGAATTTTTCACGCACATATCATCAACCAACCCTTTACGCATCTTATCGCAACTCCCTACATCGGGAGAGAACGGCGAGCAAATTTATAACGTCTCAAATGATACCTTCTACGTTTGGGTTAATGTGCAGTGGGTGCCTTTTGCGGAAGGCGATTTCTCCGTCTACGCCAGACTCTTAGAAAATGGAGATTTTCGCCTACTGGAAAATGGAGATATTAGACTACAAGGATAATCATGGCTAACAGAAAATACTCAAACGATGCCCCGCTAGAAACTTGGGCGAATAGTGACACGCTGACCGTATTGGATGTGTCAGATACTACGGACGGCATGGGCGGAACAAGCAAGAGAACCACCTATTACCAATTAAAGCAGATGCTAAGAGAACTCTACCAAGCCATCGACAACACCCTAACATCTATCGCCGAACTTGGCACATCTGCAGATAAAATGCTTTACACCACAGGTCTAGAAACTTGGGCAGAAGCGGATCTAACAGCGGCGGGACGAGCCTTGCTTGATGATGCCGATGCTAGCGCACAGAGAGCCACGCTGAACGTAGATGCGTCCGGCACGGATAACAGCATAGATGTTACCCTCGCAGGCACGCCAGACTATATAAAAATCATAGGGCAAGAGATTACACGCTATCTAATCAATTTGACCACCCATGTAACGGGCGTTTTACCCATTGCCAACGGGGGCGCACCCGACCT
>QNCM01000138.1 GCA_003644505.1 Candidatus Makaraimicrobium thalassicum | reverse complement strand
TCTCAAATATCACAGGGAGGTGATATTAAATCAAAGAAAACAAAATCTTGCTCTCGCTTGTCTGATGCGTTATACTGCATGGCAGACGAGTCAGCATAGTTCCAAAGTAGCTATGCAACCGGTCAATCGGTCCCCCTTTGTTGATTTTGACCGAAGTGTATCACATAATTTTTAGATTGCAAAAAAACGTAGATAAAAAAGATCTCTCGACTCGTTCGTCGTTTCACTCCTCCCTCGCTCGAGATGACAAGGGGCGGGGATCGGATTCTCTTCGGAGAACTGAACTATTACAAAAAACTTTATACCGAGTATTTGTTGCAAAAAAGACCTCATGAAACGCTTTTTGAGGAAAAAATGGAAAAAATGATACTTGGTTAGCTTTGAGGTGTGTCCCCTCGGGGCATGTCCCCACTCTGGAAAAAGGTTTTTATGTCCTGGAGGGTGTCGGTTTGCTGGCACTTGGGGATAGCGCTGATGAATTCTTTGCCGTAGCGGCGGGTTCGTATGCGGGGGTCGAGCACGGCAACGACTCCTCTGTCGGAATGGCTCCTGATCAGGCGGCCAAAGCCCTGCTTGAACATAATGACGGCCTGCGGAAGCTGATACCCGTAGAATGGATTTAATCCTCTCTCCCGCATGGACTCGATCCTGGCCGCGTTTATGGGGTCACTTGGAACGGAAAACGGCAGTTTCGTGATTATAACGCATTCCAGGGAACTGCCGGGGACATCCACCCCCTGCCAGAAGGTCATGGTCCCCATAAGGATACTGTTATGTCTCTTTTTGAACACGTCCAGAAGAACGTAACGCGGAAGGTCCCCCTGTCTCAGGATATTGATGTCTTCCCGGCTGCCGCTGATGTCATCGGCTACCGCGTTCAGCATCTCATAGCTGGTAAAAAGCGCGAAGATCCTGCCTCCCATAATGTCATATATCCGGATAATATCATCCCGAACCTGCCGCCTGAAAACACTGAAGTCCCTGTTGGGATCGGCAATACCGCGCGGCAGGTACGTCAGGACGTTATTCGCGTAATCAAAGGGAGAATCCAGATGCAGTTCCATGCAGTCTTCAAGTCCAAGCCTGTCCTTTATGAAACCGAACCCGGCTTTATCCCCGCCGGAGGAAAATAACGTGGCCGAGGTCAACACAACAGGGCATATCCTCTCGAACAGATATGTCTTCATCTGCCCGCTTATGTCAACGGGCGCGGCATGAAAAGAATAACTCATCCCGGTCTTTCGGGTCCTTATGTCAGCCCAGTACACGTATCTTTCGTCTTCACGCCCGAAAACGAATTCCACGGACTCCTTGAACCTGCCGCATCTTTCCGCGTAAGCTTTCATCACCTCGCAGACATCGGGATCCGCAAAGTCACGGCTCAGCCCCGTCAGGAACGACGACAACTCCTCCAGGGGCCCGCATATGTCCTCATGCGGAAAATCCCCCCTGTCGAACCGCGCGGTCTGGTCGCGTTTGCCGAATACTTCTTCCGCTCTTTTAAAAAACTTCCCGGAAACAGCCCGGAGTTCGCTTACCATTTCTTTTGCTTCACGTATCTTTTCTTCAAGGCCGCTGCCGCATCCCTCCGCGATCCCTTTCCCGCCCAAAGCGCTGTCTACGCCGTCAAGCAGATACTGGAGACGGACATTACCGGCATCCCTGCCAAAATGCCTTGTGGCCACGTCTTCCAGGGTATGCGCCTCATCCAGAACCAGTCCCTGAAAATCCGGCAGAACACGCCCCCCTGACGTTATGTCAGTAAACAGAAGCGAATGATTTGTTATGAGTATATGCGAACTGGACTGTTTAAGACGCGCTTTCCTGTAAAAACACTGCTCATTATGCGGGCATTTCCGTCCCCGGCACAGATCGGATTCACGTGAAAACCTGTTCCACACGGACTTCTCCAGGACAAAATCCATGTCCGTTACCAGGCCGGTTTCAGTCTCTGACAGCCACCGGATGATATTTTCGGCCTGTTTCTTGCGTTTTTTCGTTTCAAACAGGTCCGGTATGGAATTTTTCCGTGCTTTTCTCAAACAGGCATAATTTTCGGAACCCATGCACATGGCGTACCGGAATCCAATGTCCAGCACCCGGGTTAAAAAAGGCAGGTCTTTAACGAAAAGCTGGTTCTGAAGAGCTTTGGTATAAGTGGAGATGACGACTTTCCGGTCTTCGCGGACAGCCCAGTCGATAAACGGCACCAGGTATGCCAGGCTCTTGCCCACGCCGGTACCGGCTTCAACGATAATATTCCGCGGGCCGGTTATGGCTTGTTCTACGGCTTCAACCATCTGAAGCTGCTGTGGCCTTATTTCATAGCCATGCAGCTGCCCGGCTATCTTGCCGCCCTCTTCGAAAAGATCCCTGGAAAATGACATGCAAAGGTTAACTGTCAAAATAGGGCGCCGTTCCCTATTCTGTCCTATCTTGACTCTTCGGCCTTATCAAACATAGCGATAACGAACGCTATGAGAAAGCAGGTATTGACCGCCAGAAAAAAACCGTAAACAGGGTTGATTATCGGATCCAGCACATTAAGCCCTGATATTTTCAGAACCATCGCCGCCAGTATGAATATAAATCCCAGAAGCACCAGAGTTCCTTCGGCTAAATTCATTTTGCGCATGATCCCCTTTTTTCTTTACGTTTCTATCGAGTATACTCTGAACGATCTATCCTGTCAATGCCGGACGTTTCTGATCGCCGCTCTGAGTTCCCCGCGCTTGCGCGGGGGTGAATGGCGAGCGACGGCGATACGTGATAAAATGTATGAGTGAAAACTATACTGTCAAATCACAGTGTTTACCGTACGGAATACCACATAGTGTGGATACCGAAGTATCGGCGTCGCGTCCTGAATCCTGGCGTATCAGCGTCTTTGAATAAGCTTTTTCCTAAGCTGTTGAGAATGATGCCTGGGTGCGGAATTGTCGAGCAGAATATACAGAGAGATCATATTCATACAGTGATGATTATTCCTCCGAAGTATGCAGTGAGTGCGGTGGTAGGGAGATTAAAAGGGCAGACATCAAGTTTGCTTAGGAAAAAGTTTCAGTGGTTGGAAAAAGTT
>QNCM01000137.1 GCA_003644505.1 Candidatus Makaraimicrobium thalassicum | reverse complement strand
GTGGCTTTGGACCTCGAGACCCCAGCGCCGCTCTTTCGTGCTCAGCGTCGGTCTGTGGGCGACACCGCAGCAAAAGCCCTTGACCTTCCGAAGAGCTTCAAGCTCGTCAATGCCACGATCCGCGGCGTTACAAGCACCTACGATGGCTTCGCCTCGAGCGACGGCTCTTATACCTTGACCGAGGTCCATGTCCTGCCGATGCCAAGCACCTTCTTCGTTTCGGCAACAGACAGCCATCTGGCGACCGGTGCTTACGCCATCGACACGGGCGTCAATCCCGTCACCCTCGATAGCACCCTCCACGCGGGGACCTCCCTCGACGGCGTCTCACGTCAAGGCCGAAAGATCGATCAAGGCGCCTACGAGCAGGGCCAGTAGCGCTCTCCTTGATCTTGGCAGCAACGTGACGTGCCGGCGAGGATCGCTCCGGGCGCGATCCGGGGACAATGTGCCTGGATATCGTCCACGCTGCGTTCTCCACGGCGTATCTCTATAATGCGGTGAAGGAACGCTCTCTGCGATGACAAGTTTTTGGCAGGATCCTGCGGGACGCGCAGATCAATCGGGAGCGCTTCGTCAGCATTTACCCTTATAGGCCAAGGAGACTTGAGCGTGCTTGCGGAAGCAGTCGTTGCCGTAGGTCATGTTGTTGCAGCCACAGACTGGGGCATAGTACATGGGGCAGACCGCGGGGATCTCTTCGCAGGTGCCGTAGGCGCTCTTGGAGCAATTCTCCTTGTCGCAGAATTGGTTGAGCGCCATGCAGGGAATGTTCTTAGGCCCACCACACTTCTTTGTGGTTCCCGCGTCGGCGACGCCGGCGTCGGGCGTTGGTGTGACCTTGCACTTACCAGTGTATTGGAGCGAGACCTTGGCACTCTTGCGGAAGCAGTCGTTGCCGTAGGTCTTGTTGTCGCAGCCGCAGACTGGGGAGTAGTACATGGGACAGGCTGCGGGAACGTTCGTGCAGGTGCCGAAGGCGTTGGGGGCGCAGTAATCCTTGTCGCAGAATTGGTTGGAGAGTGTACATTGGGTGTGTGTGGGGCCGCCGCATTTGAACTGAATGGGGCCGTCGGGAGATCCTCCGTCAAGGGGAGGAGAGATGTTGCACGTACCGGTGTATTGGAGCGCGACCTGGGCTCTGAGGCGGAAGCAGTCGTTGTCGTAGGTCTTGTTGTCGCAGCCACAGACCGGTTTGTAGATCTTGGGACAGCCGATGGGCATCAAGACGCAGCTACCGCTGGCGCCGGGCGCGCAGCTGTGAATATTGCAAACGTAGCTCTTGGGACAATTTCCACCGGGCCAGGGACCGCATTTTTTGAATCCTAGGTCAGTTGGAAGGGAGACGTCGGGCACGGGGCCGATGCTGTCGGGCACGGGGCCGATGCTGTCGGGCACGGGGCCGGTGCCGTCAGGCACGGGGCCGATGCCGTCAGGCATGGGGCCGATGCCGTCAGGCACGGGGCCGGTGCCGTCAAGCACGGGGCCGCTGCCATCAGGCCAGACGATGCCGTCGTTGATGGCGACGTCAGCGGTCGCGTCGTTGATGGCGGTGTCAGCGACGGTGGTGTCGTGGATGGCGGCGTCGTTGATGACACCGGGCACGGGAGTGTTTGAACAGCCTCCCAAGATGAACGTCATCGCTAGAGCAGCCCATGACAAAGGGTATGCGTAGGTTCTCATAAGATGTCTTCCCGTGTGAGTGAAGGCCCCATTGTCGCACGAGGTGCGGCTACTACACAACGTCGCCCGGCCGGGCGCGGAGGAGCCCGCTATCGCTCGTGATTGCATGCTGTATTGTCTGTTGAAATATGGCGCGCGACGGTCTCACCCGCGCTTCCGCAACGCCATCTGAACCGCCCGCGGCCGGATATCGGCGCCGGCTCGCCGGCCGTAGGGTCACGTTGTCGCGAGGGGTACCTGAAATCATTGTTGTTTTATTTCTAAGCGGGGTGGCCCAGATCCTGCGTTGTCTCGAGTCTGTTCGGGCATAGAGGCTCGAACGTTCACGGGAGGTGACGTGATGACGCGGATAGAATCGACGAAAATCCCCGACACCGGATCTTGGGCAGTGACGCCGGGTGTTCAGCTTGTCTTGGGTAAGGAGATATCTTCCGAGACTCGTTCTCAGCCGACCTCTCGGGCGATCTCCCTGACTTATGAGCGCGGAACGATTGTCCTCGAAGGGAGCCCCTGGCGTATCGAGCAGCTTCGTGTGCCGGAGCTGCGCTGGGATCGCCGGATCGGCGCCTATCGTGTCCCTGCTTATCGTTACGCTGTCCTCCGCGCGACGCTCGGCGCCCAGAGCGTGCCGATTCACGACCTCGACTCACGGTGGCAGCGCCGGGCGCGGTTGCGTCTGACGGCACCGCAGCTTCGAGATTACCAGGGTGCGGCTCTCGCGGCGTGGGAGGCGGGGGGGCAGCGTGGCGTGGTGATGCTTCCGACGGGGAGCGGAAAGACTCGCGTCGCGATCGCGGCGATCGCCGCGGTGGCGCGACCAACGTTGATCCTTGTGCCAACGCGTTCGCTCCTTGCGCAATGGGTTGAGGCCCTCTCGCGGATCCGCTTTCATCCGCCCGTGTCGCGTTTTGGCGATGGGACCCACGACCTTGGCCCCCTGACCGTGGCGACTTTTGCCGCGGCAGAACGTCATGGAGAAGAGCTTGGTGAACGGTTTCACCTTCTTGTTGTCGATGAGGCACATCACCTCGCGGGACCCGTCCAGGGCGAGCTTCTCGAGCTCTTCGTCGCGCCCCTTCGCCTCGGCCTAACGGCGACGCCGCCCTCTCCCAAGGACGATCCCCAGGGTGCTGGTCGTCTCGAGCGACGGGTGGGACCTATCGTCTATCGTGAGCGCACGAGCGCTCTCATTGACGCAGGACATCTCGCGGGCTTTGACGTGCAGCGTCTCGTTATTGAGCTCACGCCCGGCGAACGCGCCACGTATGAACGCTGCCGAGAGGTCACGCAGCGCGCGCGGGTGATGATGGTTGATCAGAAAGGTGTCCTCCCCGACTGGAAGACGATGGCCTATGAGGCCAAACGCCGTGGCCCCGCGGTGAGCGCGGCGCTTAGAGAAGCCTTCGCCGCACGCCGCGAG
>QNCM01000136.1 GCA_003644505.1 Candidatus Makaraimicrobium thalassicum | reverse complement strand
CCTGCGTGTCACGCGTCTCGTTATCATAATAGGTGTATACCGTTCCCGCGGCATCGTCGCCGGAGGCTGTCTTCAGCGTCTTTGTCTCTACCCTGCCGCTGGCGTAATATGTGTAATCCGCGCCGGTCTCCGATACCAAGTTGCCGTCGATATCGTATTCGTAGGTGACTAGTAGTGTGCCGTCCGCTGTGTATTCCTTAATATACTGCGCCTGGTCGGTACCCACATAATAATCTTCAAACGTCTTATACGCACCGTCAGGACGGATTTCTTTGATAAGCTGCCCAGCGTCATTATATTCGCAAATCGTACCGTAAAACCAATCCTTTAGCTCTTCATATTCCGATTCGCTGAGTTCGAATCCGTTTCCATCTTCCCAGAAAAGGCCTCCTATATATCCGTTCTCCAGTAAAATATCCAGTTTGTCAATTATGTCCGTTGGTTCAAGCTCACCGGCAATGATGGGTATGCCGTTTAAAAGCGCCAGTTCCTCGGTCGTAAAAGAATACTCCAGATGCTTCCTCTCTTCCTCTTCTTCCATATAGTTATAATAGTGGAACTGACAAAGATCCAGAATAGCCGAATAACCTTCATCGTCCCACTCCTCAAGCATATCCAGCATCCCGGCCCTGCTCTGGCTGCCGACAGTAACAAGAAGATCAGGGTTGGGCTCGGCACTGCCCTGGTTCACTTCATGTATCATGTCCGCGAATTCCCTCAGAAAATCGTATATCGCGGAGAATTCCACATTACCGAACTCCTTCGCGCCTTCAGGCTCATTCATGATATCCCAGGCATGAATAGCTTCATGGTCCTTGAAATGCTCGATAAACGGTTTGCAAATATCAATAAGCGCCTTCCTTTTATCAGCATCATCTATCAGATCGGCATGCTCCGCCCGATGTCCTGCGCCGGGACCGTCTTTCACTCCTCCAAGCAGGTAGTCGAACAGAACCGGCATGACTTTTATGCCCAGCGCTTCCGCGCAGTCCAGAAGCGCCTGCATATCTTCATAGACTTTGTCCGTAAAGCTGAGCGGGGTTCCATCGGTATCGAAATTTATCCCGGCTCTCAGGTCAGAGAACAGGAACACCCTTACATAGTCGCCTTTTCGCGCATCCATCTTCTCATAAAGATCCGAGAGGTTTCTCGAAAAACCTTCATGTTCGCCGGTATCCGGATTCAGACCGATATCATATCCGTACAGTACCCAGGGCATGTTGACGCCTTTTATAAAGCTCTTGACCGGCTCGCGTTTTTCGGCAAGCGGCCATACGGGGTCCTCCGGACTATCGGGCGTGCATATCTCGACAGTGCCGTCAGGATACTCTTTTCTCACGCTGAGAAGGTTCCATGACCCATCCCAGTTATAAATATGCAGGATACCATCAGCGGTATTAAGGTAAGTATTATTATAGGAAACGTCATTGTCTAAAAGCAGAGTGGTTATTGTCCCGTCCTCGCCCCACTTTGTCATGTAATCATCATCTATATATTCGTAAGTGGCCAGCAGTGTCCCCTCAAGGGTCCCTTCAAGAATGTCATCTTCTTCCGCTTCATCATAAGTATATTCCTTCTTATAATGCACAGAACCATCTATGCCGTCGCCGTCGTGGTACACATATGTATAGTAGGCATTGTCCTCCGTATGGATGTCTTTGATAAGACGTTCGTCTTCGTCACGCAGGTACTTTTCAAGTATGGTAACCCCGTTGGTGTCATATATCGATTTTTCTCTCTCTATCCAGCCATTATTCTGAGTTTCAATATCCTTTCCGTTATCATCGAGAGCAGGGTCACGGTCATAAAGGATCTCAACTGTTCTATCGGCAAGATCAATGGCGCCTTTATTTGCACTATCCTTTATGGGCACATAATCCCCGGAAAATTCGGTCACTAATACCTGTTCGCTGCCGGCTACATCGATCCAATCCCATGTCTGATATGTCACAAGATCATAATATAATTCCTGCCGTCCAAAATGGCTCCATGTATCGCCCCAGATATACTCATTGGTATATTCCGAAACTATCCCACTCGCCTTTACTTCCCTCTTCCATCTCAGGGGATCCGGTGATGTATACTTCTCTATCCATCCGCCCCCGGGATACGTAATGCTAACCAGATCCCCGGCTGTATTGTACTCGTATGTGGCAATAAGCGCAGCCGTACTTATTTCATATTCATATTTGTAATGCTGCTGGTCCTCATTTGGCGACTCATAATAGGTATAGGTGTAATATCTGTTTTCGGAAATATGGTCATCCCTGGTCAGACGCCCTGTCTCGTCATAAATATATTCCTCTGCTACGGTCACGCCGTCTTCATCATACACGGTCTGTTGTCTCAACACCCAGCCGTTGGTTAATGTATCCAGGTCTACCTGCTCGTCGTTATGGTCATACACGTAAGTGCATACCCTTTCACTTTCGATCACGTCACTGCGCACGTCACTGTCCGCTCCCGGCTCATATTCCCCCTCGTATTCGTCAACAGTCACCTGCACCGCGCCCCAGTCATACGTCCTGTATGTAGTCTCTGACGCGTCATATATAAGCGTAACACGGCCGTAGCCCTGACTGTCCCAGTCTTCTTCACGGTACTCATAGATGTCCAAAGTGGCTCCCTCGATCTTCCTTTTCATGAGCCCGGAGCCGTATTCTTCTATCGTGTCCTCGGACTCTTCCACCAGGTTGCCGTCAGCATCGTATTCGTATTCCGCAAGCAGATTGCCGGCAGCGTCGTATTCTTTTACATACCTCGGCTGATCCGCTGACCAGTAATCGCTGTACGTTGTGTAGCTCAAGTCAGGGTTGATTTTCATTGTCAGATAACCGTACTCGCTGTCTGTGTCTACATTATGGATCGGGTCATTAGAATAGCTAAAAATCGTTCCCGCGGGATCATCACCAGACACCAACAGTATCTTTGTCTTTATCCTGCCTGTATCGACATAGTAGACATGAACAACTTCGCTATCAGTTTTTGACACAAGACGGCCGTAAACGTCGTATTCGTATGTATGCAGCAGTGTGTCGGTATCCCGCTCATACTCATATTTGTACTGCACCTGGTCCTCGTCAGGTGACACGTGATAGATGTAGACGTAATACCGGTTCTCCGGGACATG
>QNCM01000135.1 GCA_003644505.1 Candidatus Makaraimicrobium thalassicum | reverse complement strand
TGTAATCTCTACTTCACCATTAAGGGTGTCTACAAGGAGACGATGCAAGAAAAGATAAAAGGTCTCCTAACAACGTTTGTAACTACGGGTGGTGATGAAAGCGCCGTGCTCGAAGCTTTATTGCAGGATGAGAAAAATAAGAGAGAAATCAGTAAACTACGGGCAAAAGGATATAGCGAAGATCTTTGGCGAAAAGGTATTTTCCTTGAAACAGAGGCCTTACCAGCCTCAGAGGCAAGGCAACTGGAGAAGTTAAATGAGAAAATCAGTCAGGAAGCCCATCAAATAATCGAAGTAGCGCAGGAGCTTAACTTTACTCCTGACGGGATGAGTTCAGAAGAAATTGCTGAACTTATCTTTACTAGCTATGAGGAAGCTAATACGTTTATAGAAACGATGAAGAAGGCGGTTGCTATTCCGAAGACTACAATGGAAAATCTTGTACAACTCCTGAGCAACATCAAACTCATGGAGGCTGAAGCCAATGATATTGTCGTCTCCGCTGAACCGACAAAAGTAACCGTGGTAATTAAGAAGGACTTCTTTGCCGAAGCGAATGCCGGTGTAGGTGTACCTGGCTGTTTTGCACCGACCGGAATTCATAAAGAAATGCCGCTTGCACATGCACTCGAATCCAATGCTGCATTTGCACTTGTCTATGATAATAACGGAACAATGGTTGCTAATACGGTTTTAGCATTTACTGATAAAGGTGTGGTCGTGTTTGGTGAATATAGTAGCCGATTAGATCTTGATCTTAGTACTGTTTGGCTTGAGGCGTGGGGTGAGCTTTCCAGATTTGTACCTGCAGTTATACTACCACCAAAAACTCGATATAATGCAATTGCCGGGAGGAGGTTAGCAGAAAAGCGGAATATTGGTACCAAGCAATCTGCAATTGCAACTAAAAGAGGAACACATTTTGGCCCTATGTACTATGATTTCGGAAAGACCCAGGGAAACGGTGATTGGAGTATGTCATACGATGATGCTGTTATCTTGACGCACGAAATGTTTGCAAGCCATTCAGAAGAAAAGCCAGAACGGCCAGAAACTAAAGTTGAAGATGACGACGTTGAAGATACAGACACTGAAGAACAAATTTTAAGAACATTAGAGAAAAAAGAAAAGAAGCAGGTAAGCAGTACCCTTTTTAAATTAAATCTTGACGTTAACCTTCAGCCCGTTCTTTCACGAATGGAGATGTTTATTTTACAAGCGACTGATGAAGAGGTCGTAGCTCTGTTATCAGATCTTAAAACACGTGATAACCAGGCAGAGGCATCGCGTACAGATCGTGATTTATTGTTAAAAACGTTACAAGTATTGAGAACGGAATTTAAATTGAAGAAGGCTTTTCAGTACCTAGTATATGAGTTACAGAGGCGAGTAGAAGTGGAGGAAGTCATTAATGAAGATATGGTGCGCACTATACTATATAGTACGCTGGTTGAAAAAATGGACCTAGATTTGCGGAAACTTGAACGTATCCCGAAGGGGCGGGTTTTTGCAGGAGAAAAGATTACCATGTCGGATGAGATACGTAGTGCACTGGATAGTGCTTTAAATAAAGCGCTACGCCAAGAGACAATACTTTCCAGAGGGTACGAAGATGAGCGCGATGAGGAGTTATTCGGCGAATACGTTCCTCGAGAAGAAGAGAGTATTGCACGTGGAGAGATTCGAATTTTGCACGATGGAATGACAAGAGTCGCGTTTACACCAGTTATGCCAGTGTATGATCAAAATTTGTTCCCGGAACGAGAAGTCGTATTGCAGTTTGAAATATATCAATGTGAGGGAAACTTTTATGTCGAAGTCGTTGATTTAATATCAAAAGATCCCACAAATATTGCACGGGTATATCAAATACTCGAAAGTTTTGTCCAATATATTGCTGATTATGTAGATGAAAGTGTTACATTGACTTCTGAAACAGCTGCATTTCTTGTCCGGACTAGGTGGGATGGAGAGACTTTTAAGACATCAGAAAGAAGTCGGGATGTTTCTAGCCGTTTAGGGTGGCATTCTGTTAAAGAAATTCAGAGCCAGATTAAGCGTATGTGGATTGAGATAGTTCAACCCGTGCTTGCACAAACAGATGTTCGGTTTGAAGACATGTCCACTGAAGGTATAAATCAGAAAAATTTTAGGTATTATGAAAAGGTAATAGTTCCGTCAAAAAGCGTTCCCACCACAATATCCCAATCTGTAACTGGAATAAAACGTGCTGCCACTTTGCCTGAGACGAAGAGATTGGTTGAAAGATATGCTCTTGGCATAGAAAAAGTTGGGACTGAACTTGCGCCCTATGTAGAAACATTTGGTATTTTTAGTAAGGCGATCTTTTGGCGGCGCTTAAGTAAAATTGCTTGGAAAGACTGGCTTACAGATAGAGATGTATGGACTATTACATTTAAGTCACCACTTCTTGTTGCTGGCTTTACTATGCTTGCTTTTTCCTTTACAAATCCTATTACTGCAATTATTGCAGGGCTTGTTGGTATTGTCACAGCTCTTTATTTTGGTCAAACACATGAAGAGAATGAAGGTTTAAATACACTTGCTGGACTTTTCTTTAATATGCCTTTTTTTATAACACTTTCAGTAGCTCCATTTATTGCACTCCCGTTTTATGCTGTTCCCGCTATGCTTTATGCTTCGTGGGCAATACATTGGGGATTGAATACATGGTTGGGATATGAAAAACAGATGGCAGAAAAGCCTGCGCAATTAAGATCTGCGGCTGAAGAGTCAATTGTGATGGCACTTCATAGATCTCATGGACCAATTGGAATGGTTGAAAACGGTGCTAATTTTATTCTGTTTGTAGGAAATTTTATCGGTGGTATTTTTATGAAAGTTATTAATAAATTCATTGTCATTAAGGATAAAGATGGAGAGATACAAATTAAAGGAAAACCACGCGCTACTCCGCGAGGAGTTGGCACGAAGATTTTCTCAGTTGCATTTTTAGGCATGATAGGTACATGGTTTATGAATGTATCACTTGCCGGAGCAACTGAGATTGCAAAAAATGCTCCTGATGCTGCAGTGACTAGCATATCAACAATGTTTTTGAATCCTTTGGTGATGGGAATTGTGGGGCTTTTAGCTATGTATGGAATAGCATTTATTTTTGTTAG
>QNCM01000134.1 GCA_003644505.1 Candidatus Makaraimicrobium thalassicum | reverse complement strand
TCCCATAATCCCTGTAAGGGCCAATCCGCAACTCCCTCATACAATCATGTACAGGCTGGTAGCTCAGGGGAATTGTCCACCCTGCACATCTTGCTGCCATAGCGGCCTCACAGTCTGGGGGCATAGACATCAGGGCAACAGATACCTTCTCGGCAAGATCCACGGAAGTATAGGGTGCCTTGGCAAAAGGCCATTCGGGATACAGGGCAGTTGAACAGACAAAATGCACCTTTTGCATACCATGAAGATGGTTTTTGAGGATGCGGAAATCTCCAAGCCTTATTTTTCCCTCACTATCCATTCGCTCCAGTGTATCTGTACGAACTGTCCCTGCATCAACACTGCGGTTTTTAACTGCATATACAACCGCATCATGGGTTCCCCCAAAGGAGAGACTTTTAAAATCCCTGAAGGGATCAATGCCAGCCCTTTTTATCTCCCGCCAGCCCATTATCCAGCCGCCAAAGGAATTTTTATCCACCCCCATAAAGGATTTGCCCTGAAGATCATGAAAGGTATGAATATCATCCCGATCCTTTCTGCAAAAGATGACCCCTCCAAACACGGTGTAAATACCAGTTGCACGACGGTTTTTCAGGGTTGCCATACGTTCCACCCCGTATCTTTTTTCAAGGCATATGTAAATATAAGGGTTGACAATAATAAAATCTGCCTTCTTTTCCTGAATCGCCCTGTCACATTCGTCAAAGGCAAGCGGCAGGATAGAAAAACGGTATCCCCGTACATGTTCTGTCAGGTATTTGGCGGTCGCCATCCATTTCTTCAGACAGATCCGTTCTCCCCGCTTGGCCAGCACCCCAATGCGTATGTCTGCCCCCTGGCGGGAACCAGGTTGCCCGGCATGTACGGATATGGCAAATATCAGGACACAAAATACAATAATCAAAATATTACAGCCTGTTGTCTGTTTCATGAGCCTTTTTACGATGCCATCATTATTTATTTTTTTACCATGACATGTTGCAACAACTTAAGCAAAGAGATAAGATCATCAGATGAGCTTGCAGGATTTTTCTGCAACAATCGAGCCAATACAGTTGTCAGGAAGCAGATTCAGAAAAACTTCTACTTCCTGCTAATCCCCCCCTCCCCCGAGGGCTGCATAAAGCCTTATCTTATTTGCGATCTTGAGAAGACGAAGGGAGACAAGCTGCTGCTGCGCCGCGTACAGGGAGCGTTGCGCATCAAGAACGGAAAGATAGCTGTCTGTTCCCGTAGCATAGCGTTTCATGGATAGATGGTATGTATGGTATGCAGCATCAACAAAAGCCCGCTGTGCCGACACCTGCCTGTCCACCGTGCCCTGCACGGCAAGGGAGTCTGCCACCTCCCTGAAGGCCCTTTGAATGGTCTGTTCATATTTTGCAAGCGCAATTTTCCGCTCTGCCTTGCTGACCCTGTAGGCCGCCCAGGTCCGGGCATCAAAAACCGGCAGGGTAACATCGGATACAAACCTCCAGGCCTTTGAGCCAGCACCAAATAGCCCGGACAGGTCACGGCTTGCAGTCCCAATGGCGGTTGTAAGTGATATGCGGGGGAAAAAGGCTGCACGGGCCGCACCTATAAATGCATACGCCCCTTTAAGCCTGTGTTCAGCCGCCATAATATCGGGTCTGTTAAGCAGGACATCTGAAGGAATTCCGGAAGATATCTTTCTGATCCCTCCCGCACTATTCAGGTCATGTGGCAGTGGGAGATGAGGCATTTTATACCCTGTCAACAGGTTCAATGCATTCTTGTCCCTTGCAGTCAGCCGTACATAGTAGGCCACATCTCTCTTTGCTGCCTGCACCTGGGTTTTGACCCTGTTCAGATCCAGTTCAGTGGCAAGGCCAACGTCATAACGTTTTTTGATCAGATCGTACAATGCCTTTTGGGTCTCAAGGGTTGATCGGGCAAGACGTAAGTCCTCCCTGTCTGCGGCAAGGGTGAAATATACCCTTGCCACCTCGGATACAAGAGATATCTGAACACCTCGCCTTGCCTCTTCTGTGGCAAAATATTCCTCCAGGGCCTGCCTTTCAAGGCTTCTTATACGGCCAAAAAAATCGATCTCCCAGGCAGTGATCCCCAAACCAGCGCTGTATTCTGTAAGTATCAGTTTCTGTCCAAAACCGTGTGTATCCGGCATTCGCTGTTTACTTCTTGCCGCTGTGGCATTTACAACCGGAAACAGATCCGCCCGCTTAACGCCATACATGGCACGGGTCTCTTCCACATTAAGGGCTGCCAGTTTCAGGTTCCGGTTGTTGTGCAGGGCAGTTCTTATAATCTCTTTAAGCCTCTTGTCAGTGAAAAATTCCTGCCATCTTATTTCCCTGGCCCCAGGTATTTTTAAATATCCTTTTGAACTCCTGTATGCCGCTCCCCCGGGCCATTTATCAGGCACGGGGGGGTTGGGGCGAAGATACTTGGGGGCCAGGGTGCAGGCAGAGAACAGAAAGGGCACTACAAGAAGATATGCAAATTTTCCCATATTAGACTGCCTCCTTTGTCTGTTCTTTTTTAATATCCCCTTCAGACCCTTTTCCCCTGATCCAGGTGTATACGAGTACAAAAAACAGAGGGATATAAAAGAGATCTATAAAGGTTGCTGAAATCATCCCTCCGCAGACTGCCGTACCAATGGCGTTTTCCGCCCCTGCCCCGGCGCCGGTTGCAATCGCAAGGGGCAACACACCAAAAAAGAAGGCCAGAGATGTCATGGCAACAGGCCTGAACCGTACACGTACAGCACCAAGGGCGGCTTCTATAAGCCCTTCCCCGTGCCTCAGACGTTCCTTTATGAACTGGATAATGAGTATTGCATTTTTTGTTGAAAGCCCCATAGTAGTTATAAACCCGATCTGAAAATAGACGTCGTTGTAAAGGCCGCGTGACCATGTGGCCACCGTAGCGCCAAGGACCCCAAGCGGAAGCATCAGCATGTTTGCAATGGGAATGGGCCAGCTCTCATAGAGAGCGGCAAGGCACAGAAATATGACAAAGATGGAAAAGGCATACAGAAGGGGTGCCTGATTAGTAGCCATCCTTTCCTGATAGGAAAGACCCGTCCAGTCAAAGGCAATCCCGTGCGGAAGCCTTGAGGCAAACTCCTCCATGGCGGCCATGGCCTCTCCAGAACTTCTCCCAGGC
>QNCM01000133.1 GCA_003644505.1 Candidatus Makaraimicrobium thalassicum | reverse complement strand
TGACGGAGTAAGCGGCCTGAGGATAAGAGGTACAGAGGTATGGATAGGAGACGGAGGCTCAGCTGATTATGTAGATGATGATGGGGACTTGCTAGTAGAGGATGAGTTAGAGGTAGACGGTGATGCATATATAGCGGGCAACCTGGCAATGATAGATGATAATGATACTATTTCATGGGGCTCTGAGACGATTACGTTTGACGGAACTGATTTTGCAATGACAGACGGGCTTTATGTAGCAGATGATTTAACCGTAGCAGGAGATAATATAGATTCAGTAGGAGATGCACTGGTATTAAATGATGTAGCGAACCAGGAAGTAGAGATAGGAGGAGCAGCGGCCAGTGCAGGATTTGCAATATCAGGAGACGGTGACTTAAGAGTGAATGATGATTTGGAAGTAGACGGTGATGTGCGGTTCCACGGAGACATGTCTGTTGATGGAAATTTCTCGGTTGCCGGTTATATGTTTGCGGATAACGGATTACATTTTACCGGTGATTTGGATATGGAAAATTATCTGATTGTAAATATCGGCGATCCTAATACAGATTTTACAGCAGGCGGGGGATTGAGCTTGGCAGGGGACCTTGATATGAATGACAACGATATAATAGATGTACATCGCATAGGAGCTGATGATGATATAGCTACCCAGCCATACATTGATTTCCAGACCCAGGATAATGAACTTGCCTTAATGGCAGGCAATGTCGGCATAGGAACAGATAACCCGGATGTAAAATTTGATGTGTTAGGCGATGCCTCTGTAAGTGGTTATGTATCTGTAGGAGGTAATTTATCTGTTGGGGATACGTTGTTTGTGGATAATGCGAGTGGCAAAGTAGGGATTGGGACAGCAAATCCTGATGCTACTAGTATTATGACATTAGTTGGTTCTAATAAAGACATTCATCATTATAGTTTTGGTGATACGGCAGGCAGTAAACCAGATGTTTATTTTTTCCGCGCAAGAGGGACAGAAGCAAATCCTCTTATTGTTCAAGATGATGATTGGATTGGAGGTATCTCATCAGTTGCTTATGATGGTGTAGATTATGAGGGATATACAGGAATGGTTATGCGGGTGGATGGTAGTCCTGGCGTTGATGATATGCCAACACGCCTTGAGTTTAGGACTCGCCCAGATAATATAGATATGGATCAATTACGCATGGTAATTAAAAACGACGGCAAAGTTGGGATTGGTACAACCGGTCCTGTTACATTACTTGGCGTTGCGGGAGACGCTTCGGTTAGCGGTTCTCTAACAGTAGGCGACCCTGTGGATATTTCGAGTGGATTTACAGGATTTGGTGATATGTATGTAAGTGATGATGCTGAGATTGGGGATAATGTTTCTTTAGGTGGAGACCTTGTCATTTCACAGATAGCTTCCCCCTCGGACAATGTTTATTTTATGGTAGTTAAGGATGACGGAACAGTGGGTAAATCCGGCGTAGCATACAGCAAGTTTAGCGGAGGTGAATGGGATGATATGGGCGATTATCTTATACCTTCTGATCCTGGAGAAAATGTGAGTATAAGTGGACTTCTTACGGTACATGGGGGAATACAATTACCACGTAATTCCATGATTGATTTTGCTTATGTTGATAAGGGAACGACTTATATTCAATCTGGGACGGGTGGAAATAATTTAGAAATTGCTAGTGAAGCCAATACCAACATAATATTAGATACTGACGGCGGGGGTTTAAATACCTTTAATATATATGAAACAAATACATCTGGATATCCTGTGCTGTCTGTTCATGATACAGGGGATATGACTATCAGCGGTTATGTGTCTATTGGAGGAAATTTATCAGTCGGGGATACAATGTTTGTGGACAATGCGAGTGGCAAAGTAGGGATTGGGACAGCAAATCCTATAGGAGATCTTGATGTACAATTCTCTGGGGCAACCGATGTATATATTTCAAGCTCGGATTCAGGACAAACATCAACTCTTGAAATTGGTAATAAGGCAAGCGGCAATCGTTTTTCTCACATTGATTTACATGGGGATGACATATACACTGATTTTGCAACACGGTGGATTCGTAATAATACTGGAGCTAATGCTAATACCGAGATAATACATCGAGGAACAGGTTGGTTTCAATTAATTGCACAAGAAGCAGCGAATATTGGATTTCAGACAAATAATACGCCTAGGTTAGTGGTACGTTCTGACGGCAATGTAGGTATCGGCTCAACTGATCCCGGGGCAGAACTTGGCGTAACCGGAGACCTTTCCATTACAGGCGCGTTTGCTGCGGGCGGTGTGGCGCTGCAGAGTTATAATGCAATATCAGACGGAGGCACAAGCAGTGACGGGCTTGACTCAGATGATGACCTTTATATAGAAGGTGATTTGGAAGTTGACGGCACTATTTATGGTGCTTTAGGAGCAGAAACCGATCCGACTTTAAGAGATGACGGTGATGTAGTAATAGGCTCAGGAAGTGATGACCCTGTTACATTGACATTCAATGCAGATGGCGGCACAGACGGAACCATAGTATGGGACGGTGCGAATGATCAGTTTGAAATTGCAGACGGAAATGTTGGCATAGGGACAACAAGTCCTGATGCTCTCTTAGATGTAGATGGCAATCTATCGGTGGAGGGAAATCTCTCGGTTGGGGATACATTGAATGTATATGCAACACCGTACACTGATGCTGATCCTTTTGGTCAATATGGGGCAGCACTTGAAGGTGGCGGGTTGGTAATATATAGTGATGATGGATATGATGATGTGGACATCTTTAGTTTTGGAACAAATAAAGGAGACTTTGATCTACAGCGTGCTAGGGGAACCAGAGCAAGCCCTGAGAATGTTCAAATAAATGATGATTTAGGAGGGCATCGTTGGTATTCATATTTTGGTGGTTCATACACAGATGCTGCTAAAATAAAAGCATACGTTGACGGGACCCCTGGTGCTGGTGATGATATGCCTGGCCGTATAGAGTTTATGACACGTGCTGATGGTGCCGGCTCTTCTATCGAAACGCGTATGACTATAAAGAATGACGGAAATGTCGGTATCGGCACAACAGATCCTGGAGCAGAGCTCGGTGTAATAGGTGACCTTTCCATTACAGGCGCGTTTGCTGCGGGCGGTGTGGCGCTGCAGAGTTATAATGCAATATCAGACGGAGG
>QNCM01000132.1 GCA_003644505.1 Candidatus Makaraimicrobium thalassicum | reverse complement strand
GACTACTTATTATGTGGACGGCACGAACGGTAACGATGCGAACAACGGGCTGCGGTGGGAAAGCGCGTTCAAGACTATACAGGCGGCGATAGACAAAGCGGAGAGCTGGGCAAAAATCTATGTAAAGGCGGGCACTTACGCGGAATCCATAACACTTGACAAGGAGCATCTGAAGATTATCGGCGAGTCACGGTCGTCTGTGATAATAGCGCCCTCGTCCGCAACGCACGTGGTGAACATTACCGGCGACCAGTGCGAATTGCACAATTTGAAGATAGTGTTCCCCACCGGAACCGGTGCCACTTCCGCTGTCAGGCTCGCAAGCTTCAAGAATACTATTGAGAATGTCTGGTTGCATAACGATGGCGATGACGGTTGGGGCTTCCTGATGGGTAGCGGATACGACGAGCAAACAATAAGGAACTGCAAAGTGACAGGGTTCATGAACCAGATGAATATCGCGGGCGGTATCAAGCATCACATACACGATAACGACCTCATTCTTAACGGTGCAGGTGGTGTCAATATCTATGTGGACTCCACCAGCCGGTGCCTCATTCACGACAATTACTGTGATGGTGGCGGCGCCGGCACGGGGATTGATTCCACAAATAATAGTAAGAATTCTTATTATCACAATAACCTGTTAAATCACACCGATAACGCTTCGGAAGATTCCGCAAACAATCTGTGGCGCGAGAATTTTTACGACGATGGGCCTTTGGACATTGATAACGACGGCTATGGCGATTCACCATACGATGTTGGTAACCCTGCGGGCACGGATTATGATTATTTCCCGATCGCTAAGGTAAACGGCTGGAAGGCGTTGCATGGCGGTAAGGGTGGCGTCGGCACCACCGGTTACACGGGCGATATAATGATTCTCGACTCGTTCGCTTATATCAGTGATGCGGCGCTACAAGCGGAATGGCATAATGACGGTGAAGCGAGCGCGCCAACGCTATCCACAACGTCCGTATTCGGCGAGCACAGTATGGAGGTTGCCATAGGCGCTGGTGGCACCGGCAGTGTGTATCGCAATATCAAATCGCGTGACTTCACTGTTATCGCCAACATAAACTTCTATGCACGCAGCAATAAAGCGGGTGGCGATACATGCAGGCTATACCTCTACGATAGCGACGGCAATTATTCTTACTGGAACTGCACAATCACTGCGGCGGATACGTGGGAGGACATAAACATAAATCCCGCATCCACGCCCGACGGGAGCTCTTTCCCAACACCGGCTGACCTCACTGATATTGTTAAAATCGAGTTCGGTAATCTCACCGCGGGTTCAACTTATCTGTTCGATTTTATTGTATTGGAGTCGCTCGTATCCTCGAAAGTGGGATTGGGTTATGACGGGCTTGATGATGCTGTGGAGACAACCAGTTCTGTGCGTGGTCATCTCCTCTTAGAAGGTAACCGTGTAGGTGCGGGCTATGATGCCGCGGATGACACGCCACGTGAAGATGGTTCTGTGCGCGGTCATCTTCTCTTTATTCAAGACCATATCGAATGGCACGAAATAGAGGATGCAAGTGATTATAATGACACAACCGTGAATCCAATAAAAGCGAATAAGGAATATCCTATCCTGAAAATCTATTGTTCTGGCGGCACGATATATGTGTATAAGTATGTGTGGACGACCGACCAGGGCGGTGCAGACCCGGACTTGACGACCGCGCAGAGCCTGATAACGAGCTTCGATGGTGATTTGTTCGAGGTCTCCAAGATTTTCGTTACCATCAAGCCTACAATGTTGAGTGGCTTGTGGGATAATATGGGTGCGACCGATAAGCTTTACCTTTTTGTTCGCTACTATGACGGCGTATCGTCCGATATGAAATTAGTGCCGCCGGTGGTGCTACGTGACAAGGCGAGTGATACGCTTGTTTCTTCGCCGCCTGTGGATACGGACTTGGGCGAGACCGTAGTGTTTGATACCGAGAAGGTGATACAGCCGACCATGCTCGTGGTTTATTTCTATGTTGATAATAACATAGCCACACGAACTATTGTTCCTTTCACATTCAGCGTGAGGAGGGCGCATTAAAATGGGAGTAGGAAGCGAGAGCCTGAGACGGGACGTGTATAAGATTCTGCCACTACTGACCGCGAGCGTGAGCAGTAGCACTTATACGCATCCAAACGACACCGATGAACATGATGTGCTTGAGTTCACTGCCGATACGCAAGACATTTTCATTTCGCTCGATGTGAATGCACTCACACAATCAACGGAGATACGCGAGTATGAGAAGATTGACGGCACGAACTACCGGCAAATATCATGTAAAACTTACCCGGACGATTTTGATTCCGGCACGAAGGCGATAACTATATATTTCAAACAAAAGAATAAGGATTATAAGATAACACTGAAATCAACCGTTGCGGAAGGCGCTTCACGTGACATACCGTATGTGTATCGCACGGACGGGAAAGCGGTATAGAGGGGGTGATACATAAAAATGCCGATAAGTAACGAAAGTGTCGCAGGCACTTTCTTGAGACTGAAAGATACACCTTCTTCCTATTCTGGTTACGCTTCCAAGTTCGTTAGCGTCAAATCTGGAGAAGATGGTTTAACTTTTTCCGATGTGTCTCCGAGCGGAGGATGGACATTAAAGCATGTCTCCGCAAACTATACCGCATCCACAAACGAGTTCGTGCTCGCCGACGCTTCTTCAGGTGCGATTACAATCACATTACCATCACCCTCGGCAAACGCACGGGTCGCGGTCAAGAAGGTTGATTCGTCCACAAACAATGTCACAGTTGATGCGGGAACTGCAAACATAGACGGTAATACAACATTCACACTGGGAACACAATACGAATCTTATGAGTTTTATTGTGATGGAACGAACTGGTATGTATTATAAAATTTTTTATACTCCAAACTCAAATATAAAAATAGAGGTGATGTGAAGTGGCATACCACCCGAAATGGATGACGAAGCCGACCTACGATGCGAATGAGGACAACCTCGTTGATGACGCCGACAAGGTAGACGGCGCTAACGCAGGCGTTGCAGCAAACAATGTGTTCAAGATTCCTTCGGACATTTCAGAAGGTGACATCTTCTACGTTGACGCCAGCGGCAATGTCGTACGATTAGCGGCGGGAACAAGCGGGCATTTCCTGAAGACACAAGGTGCGAACAACCCG
>QNCM01000131.1 GCA_003644505.1 Candidatus Makaraimicrobium thalassicum | reverse complement strand
GAGGCGGGAATCGCCAAGGTGATGAGGAGGCACGGCTTCGAATCCTTCGACGCCTTAGTCAGCGTCGCCAAGGATCCCTCCTCTGGAATCAGAGACGAGCTGGTCTCCGCCACGGTACCCCGGGAGACCTGGTGGTTCAGGGACCCCGAGTGCTTCGACGCCCTGGTCGGACACGTACTGCCCACAATCGAAGAAAGGGCCCTCGCGGGCTCCGACTCGAAGGTGCGCTTGCTCTCTGCGGGGTGCTCGACTGGTCAGGAAGCGTACTCCCTAGCAATCGCAATCGCCGAAAGATCCCTGCCGCCAGAAGAAGACCGCAGCCAAGGCGGAGCGGGTGGAGAAATCGGCGGGATCTACGAGATCCGCGCGTGCGATGTCTCTGCCTCCGCCCTTTTCATCGCCATAGCTGGGCGGTACGACCAGGTGGCGATCTCAAGAGGTCTGACAGACTCTCTGAGAGAGAAGTTCTTCGAGAAGGAGGGAGAGACCTGGAAGCTCCGGGATGGGATTCGGCGGGCCGTAAAGTTCTTCAGGCATGACGTCGCCTCTTCCGTGCCCCCGCCGGGCGGCTTCCACGTAATCATGCTCCGGAACGTCCTCGAATACTACTCAGACGAAGGTAGACGGAGAATGCTGAAGATCGCCGTAGAAGCCTTGGAACCCGGAGGATTCCTCGTCTTGAGCTCGAGGCAGGAGGTAGAAGCAGCACCCCTTCCGGAGGAAGCCTCCGTTACCGAATTGGGAGGCTGGCACTTCGTCATGCGCAAGCGAGGGCTTGAACAATGAGAATCCTGGTCGCTGACGACTCCAATGTCATTCGCCAGATAGTCAGGGGCAGCGCCAAGGTGCTCGGCCACGAAACGCTCGAAGCTGCAACCGGGCAAGAGGCGGTCAGGCTACTACGCGCTCACCACACCTCGATAGTGCTGGCAGTGTTGGACTGGAAAATGCCCAGGGGTGGCGGGCTCGAGATCCTCCGAGAGATGCGCTCGGATGAGCGCCTGAGCAAGATCCCGGTTCTGATGCTGGTTACCCGTCGCGACTCCGAAGAGGTCGCCAAGGCAATGGCAGAGGGAGCAACGGACTGCTTGGCCAAGCCGTTCTCACAGCAGGACCTTGCAACCAGGATGCACGAATGCCTGCTCAATGCGGCCTGAAGTCCAGCACACGTTTCCGGAGGTTGTCATGCAGAGCTTCGAGCAAAGAGCGAAAGAGCTACTCCAAAGCCTGGAGGGACTGCCCACAGTACCGGACGTGATGTTAAAGGTAAACCGAGAGATCGGTTCGCCCTCGGCAACAGCAAGGTCCCTGGCAGCGATTATCAGGAACGATCCCTCCCTGGTGGCGGCGGTGCTCCGCGCAGCCAACTCGCCCATCTACCGAGGTAGATACGCGGAGACCACGTCCATCCAGAATGCGGTGGCAAGGCTGGGCTTCAAGGAGGTTGGCCGCATCGTCACATCGGTTTCTCTGATACGAACCTTCGAGGGCCTGGGCAGCGGCATTGACCACAAAGCATTCTGGTACCACTCAGTCACGACAGGCATCGCAACAGGGATCTTCAGGAGGTACTCCACCAGGAAGCAAGAGATGGAAACCATTGAGGCAGAAAGTGCGTTCGTGGCAGGTCTGTTACATGACATCGGAATCCTGCTCATGGACCAATACTTCCCGGAAGAACTCGCACTCGTAAAGTCAACCGCGTCAAAGTTGCACATCCCGCTCGCACAGGCAGAGAGAGCCGCACTCGACACCGACCATGGTCGCATAGGGGCCATGCTGCTTCGACGATGGTCCATTCCGGAAGAGGTCGTCAGTGCCGTGGCATGGCACCACGACCCAGACCTGGCGCCTCCAGAGCACAGACGGATTGCCCAGATCGTCCACTTGGCAGATTTCATCTGTGTCAACCAGGCGATAGGTGATACAGGAGAAGGACTGTACGAAGGGTTTAGTGAAGGGGCGTGGCACGATCTGGGGCTAAGTGTGAGCGACGTGGAATCGATGCTGGAAGAGGTACGGACCGAGGCGGATCGGTCTGAAGTCATAGCCACGGTCTAGCGCCGGAGCCCCGGCGTCTCAGGCAATAGGAGAAAGTCATGACTCAGGGAAGCCCTGCCATATCGAATGCGGTGAAACAGGAAATCGTCGAGCCGTTCGTGAAAGGCACAATGGTCACTCTGAAAACGATGGCCGGCCCGGAGGTCCAGCTTGAGTCGATCAAGGTCAGCGGTGAGGACAAGCTCACTGGTGACGTCTCCGGCGTCATGGGCCTCTCGGGGAAGGGGGGCGAAGGTTTCGTCGCGATTACGTTCCACGAAAGCCTCGCCAAGCAGATCGTCTCGCACCTACTCGGGCTAGACGTTTCGGAGCTTCAGGAAGCGGACATCTGGGACGGAGTTGGTGAGATAATCAACATGATTGCCGGGGACGCCAAACGAGCATTCCTGGGTACACCGTATCAGTTCGACATAGCCCTGCCCAACATCATAACTGGGTCAGGCCACGAGATAGGCTATCGGACCGAAACAACCTGCTACGTCGCCGCCTTCACACTTGATGACAACCGCTTCCATCTCCTTGTGGCACTCAGCAGACGGGAATAGCGCACGCAGGGGCCCGCGCCTACTTCCTGTACCAGCGCGGGCCCTCCTTAGTGTCCTCGACGACGATTCCTCGGCTTGCGAGCTCATCTCGTATCCTGTCTGCTTTGGCAAAGTCCCGAGCCCTACGTGCTTCTTCGCGTTCCCTGACCAGGGCCTCGATCTCGGCGTCGTCCTCCGCGGAGCTTTCAGGGACAAGAATGCCAAGAATCTCGTCCGCTTTCCTCATGGCCCGTGCGGCTTCACCAGCTGCCTCACCTTTCGGCTCCAGCTTGTTCGCCTCCCTCATGAAATCGAAAACCGCAGCTAGCGCTCTTGACATGTTCAGGTCGTCATCGACAGCTTCCTCGAACTTCTTCGAGAACTCCTCGACGACCGCCTTTACTGGGTCGTAGTCTGAAGCGCCTTCCGCAGCACTAGCCTCCTCCATCCTCCGGACAAAGTTCCTTATTCGTACTACGCTTTCCCAGGCGGCCTTGAGCCCTTCCTTTGTGAAGTTCAACGGAGCCCTGTAATGAGCGGATATGAGCACATATCGGATAGCGATAGGGTCGAAGCCCTCAGCAACCAGATCCCGCACTGTGTAGAAGTTGCCAAGCGACTTG
>QNCM01000130.1 GCA_003644505.1 Candidatus Makaraimicrobium thalassicum | reverse complement strand
CAGTCAATTTTTTCCGGGTCTATGTCTAATATTTCCATTTTTGTATCCATAGTGTTAGTAAGAACATAACGACTATAGATGTTTTTCGCTACTACACCACACTATTTAAACCAAGTACAAAAAATGCGCACCCTCTTCAAAGGCCTCTGGAGCCTCTACAAGCGAAAAAAAGCAATCAAAGGCGAAGTAGACGAAACCACCGCCTTCGAAGGCCTCGCAGCCGAAGGCATCGTATTCTACAGGAAAGGCACACACGAGATGTGCAAACTAAGACGCGACATGTTTGACTTCTACCGTGGCAGGCACCACAAAAACAAAGATAAGGGATGAGAATTGGCCTATAACAAGTGAAATACAAAACCAAAAAAACCTCTCACCACAAAAAACTATATAATAACCAGAAAACAAAAATACCCCATGCGCGCCCACAAAATAAGCGACATAGTATCCGTAATTCATATAACCCCCCTGGACTCAAACATCTACATAATCAACAACACCTTACTCATAGACACCACAACAGGCCACCATGCCTCCCTCATAAAAAAAGCCTTTGACACATTAGACATAACCCCTGCAGACATCACCTGTATAATCAACACCCACACCCACATAGACCACATCGGCGGCAACCACCTCTTCAAAAACGCAAAAATCATGATGCACGAATCCGCAAAAACCACCCTGAACGACCCCACCCTAAAAAACACCTTCTCAAAATACTTCAACACAACCCTAAAATCCCCCAAAATCCACATCCCACTCAACGACCGTGACACCATCCGCGCAAAAGGCACAAAACTCGAAATAATCCACACCCCCGGCCACAGCCCCGACAGCATCTCAATCTACATGCCAGACCAGAAATACCTCTTCACCGGCGACGCAATACCCGTACGCCCCGACAAAAAACTAAGCGCATACATAAAAAATCGCGAAACCCCCAAAGAGATCCTCAAAAAACTGCACAACCTCGAGATAGACAAGATCCTCCCCGGTCACGGGAAAACAATTAACAACCCGCAACAAATAAAAGAATTACTAAACCTCTAAACTTTATGAGCGAAAAACTAATCAAAACAAAAATCGCCCTCGACCGCGGCAAATACTGGATGAGCTACCTAAACTACTTCATACTCATCTTCATAGCAACCTCCAGCATAAAAGATTACCCCCAACTCTCATTCCTCCAGGGCCGCTACTGGCTCATCCTTCTCCTGTTCCTCTCACTGATCTCAATAGCCGTACTAGGCTACCTCGACCTAAAAGTCTTCTCAACCTACCAGAAAGAAGTAGAAATCATGTCAAGAATAAACCCGCTCCAGCAAAAACTACTGGGCAACCAAAAAGAGATTTTGGAGCGCTTGGAGCACCTCGAGACAAAACACAGTCAAAAATAACAAACAACATTTAAAATTACAAAAAAAATATACACACATGCCCCCAAAAGACAGATTCAAAACCTACATAACCTCACTAACACCCAAAGACAACATAGCCATCCTCCACCACACAGACGCAGACGGCATCACAGCAGGTCTCATAACCAAAAAATCCATAAAAAAACTATGCGCAATCAGCATCGCACTCCACTTCCACCAGAACGAAGGAAAAATAACGATAACAAAAGAAACCATCGACCTCATAACAACAAACAACATCAACAAACTAATCATAGTCGACATGGCAATAGACCACGACCCTGATGCAGTAAAAAAACTGGAACAACACGCAAGACTCCTTCTCATAGACCATCACAAAACCGCAAACAACATAAACTCAAAAACCACAACCGTAGTAAAAGCAGAAGACCTGAAAGACATCCCCTCAGCCAAATACCCTGCCTCAAAAATGTGCTACGACCTCTTCAGCGACCTGATAGACATAACCGATCTCGCATGGCTCGCCGCAATCGGCATCTGGGGCGACTACGCTCAATCCCAATGGCCTGACTTCCTAAAAAAAACAGCCATCCCAGAACACACCCTTGAAGAGATTGACGAACTGATATTCTACTCAGGCTCAATAAAAGAAAAAGACGGCCTGACAGACTCCTTCAACATCCTGGATGCCGCAAAAACCCCCGAAGACATCCTGAAAAGCACCAAACTACAATCCTACAAAAACACAGTAATAACCGAACTAAACAAATACCTTGATGCCCACAAAAAAGACGCCCAATACCACAACGCAGGCACCCTAATAATCTACGAGATAGCCCCAAAACACAAGATAAAATCGCGCCTGATAAACATCCTCTCTCAAAAGCACTACCAAAATAAAACCATAGTAATACTAGAACACCACAACACCCACATAGACATCTCAGCAAGGCGCAATGACTCAAAACTCTCCATGAACGACATGCTAAAATGCGCACTAGAAGGCATCCCAAACTCACAAGGCGGCGGCCACATCCCTGCAGCAGGCGGCTACCTCCCAAAAGAATACCTGGACAAATTCAAAAAACAGGTGATAACCTATTGTAAAGAAAAAGACCTACAATAAAGACCAGCAACGCTTCATCTGCCCTATATACTAAAGACCGAAGTAACCCGCGCATACTGTGAAAACCCCCAGTCAATGGCAGACGAGACCGGCAAATGCGCAAACAGGAAAAAATGCAAAACCTCCTTGGAAAGCTGGACAACCTGATGTGGAGTATGCATTCTTTGAGGTGTTGTTTGTCCATGGTAATAGCACGATGCCGCCAAAAAATCATTTATTCTGTCTTTTCACCTTCCGGCGTTTAGTTTGATGTGATAAATCTACTTTAATTTCTCCAATTTCCCTTGTAAGAGTTGTAAATTTATCCGACAATCTATCTATTTTGTCATCTAACTTTCCCGAAAACTTTGTGAATTTATTATCAAATGCTACCATTATGCCTGTGAGTAGAGCAAACAATGAAGAAGCTACCGCTGTAATGATAGTAGATAATTCCTTATGAGTTACATAACTTGGACTATTCATAAAATAATAAATGATAATAATCAACAAAACCAAAATACCATATGATATGAGCACATAACTGACTATATCATTCATTGTTCTTATTTTTTTCTTTGGCAAACTATATCCCCTTAACAAATGAAAATATTATATCACTCCAAATAAAAATAATATCAACATTAATGTAAATACTAGAAATGCAGTCAAAAGAATGTACTTGATATGTCCTTCCATAGACATATTCTAATCTTACTTACTCACCTTACGCAAAATATAAAGCACCTCGTGCATCCATATAATCATGGATACAAAAATGCT
>QNCM01000129.1 GCA_003644505.1 Candidatus Makaraimicrobium thalassicum | reverse complement strand
TTTTTCTATTGTGTCTTTTTGGAGCGTCTATTTTAGCACCATTTCCATATGGTGTGATCCTTTTCTCATAAACCTGGACTTTCACCAGCCTGACAATATGAACTTTGCTCGGCGCACCTGTGTAATCTTGTGGTTGAATTATCCGGACTTTATCGGACTTACATTTTTGTCTGGAAATTAAATTGTTGAGACAGCAGTAATCAAGCTGTGCCAATCTTATAGTTCCTTCCACAGGGTATTGATCGGGTTCTCTAATAGTACCTTCCGTGGCTGTTTTGATGCCGTTCTGATTGCCATAATCCCTATCTTACTTCATTATCAAGGCTGCATCCTGCAACCACACAATCAAGTTCGTCAGGTATCCTGTCCAGGTTATCAGCCACCGGCAGTACTGTAGGCTGCTTTATATCATTGAGCACGCCGCGTCCCTCTTCGCTTATCACAAACTCCACAAACTGCGCCGCAAGTTCCGGGTGTGGGGCGTTCTCCGGAATTGTAATCGCATAGAAAATCGGTTTACCAACTCGATCGGTCCCAACTAATGTGAACCGTTGGAATCCAAGCCGGACTATAACTTTTTTGTAGGTATCTTCGTATTCCGGCGAGCTTAAATCGATTTCAGTTGGAAGCTCCAAAAATCGCAATCCATGTTGTTGAGCCACGCTTTTGTATCCGAATATGTAGTCTATCTCGCCAAAGTCGAGCAGTGCTAACAGCTGCACACTTCCTCCTCTAATAATAATTTTTTTACTTTGCGGCTTGAATATTTCCGGTATGAGTACAATGCAGGTTTCGTTATTTTCTGTTACTGACATTGCCGGATCGAAATTGCAGGATATTAATCTGTCAAAGATTGTTTGATCATTATAGTACAATTCAGCGAGTTGTGTTACCATCAAGGTTCTGTATCCGCATGCATCGAGCATCGGATTCGAAAATCCAAACTTCACATCCGGTCGTGCAAGGATTTCATACCAGTTTGATTCGTTGATTTCGTTTGCGTATCTGCTTTCGTTGGTGTATGCAATAACCATTTGATTTCCTGCAAACCGGACGTACCAGCATGCATAGCTCTCTGTATTATTGCCGGTAGCATACATCATGTCAGGAATCAGGTTTTCGTCTGCAACTGCAAGTACATCGTATTCCTCATGAATGTCTGTTATGTGTCTGATTGCCTGGATGCTCCCGTGCCCTTCGATTCGCACATCAACGTCTGGATGCCTGCTTTCAAATTGATGTTCTATTTCCCCGAATGGCACGATCAAGCTTCCGGCATAGATAACATTTAATTCGGTTTTCTCTCGTTCATCAGTTAATACGGTACCAAAAATAATAACAATGATTATCAAAAGAGATAAAAATGCTATCGTATAGCCTGTTCTCATTTGATTTCAATCCTGTCTACCCATTTAACCCAGTAACTGCCTTCAGTTAAGAGGTCTTCTTTTCCAACTATGGAAACTCTGAAAGGTCCTCCATCATTTTCCGGGATGAGTTCGCCATCCTGCTCATACGTCAATATCAGCTTTAGATCGCCATGCGGAACCTCTTTAAGGTCTTCAGGGTCAAAGGTGTTAAAATCACATTTTATCTGGTCGTAGTCAAAAACCATCATATACCCATCTGGTGCAGATATCCATATCGTGCTTGACTCGTCAATCCCGCCGACAAGATCGCAAAGGTATTCTATTGGAACGCCTTTGCATTTAAAAGGGCCATATTTCATACCAACAGTCGAGAAGAATCCACCACGCCCGGTATAAGATGGCATTGTTTTAATGTCATCGAACGAGAGCACCTTTTCTTCATCGCCGACAAGTGTCAGGTTCCAATCTATTTTTTCCTCTGCAACTCCAGGAAGATGCAGGCACCCGGTTACAGTAATGATAACACCGATACACGCCATCGCAATAATTAAGGTGGGTAAAATGGAAACTCTGCTGTCTCCTTTCATTTCATACTCCTCCTTAGCGTATATGCAACCAGCAGCAGTCCGGCAATCGCGGGTATGACATTAAATCCTGGCACTGAACTTGATGTTGATTCAGGCATGGATTTTGCAGGACCTCCATCTTCGCCGGTGTATCCACCGCTATAAACCCTCAACTCATCAACCCACTTCACTGAAAACCCGTTTGTGGAGGGATAAAGCTCATAGAAGTGATAGCACTGCTCAGGTAAGCATTCGTGCATGTCCCGGTTTCCAAAAACGTGTTTTCCATCGGGATTGGTTGAATTGTCTGCAAAAAAGACGAGGCGCATTCCTACGAAATAGTCTGGTGGGTATCCTGCTCCCTGGCGCTCACCAACTTTCATGTCCTCTCCATTGTACCAGCAGAGAACCATTGGTCCCTGTATTGGCTGTGGTTGGTAAACACTCGTGTAGCCAAACTCCACGTGGTAGCCATCCGTCGCATGGATCATCACTTCATCACCCTGTGACATTCCTCCTACAAGATTGCATAAATCCATAACATTTGTCCCTTTAACAGCACCCTTGTCTTTAAAGTTCGCAGTCTCATTCGGATCCCATTTGTCTCCTTCAAATACTGGTCCCTGGTGATGGTAATGCGTTACTCCATCCCCATGAACAGGTAGATTTGCCTCCATCCACCCATAAGTTACAGTCGTTTCATTAAGAACGGTTGCCCCGTCTTCTGCATATTTTACCACATGCACTTCTGTCGTTGGTTCTGCATAAGCAATACACACCGTGCATACCAGCAACAGAAGCAACGAAATCATAAATACTATTCTTTGATTCATTTTATTTCCTCCATTTAATCATATAAGCTATTGCTAACAATCCGCCTATTGCGGATAACGCTTCAAATCCTTGTACTGATGGTGCTGGCACTGGTGTGGATGTTTGAACAGGGGCTGGTGTTGTGGATGGGGAAGGGGGTGGACTCCGGGCTGGTGTAGTGGATGGGTTTGATGTTACATCCGCTGACACCGTTTCAGTTAGCGCTGGTGCTGGTATCATTCCGGATACTGCTACATCTGCTACCCCGGTTGCTGTTTCATTTTCTGCCAGTATCAGGGTCCCCCCGGCACAAAGTGCGGTAAAGAATCCGGCATCATCGATCGTTCCAACAGTCTCGTTACTGCTCATCCACTGAAAGTCGATATCCAGCATTCTGTGATGGTTCTGGTCGTACGCTTCTCCTGTAAACCGTTGTGTTTCACCAACATCCAGTGTTACCGCTGCCGGCCGGACGGTAATCGCAGTCAGAACTTTTGAAGTAGTCAAGTTTGACGAAGGGGTTGGCGTTGGGGTTGGCGTTGGGGTTGGCGTTGGGGTTGG
>QNCM01000128.1 GCA_003644505.1 Candidatus Makaraimicrobium thalassicum | reverse complement strand
CTGGGGGATAGCATCTACTACGATTTGCGAGATAATGATGGGATTCTGGATCACAGCGCCATCGTCGTGGAGATCCGCAACGGTGAGCCTTATGTGAATTACCACACGAACAATGCTTACCATTGTCGAAAGCGTCACAGATTATAGCGTTCCTGTGATAAGCCATAGTCAGGACGAGGTGTTCCAACCAGACTCAGTCCACTATGTAGACAATGTCGTCGCCACTTTGTGGCGGGAGCTCTCCTGGTGGCCCGATGGTAATTTCTACCGAGCGAGAACGCGAGCTCGAACAACGACTAACCAATGCGTAGACCAGGTCAATGTTTGGGCTGCTCACGAACTCCTGACCAGTGGTTTTTGGGTTGAGCAATTCAATTCGGGCAACTACCATTCTTCCGGCCCCTGCCATAACGACTCAAGCATAGCGTCAATGGCCGCAGGCCTTTATTATCCTGGTCAGCGGCATCGTTCGCGCGGCATACATGTCATATATGTGAATGGGCAGCGACATGCGTGGAATGAAACTGGTCCCGAACGTATGATCCCCTAACTGAATTTTCGGAGAGGTCACATCGGCCAATGTCTAGGTGGGTGTGGACTCTTTTGAATCTATTATTGAGGTGTCTGCGTGGATATCCCAGGGAGAGGTGGGATGGTAATGAGAATCGCTCAATGGTGCCGTGCGTTGACGCTTTGCATTCTTCTGTTAGCTCTGCTTCTGCTGCAGACGCACTGCACTTCAATAGTGTCTGATGTGAACACCAAGCCATCTGATAATAAACCCAGCGAGTCTACCATTTCGCTGGATCCAGATGTCGAAGAGAAAATACGAGCCGTAGCGGCTGAGCATCCAGGGGGAATTACCTATGGGATTCTTGGCGGCCCGGACTCGAAAGCGGCTGAAAGCCCTTTCGTTTTCCGCACCGAAGTCGGTCAACCTTTCATCGGCCAATTCCGCCTTTGGTCAGCTCGCCTGGTGCCCCACACTTACGTGCTGACCTGTATGTTAGATTACCGGCAGATTTCTTGTTCGCCTGACAGTCCAATCACGCAAACCCGTTCGTTGTCCTCCGATGAAGCCTGGTACGTACCACTGCAAATTCCCATTGAGGCGGCTGGAGTCCATGACTTGCTGGTGGTGTTTCAAGAGGATCAAGATAGGGATGATACCAATGAACGCGGCGCTGACCGGACCAGCCGCGATCTGGAAGCAGCCCGTGTAAATATCATTGCCGGAGCATCGAATGAACATTCTTCAGTTCGCTATCAGACACTTTCAGAGCGTCCCACTACAGGGCGGTGGCAGAGTGGCTTCATTGTCAGCGACCGTGAGGACCCGTCTGTTGTCCAAGCTGTTCCTAATAGTGTTACCTTGCCGGATGATCTGGAAGGGGGCTGGCAATATTGGACGAATTCCTCATCCCAGGCGGGTCAAGAATTACAGCTCTATCTACATTTTGACAACAGAGATGAACAAGAATTCACATACGCAGCCATGGCTTTTATTGACTTCATACAGATACCGATTAAAGTGAAAGAAACGGTATATCCTGTGATCTTCACTCGTGCCAAGCCCAAGGTCTGGCAAACACTCACCGCCACCGTTCAGATGCCACAGAGAATCGGCCGCCACGAGTTTCGAGTGTTAGGTATAGTTGAGCCCTATATCATCCTCGATGAAAACCATCCCGATTTTCCAGTAGATGGCAGCCTGGGAGCGATTTTGTGGGTGTATTCCTCGTCACGAGTTTGTGTGGATGTCAGGTGAACCTTGATGTTCCCCAATCCTGCGGCAGGGTTTACCCATGCGCGTGTTGGCGCAGGTGACTGCCTGGGCGTGGGGGGAGACGGCGCTGCCTCCTGATGTGACGGGGCTGACCGAGCGGGAGCGGGAGGTGCTGCGGCTGTTGGCGCGGGGCACCAGCAACCGGGAGATTGCAGAGGCACTCTGCATCACCGAGGGCACGGTGAAACAGCACGTGACTCACATCTACCGTAAGGTGAAGATAAAGACCAGGGCCGCCGCCGTCGCCTGGGCCTGGGAACACGGGATAGTCAAGAAGTAGAATGGCCAACGATAGACGGATCGGGGTGGGGAAGTATAACCCCGGTTATATCAAATACTGAAAAATATAACCGGGGTTATATAGACACAGCCCTCCAAACATGTTATACTTGTGAGTGGTACCGGATAGTCCGGTGCCTATTATTCAATCAATCTCAGGCGGTTTGACGATGAGTAAGATCAAGTTTGTATCGCTGTTCGTGTTGTTGGCGTTGTTGTTGAGTGCCACGGTACTTGGTGAAGCGGTCTAAGCCAACCCAGGTATTGGACAAATTCGTTGGCTGACGTACACCGACTCCCGCTATGGATTCTCAATAGAGTATCCGGCAGACTGGCACATCACGCCGCGAGACGACAGAGGGGTCGGGGGAACGGTGAGCTTCAACGCCCCAGATGATCTTCTCAAGGTAGAAGTCGGGCTATATTTGGCAGGGCGTTCCAAGGACACTCTATTGAAGGCGTGGACGGACCGGTACGATGCCATCAGCACTCCCTTTGAGGCAACTCAGATTCGGATCAGGTCAGAACGGTTCGTCCAGGTAAACGGGCGGACTGCCCTGCGTAGGGAAGGTCTTTCTCCACTGACAGAATTCAAGTATGTCAATATTCCGCAAGGCGAGACCGTTTGGTTCATCTGGACGAACAGCGATGATGCTCAAGCAGCGATTTATGATCATATAGTGGCGTCGTTCAGGTTTGGGGAGAAGACACCTCAAACCTTGCAAGGTACCTATGGCCCGGGCTTTCACCCTTTGTCAATAGATGATAAAACCAGAGTCCCGGCCGAACAGATGTCACAACAGCCATCGGGCATTACAGGTCGGGTACCCGGCATGGCTAAATTGCTGATAATGCCATCCTGGCTCAGCAGTTCTTGGATTGAGCCTGTGAATGGAAGGTGGGATGTAAGGTGCGATTCCTCTTGGCATACCGGTGGGGCGGACCATGCGATTGACATACCACTCCCTATAGGCACTGATGTTTACGCGGCACAACCTGACTGCGCCCTGGTGGTCTTCTGGGGATACGATTCTTCTGGATACGGAAATCTGATTAAAATCGCTGCCAATGCTGGCATGACCTACTACGCACATCTGAACGTCATTGATCCAAATATGTGGACCAATAATTGCGAGGTTGGCACGATGAAGGTGGGACAAAATACACGCGTGGGGTGGTCTGGCAATACAGGCAATAGCACCGGTCCCCATCTTCATTTCCACGTTCAGAGCGGAAGTTCTGGTGT
>QNCM01000127.1 GCA_003644505.1 Candidatus Makaraimicrobium thalassicum | reverse complement strand
CCGTGTTGGGGCGCTTCATCAGCGCGGACACGATTGTGCCCAGTCCCGGCGACCCGCAGAGCCTGAACCGGTACAGTTATGTGCGGAATTCACCAATGAGCTTCATTGATCCTAGTGGCCACGACCCACTGGATCCGGCCTGGGTGGATGAATTCACCGGATACTTTGGTTATGAGCCTGATGGAGTGGATCGATTAATTCGCCTTTACTCAATTGCGTTTCCAGACGAATGGGATTGGAACAAGTTCTATAACGCTGAGACTCGAACTAGGCATTCACTTGATGAGATAGAGGCAATCTTCGTAAAGCCTCCAGCGAGCCGAAATTGGGCGGGGATGCATGATGCTCTTACGCGCCTGACCAGTTGGTATAACACAAACGAAACCGAAGCATTTGTCCGAGACATTGGCGATTTGTTTGGAGGGCTTCCTGGTCGTTTTGGATATCCATCTACGAATATCGCGGTGACTGGATGTAGCACAGGGATGTCTTGCGATGACCGTCTACCTATGCCCAGCCACTTTTGGGCCCGCTTAAACCCAGAAGGGATGTCGCACTATCTCACCGGTACAGACGATGATGCCAATGTACATCATTGGGCTTGGGCTTTTGTGGCCGGCTACCACTATGGCCATTGGGGAGCAGTGGTAAATACGGGGCGTGAGGTTACACAGAATCCGTGGTCTGTTGTTGCATCAGTCTTTGTTAATCGTGATTTTATGGCAGATGTCTATCTCGGTAACCATGGTGCAAGAATGGGGGCGCACTTAAAAGGTGCTGGAATCTCTCCTTTGACCATTTCCTTTCTCTGGAATGACGAGATGTGGGGAACAGAACGATTTTGGTAGGAGAATGAACAATGAAGCCTCAAATCAGAAGTGCAATAATACTTTCCATCACATTGACAATTTGTATATGTCCATTTCTTGTGGCGACAGATCCTATATCGGTAGCACAGGCACGTGTTCAGATTGGGGACACACGCGCCGAAGCTATACAGGCATTGTCAGATGCATGGTTTCACGCAGAATGTGCATATCCCACCATCACAGAAATAGATGACTTATTCCTTTATGGTCCTAGAAACCGTGATCGGGTCAAAATAGTCATTGTTAGTTCTGACGTTATGAGTGGGACACTAAGAGTTGTGTCTGTAGGAGGTTTTGAGGGTTATATGTTGTCTCAGTATGATCATTGTGTACCATCTCCATTGCAAGCGTTCGAAGAGGCAACACCACTTCCAACAAAGACATCATCAGAAGGGGAGAAGTAATTGCCGGAATGTTGCCGTGGACATTAGCACAACATGGCTTCCGGATGCAAAACTGTACACCTACGATCAGCTAGGTAACATTGTCATGTACATGGTGAACGACGCGGTGTAGAGCTGCGTCTGCTGCGCCACCACGGACGTGCTCACCTACCTCCACGGCGACCATCTCGGCTCGGCGTCCCTGGCGACGGACGCGAACGGTGCTAAAATAGCAGGCAGCGACACCCGCTACTTCCCCTACGGTGCCCTGCGCCCAGGGCTGGCAAGCGCGACCTTGCCCACGGACCGGCGCTACACAGGCCAACGCTTCGAGGCGGGCCTGGGCCTGTACGATTACCACGCCCGCTTCTACGACCCGTACCTGGGCCGCTTCATCAGCGCGGATACGATTGTGCCCAGTCCCGGCGACCCGCAGAGCCTGAACCGGTATGCGTATGTGCGGAACAATCCCCTCAAGTACACGGATCCGAGTGGGCACGCGCTGTGGGTGGGAGATAGTGGCGATGATTGGGATGTTCCCCCGCTCCCAGCCGGACGTTATTTGTATAGTGAAGAATACGGATGGTTTGACAGAAGCCATCTCAACACCGGCGATCCTGCTAAGGTTATAGCAGATGTCAGGCAGGCTATTGCTAACAGAGGAGAAGAATTTGATATCTCACAGAATGTGGGTGGAACAATACCGGTACTTGGAAAGGTTCAGATATGGTATATTGGAACCTATCAGGTTTCGGGCCGCGCATCAGCACAAGACGCGACGGGGATTGCTCTTGGAATATACATGGACTGGAGCCACAAGTTCGAGACTTGGGAAGGTTCATTCGCCTTTGGTTTTGGCGACGATACATCTTACGCCATTGAAGATCTCCCCACCCACTGGATCGGTTTCTTCGCCGCGGCAAAAGGGATTTCCCCCGCAGAGGTTTTCATGAAACTTGGAGGCGTCGAAGGAACAGACGAAGAGCCACCAAGAGACATCAAGAACCATACTTTTAACTCCTGGGTTGATGATGAGTCCGTTCCCTGGCCGAGCTCCTTAACAATCACACCTGTCGGAAGTGGACCTAACACCTGGGAGTTTATAGGGGCAAACTGTGAAGGGTTTGCATGCAACGATCTCACGAAACCGAACCCGTAAGAAAGATGCCGAAACACAATTTTTCAGGAGGAAACGAGGAGATGTTAAAGTATACGCTGGATGACGTTCCATCTTTCGGCAAACTCAAGGGGGGGAGCAACAGCACTCTTTGCAAACTCGCGCTATGCTTATGTATCATGCTGTTGACGTCTTGTACTAAACACTACGATAACCCAGTGGTGCTTGCCAGTGAACTGGTCGATGCATTCGTTGATGCAGATGTGAAGAAGGCCCAATCTATAACTGTACCGGAGCAGTGGGACAGGATAGAGGAATGGATGAAGGGACGAGAACCATTCAATTGTCGCGGAGGGGAGTGGGACACTACAGGAACAGGTGGCACATGTTATCATACTGCGGACAATGAGAGGGACTGCAGTTTAGTGTATCAATGTTCAAGTGAACGCACACCCTATTGCCTTGAAGTAAACGACATTCTGGTTAAGGAAACAGAAAATGGGTGGGAAGTTTACGATTGGGGAAAGATATGCGAAGCGTTCGATTATGCCTACAAGTGTGGAGAATTGTGTGGTGACTATGGTCACTAACACCCTCGTAAAGAGCACAAAGTCTACGAAAGGCATCTGCGCTCCTCGTGTCTTTTTGCGTGTTTCTTGATCCGAGTTCCACTGACCGACCACATTGTCTTGGCACGGCGGCGACCTACACCTACGGGGAAACCATCGCCTGACCGTCAGCACCATCGGCGGGTTCCTACCGGATCTACCTGCCGTTGATGCTAAACAACTACACCTCCGGACAGCGCGTGGCGCTGCGCCGTGCTGGTGTGGTATACTTCCTGCACACGGACCATTTAGGCTCAACCAGCCTCACCACGGATGCGGCCGGGAACGTCGTAGCGCAGCGGCGCTATCCCTCGCTACACTCAGGACAGGCTACAATGCGCGG
>QNCM01000126.1 GCA_003644505.1 Candidatus Makaraimicrobium thalassicum | reverse complement strand
GCACGAGGCGGAACCGCCGGCTGCGAGGCAGAGCGCGATCGCGGCGTCCGCGGGGGTGATTTTGTGGTCGTGGTCGAGGTCGCCTTTCTGTGCTGTGTCGCCAGCCCACGGCTGCATGAGCGGGAAGTGATCGACGCTGGTGCCGCCACCGGGGATTGGGTATGGGTCATTGCCGATGCCGTCTCCGTTGGGGTCGGTGCCGTTGTAGTCGCTCCAGTAGTTGCCTTCGGTGCCGGAGTCCCACTGGTTACTACCGTTATAATCGTAGGCGTTATAATTGGTGTTATCAACAAGATTATTGTGATAGAGGATGTTGCTGCTCGAAGAATCCAGCCGGATGCCATAGTAGTCATTGTCCGAGGCGGTGTTGCCGATGAGCATGTTGTTGTTGCTCGAAGGTAACAGAACAATGCCGTAGTATTGGTTCGATGCGGTGTTGTTGCTGAGCGTGTTGTTGCTCGAAGAAATCAGATAGATGCCGGTGCGTGTGTTCGAGGCAATGTTGCCGATGAGTGTGTTGTTGCTCGAAGAACCCAGCTGGATGCCGGGGTTGAAGTTGTTCGAGGCAGTATTGCTGATGAGCGTGTTGTTGTTGCTCGATGCATACAGCACGATGCCGGAATTTGAATTGTTCGAGGCGGTATTGCCGCTGAGCGTGTTGCTGCTCGAAGAATACAGGTCGATGCCGTTCATGGAGTTGTTCGAAGCGGTGTTGCCGATGAGCGTGCTATCGCTCGAATAGTATAGACGAATGCCGTACGGATCGCCATGTATAAGCCTGAACCCGTCAATGGTGCAGTGATCAGCAGTGACCTCAATCGCACTACCACCCCAGCCGCCATCCACGACAGGCATACCGATTCCGATAAGTGTTAGCTGCTTATTGACCCTGACGTTCTCATGGTACGTGCCGTTATACACCATAATCGTGTCTCTGGATTCGGCTGCGTATATCGCCGCCTGTATGCTCATGTAATCTGCGCCGCCGCTGTTGTATACGGTTAGCGTCTCCGGGATGTGGGGGATGGTACGCTCGGCGAGTGGGTAGAATCGGATAGCGTTCTCGTCATCTGCGATCCTGAAGTACAGATTGCCCATGATATGCTCCGTACAATCCAAATCAAGATCGATGGAATCTTCGTTTCTGAGGATGACCTCGCTGGAACTTGCAGTCGTCACTTCCATAACGCCGTAGGTATTCATGGTCTCGATTTCTATCACATCATCATCGATCAGGAAGGCATACTTCAGCTGCGCATAACTGGTGGAACCTTCCTTGAACACAGCAGCAACATAGCAGGAAAAGATCGGAATGTTATCTTCATCAGCGACATCCTTGAGATATGTGTACACTCGATCCTGTTTGGTGCCGGTACTGGTATCGATGCACTTTAGACTTCCTTCCAATGGAACGCCGTTCTTGAACAGTTGAAGTGTCGCTATATTGCCAGCATCGTTGATGCCCATGAGTTTGAGAACAAAACCGCCTCCGAGATCCCATGTGTCACCCGAATTGAGTGTTTTGATATCATAACGATCGAACTCGACCAGAAGTTTTGTGAGTTTATCGGCTTTGTTGTCAACTGCCACATATCGCTCCCCCATCCATCCCTCAATCCAGTATCCGGTATCGCCACCTGGATGATCACTGTCAACAGTCAATCCTTCGTTCGTATAAAGTTCGTATTCCTGATAAACTGGCGATGTGCAGTAGGATAAGCAATCTTCATCGATGGTTCGGTCATAGGTTGCGTCCAATGTACCAGCCACGAGTTCAAGTTCCTCGGTCATCAGATCATTATCCGGATCATACCAGAGGCCAGCAAAATTGTATGAGTTCCATACCAAATCAGCAGTCTGCGCACCATTAAGATTCACAACATTTCCGTGAACCTCATAGTCACCGGGCTCACTTTCGATCACACACGGATAGAACCTGATCGCAGTGTCATCATCTGCGATCTTGAAGTATATGTTGCCCATGATGTGCTCGGTGGCGTCTGTATCCAGATCAAGGATGTGATTATTTCTAAGAACGATTTGACTCGTGCTTGCAGTCATCACTTCCATGATGCCGTATGTGTCGCTGGTGTCAATCTCCAGCACATCATTATTGATCAGGAAGACGTACATCAATTGCACTATACCCGTCTCAGTGCCGTTATATACTGCATCGACATAGCATGAGAACACCGGAACGCGTTCTTCACCGCCGATATCGGGGGTGTATGTGTATACTCGATCTTGCTCGTTACTGGTGTTGACATAGATAATCTGCTCATCAAGTTTCACGCCATTCTTGCTAAGCAATAGTGTACAACTATCGCAAGGCATAGGGGCTTCACAGGGGCAAGAGAGATTTTCAGCAGTAAGCGCAAATCCGCCACCGAGATCCCAAGCCTCGCCGATTGCCAGTGTTTTCTTGTCGTCATCTTCGAACTCGACCAGAGGTTTGCTGAGTTTGTCAGCTCTGCCGTTGATCGCCACATCTTGCTCTCCCATAAAGCCTTCAATGTAGTATCCGGCATCACCATTAACGGTCAAGCCTTCATTCTCATAGAGTTCATACTCCTGATACACTGGTGATGTATTGTAGAGTAAGCAATCTTCATCGATGGTTCGATCCCATGCACCCAACGTACCAGCCACGATCCTGAGTTCCTCGGTTGTCAGATCACCATCCAGATCATACCAGAATGCGCCGAAGTTGTATGCATTCCATACCAGATCCGCAGTCTGTGCGCCAGCAAGATTCATGACCTCACCCCGTACTTCAAGCGTCTCTGCGCTTGCCGGGACGGTAAACATCACAGCTACAAGCAGAATCAGCAGCCGGGTCATGTTGTTTATGGATTGTGAACTGGTTTGGATAATTATCACCTTCTTATAATTCTATCTTCCCAACCGCAGCCTGCAGGATCATGAGCGCATCAGCAGACGTGAGCTTCCCGTCGCCGTTCATGTCGCCCCATCTCCGTCCGCGTCCACGAGAATCAGTCCAGTAACCAGCAGGGGTGTCGGGCTCATCGTCCCATGCATCGGGCACGCCGTCGCCGTCAGAGTCTATGGCTGGAATAGGGTCAGGTGGTGCTGTGATATTCCACATCTGCACTATTGGGTATCTATCCTGCGCCCCAGCGCCGCCGCTTATGTCGTATGGCTCCTCTCCGATACCATCGCCGTCGGCATCCATGCCGGGGTAGTCGTGCCAGTAATTTCCGCCAGACGGATAGCCGTCGTCCCATGAGTTCGAATCTCTATTATCATGAGCATTGTAATTGAAATTGTCGATGAAATTATTATGGAAGATCGAGTTATTCGACGAAG
>QNCM01000125.1 GCA_003644505.1 Candidatus Makaraimicrobium thalassicum | reverse complement strand
CCGAAGTAATCGCGCATTCCCCGTAATTCTTCGGCAACGCTACGTTCAATGATGGAGAACAGCACATCGGTGCTGAGGTTCTTTTCCAGGAAGTTGAATATGTCCTGGATTTTAATTATCCCAGCTTCTTCCACTTCAACGTTCTCAAGCGTATCGAGCTGTGATTGTATATCCTCAATTTCGCGATTCACTTCTTCCAACCTTTCTTTGATTTCTTCTCGCTCTGCTTCTATTTCCGCTTTATTCGCATCTCTACGCACTTTGATTTGTTCTCCCTCACGTGAAACAATAAAATTCTCTGGATTACCTTTGATTTGCCATGTATCCTCATTAATCTCTTTGATTTCACATTTCTTCGGTAGTTTCAGACCCTTGGATTTGAACATGTCCCTTAATTCATTTGGGATGTGTCCAGCCTGTATTTTTTCGAGGATACTGTGAGGGAGCGTGAAAAGATCAATTTGTTTTAAATCCCGCTCTATTTCTTTCAGTCTCTTATTCAGCTCTTCACGAAACGTAATCAAGCCCGGTGTGTTTTTATCACCGTATAATCTCCTCTGAAGTTGCTCTATTGCGAGTTTTACCTCACCTATATTTTTGAATCCCAGCTCGCGCATCTTTGAAGCATGTATAATGTTTTGAGGGGGCAGAATTGCACCATACTTGTGATATGCTATGGCAACGGGGATATTCCACATGCGATACACCGCATCGGGCACGTTTAAGAAATAATAGTGATCTTTCGTTTCAAGAATTGATGACTTTGCTTTCGCTTCTTTCAGCTCGATCTTTTTGTATGGATTGAGAAGCAGAATCAGCATAGAACCGCGCATTTTTACGAGGAGCAACCGGTAAATGGGGATATTGACTATAAGAGGCAGTGCGAGCAGAATCGCTATGATGAGCACTAAGATAAATATGATTGAGAATGATATGGGATCCATATACCTCACCTCCTCCTCGGGAACAAGAATGAAAGAGGATTCCGGCGCGGTGATATGAGCGATGGTTGCTGTTCACTGCGTTGGATTGACATCTTTGTCTGTTGCGTCTGCATCACGCGTTCAAACCCTTCTTTTCCACGCCGGCTCTGGTTCCATACATAATGCTTGAGATTTGTGTAATCCAAGAACATCTCACCGGTGTGCTCGTAGTCGGGTTGTGTGATATGTGCGATTGCCACGATTAACCCTACCCTGTTGTTAAGCGATTTCAAATCCTCCCGATCGAGATTGCCCAACAATATATCCTTTCCATAGTAAGACCAGAACAACTTTTGCAATCGTTCCGGGATTTTTGGAAGTTTTGTAAGCTCGCGCAGATAATCCACGCTCGGTTGCAGTATTGGTTCTCTATCGAAGTCTTCTCTATCGAGATTTTCTTCATCAAAAATCCCATCTATATCCTCTATTTCTTCACTCATTTTACATCACCTCCTTATTCAAAATACCGCTCCCATTTGCGATAGCCTCTCCCCTCACGATACGATGTGAGCCATTGATAGAATGTGATGATAAAACCGATGATACCGAAAAGGAAGAGAACACCCGTGAGCGCGATGCCGAAATAGGGATAATCGGGCATCATAGGGATAGGGAGAGCCATGGCAATGAAAGAGGTTACTGCACCCATGAGTGTCAGAACTGAATTTGAAACGAGCACCCCGAGCAAGAGAAATACCAGTGCCGCTATTATCAATATGCCCAATAGAAAACTTAGCCCTGTCATTTTTTGTTCCTTCAATAATAAATTGATGCTTTCATTCAATATGCTCATATTGGTGGGTTGGTATAAATCATTTACGGTTATCGTTGCAATATAAGTATCTTCTCCTCCCCATCCATCCTCTACCTTGAACCACCATATGTATGTCCCCTGTGAAGTCTCATCGGTTTGCCATTCAAAAACACCTGTTGTTGTATTGAGTGAACCTTTTGTGGCATTGGTTGAGAAGGTGCACGTATCGCCGTCTGCATCAGTGTAATCAAAATCCAGATACACGAGTTCGCCTTCATCACCTTCCCAATCGGAGGTATTGGTTATAACAGGAGCATTATTCGGCACGGTCACGTTATCTGAAGCGGGGCTTTCCGATAATTTTCCTTCCGTTGAGTTGTAAGCCCATATATCTATTGCCACATAACCATGTGGCTGTGTAGTGTGATTGAAATATAAATCGGTTGTGCCATTCTGCCAGCCACTGGCAGTATTATTGCTCCATGAGATATTAAAGGAATCAGTATCAAGACCACCACTTCCTTCTGTAAAAGTATAATTAACACCGAAGTTATAGGTTGTATTGCCTGTTATTATGGGTGTGGGACAAATTTGTTCTTCACTACCCAATTCTGCTGTCGGCTCTGGGTCGGCGTATTTGCGGACGATGAATTGGTCAGCATAGTGCCCAGAATCGTAAAGATAATAGCCAGCATAACCCGTTGTAACATCAAGAGTGTAAGATACTGAACCGATTTCTGTGCCATCAGCTAAATATGCTTTTCCAGTCCATGATGTTTCGAGTCTTGTTAGTGTCAGTTTTACCCATTGGTCGCTCGAAATCGCAGAAAGGGCGCTATTCGCGAGAACATCAACATGAGCATCATTATCTGCTTCTCCAATTATTATGTACCCACCAGGGTCAAGGTCTACCCGATAAGAATGGTCTGCATCGGTGCTAAGAGCAAGATGCACACTTCCTCTGTTATTAAGGGTATCACTCGTCCATAATCGTGTTATTATTTGAACATCTTGAGTTGATAATTCTTTCTGTATCCATGCGTTGTCGTGCCCATCTGCTCCAGTCTTTTTAAGAGAATAACTTCCATCATAAGCTTGTTCACTTGATTGGGCAAAATCCCCTGTATGCCCACTCCAGCCAGTAAACCCGCTCTCAAAATCATCAAATAGCAAAAAGGTCGCCTCCCCATCACTTGCAGAACTGGCAGAAGGGTTGCCGTAGTAAAGGTAATAGGTATCGTTGCACCATGAACTCGCTGGTATATAGGATGCATTGAACCATAATTTACACCAACTACCATCAGATTTGTTCTCTATCCAATACGGAACTGTCTCCCCTGAAGTCTCGTTTACTACCCTTATATCCGAGAAATTAGTGTTCATATCGCTGTCATAAGTTATATTAATCATCACCTGATAATCGGTTAATGCGTTGCTGTTGCCTGTATTGTTTATATGTATAGGGCGCTTTCTGCTCCATGAAGCGTTCCACCACGGGTCTAATACCATAAAGTGCCCACTTGATATGGCTTCACTCAAAGTCTCTGCGCTTCTTTTTACTGCGAAATAATATTTCCCGCTCGTGCCTTCCGTCGTAACTGGCACTTTTACATACGCCCTTGCAGTAT
>QNCM01000124.1 GCA_003644505.1 Candidatus Makaraimicrobium thalassicum | reverse complement strand
GCTGTTCGCTTCATTGATGTCGTACTTGTTGATGCAGACAACTGACGCAATCCCGAAGTGTCTGGTCACATCGAGGATTCGCGCAAGGTCATGCAGTCCTGACATCGTGGGTTCGGTTACGACCAGCGCAAGGTCCACACCGGTCAGGGACGCAATCACAGGACAGCCGATGCCGGGCGACCCGTCGATCAGGATGAGGTCAGATCCTTCCTCTTCTGCGACCCGCTGGGAATTGTTCCTGACAACGGTTACCAGTTTTCCGGACGCTTCTTCGGCGATATTCAACTGCGCGTGAGCCATTGTCCCGTACTTCGTCTTTGAGATGAATGCGTACCCGGAGACGCGTTCTGTAAGGATGATCGCATCCTGATCACAGACGAAGACACATACACCACAGCCCTCGCAGCGTGTCGGATTGACCGCATAACCGGACCCGGTAACGCCCGTGAAAAAATCTCCGTCCCGGGCGTTATCAGATATTGCCTTGAATCTACATGCTGCTTCGCATATTCCGCATTCTATGCATTTCGATTTATCAATTGCTGCAACTTTTAAGCCTTTGAACTCCTCTCTTTTCACGATCTCCGGATGCAGCAGCAGATGGAGGTCGGGCGCATCCACATCGCAGTCTGCAATGACAATGTTTTCTGCAAGGGCTGCAAACGATGCGACGAGTGTTGTCTTCCCTGTGCCGCCCTTTCCGCTAATGATTGTTATCTGCTTCATAATTCCCCCCTGATTCCATCGATCATCCCTGCAAACCGATCCTTCCACGCAGGGATCGCATTCACGAAAGGTATGCCTTCCGAATAATACTCTGCGATCTTCTTATCATAAGGAATCTCAAGCAGGATCGGAATTCCCTCTTCTTCGCAGTAGCGATAGACATTCTGATCCCCGATCCCCGCTTTATTTATGACGACGCCAGAAGGAATCTTTAGCACTTTAAGCACCTCTACTATCAGTTTCAGATCGTATAGCCCAAACGGCGTTGGCTCTGTCACAAGAATGCAGTAATCACTGCCCTGAATCGCTGCAATCACAGGACATGCCGTTCCAGGGGGCGCATCAACGATCACGGTCTTTTCCGGATCGATCTCCTCTTTGACATGGTCTATCAGGGGTGCTGCCATGATCTCACCGATATGGAGCAGCCCATACACGAGTTCTATGTTGTCGCCACTTCTCCCCTTCCTGACAACGCCGATCTCCCTTGGCTCCTCGCTGATCGCATCCCGCGGGCAGACCATTGCGCATAAACCACAGCCATGGCAGAGTTCAGGAAAGACCATGACCTGTGTCGGGAGCACGACGATTGCGTTGTACTCACATGCAGCCGCACACTTCCCACAGTAATCACATACATCGTTATCGATCTCGGGCATAAGCGTACATGCTGACTTTACATTCTCTATCTCTGGTTTGAGGAAGATATGCGAATTCGGTTCTTCGACATCGCAATCCAGTAACTGTACATTTGAGAGCGACAATGCAAGATTTACCGCTATCGTGGTCTTTCCTGTACCGCCCTTTCCGCTTGCTATTGATATGATCATTGTTGAGTCATCTCTCCTGGTTTAGTGATTGACATTCTGTTATGGGGGTTGCGCCGCCGAGTTTGTTCCGATGGTGCTTACTCTTGGGGCTCCCAGACAAAAGGGTTGCTCCGATGTACCCCCCGTAGCCCCAGCAGCAGGATGGATATCTGGCTCATACCTGCATCACTTAAAAGAATTGATGGACAAAAAAATATTGTTAATATTTGTTATATGTGTCTAAAAAGATTATTTTGTTTTCGTTATTTAAATAAACATTAGATCGTCTAAAAGAACCTATATAAAGGTCTCTTGTTCCCTTTCTTGCATATCTGGTCATTTGGATTTGCCCCGGTCATGGAATTTATTATGTGGTTCGGAGTATACAAAGGTCACGGTTTATAGAACACTACCGGATTTTCAGACACTGCCGTTTGCATGAATATCACATCTCGTTCTCTAATGGTCTCATATTTTCGAGCGGGATATAATACTTGCTGTACCGAGTCCCTGAGAGATCCCTGAAGTCCCCATCCGGATCCCGGACCATGACCGTGGCACGCACGGTTATCCGGGTTATGACCCCCTGGTAGGTCGCACCGTCGTATTCAAACGAGACGATGGATCCCACTCGCAGATCGTACTTCTCACGGGCGCGCTCTGTCTGCGTCACCAATCTGTGGGTTGCCTCGGTGTGACCGAAGATGTTTCTGCTCAAACGCCTGAAACGGGGCCTGGAACAGCTCGAGGAACCGAAGAGCGCAGTCTCCAGAAGGTGGATGATCTCGTGCTCAAGGATGCGCATGGTCGCCTCGAGCCGGTCATGGCAGACGATACCGTTCACAGTCACCTGCCGCGTGACATCATCAAACGTCTGGAAGATGAGTATCGTCGATAAGACGATTGTGTACGTTTCCGGGTTCCTTCTGTATTCGATCTTTCCGCCCGCCCTTGTCATCCTCTCCGATAGGCGGAAAAATATCTTTCCACTGTAATTCTTGTTGAAGAATCCACTGAAGAAGTGGGCATCGTACAGATCGAACATGCGTGCGAGGTCGTCCGGTCCGATCGTGTCGAAGTTCCCCTGCTCCATGTATCCGGATTCCGCAAGGGTCTGGCGGTAGATCGTCCGGTTCTTCTTCCTGATCTTCTTTCGTGTATATTTGAGATTGGGTAAATCTTTCATAGCGGTCAACGTGATACTTGCGTCGGCGGGCTTGTTTATTAAATCTATGTCTGTTGCTAACGTCTGACGTCTACAGGATCGTGAATTGCGCAAGCCGCAGAACCCGAACCACGAGCGAAAAAGAGAAGAACGGCAACCCGTCTTTCAGCACCCCGTGCCAGCCAGCAGTGGGGCTACGGTTCTCTATCTCTTCTTTAACAGTTCAAAGAACCGCTCCCGATCCATTCCAGCCTGCTTCAGTATGCCGGGCAATGTCCCTCGCTTCACCTCTTTCTTATCCGGGACAACGACCAGATACGTTTTATCTATGCTCTTTTAATATAATGAAATATGGCTTCCTTTCTGCCTGATTGGTTTGAATCCATCTCTCTCCAGTACTTTGACGATCTCTTTTGCGGATAGGATCGGCAGTTTCATGCCAGACTCGCCTGCAACGGTGCAGTTACGTACTCGCTCAATATAACTGTGTCACTGGCAGTCTTCAGATCGATTCCCGCATCCACCAAACTACTCAACCACATGCATCCGCTTCTCTTCCTGCCCACGCCACTCGCGCTCCGCAGCAGTCCTGATCATGATCTTGTGCGCCGCAACCTCGGCTTTTCGCTTCGCATCAAACGCATTGTCACCCATTGCGAGCGCAATTCCCATCCGCTCCTCAACGATCCACCCGCTGTGGTATGCGAG
>QNCM01000123.1 GCA_003644505.1 Candidatus Makaraimicrobium thalassicum | reverse complement strand
TCCAACCCCATAGCGTGCAAGCTATTTTTTTCGCCAAAAAAATTTTACCATAAGTGCGGACGGCTTAAGCCGGCATTAAAAGCAAAGTGCAGGAAATGCACAATCTATATATGGGGGTATCAAAAAGCGGAGATTTCTTGATTTTACCTGTAGCTCCTCGAAGCTGCGCAGCTGATCGGAGAAGAAAACACCCCCCAAATACGGAAGCGGTAAAAAGCCATTGAAGAACGGACTAAAAAACAAGTGCGGAAGAACCTTGCGGACTTCGCTCAAGTGCAGTCGCTTCGCGTGACTGACACGCCGTGCAGGAAGTGGACAGCCCCCCACCTCCCCACCATGCCGCTTAACTACTTACTTGGTTTTTCACGGGCAAAAACAAAAACGCCCGAAAACCAAAATCCGTTCAAGCGGACATGGCTACGCCATCGCGCAGTAGGCGACGCGTTCCCCATCTTCCCGCGTGACAAAATCAGACAGCCGACCCAAACAGACTCCCGCGCACCCTGTAAAAAGATATTGATACGAGAAAACCCTTGACCTAGAGAAGTAAGAGTAGTATAAGGGGGGCATGAAAACACAAACCGAACAACTCCATGACGAATTACGCGTAGCCGCCGCCGCCGAGCGTCTCAATTGCTCAGACTGGAAAGTTCGCAGTCTGATACAAGAAGGGCGCCTCGAGGGGAGAAAGCTAGACCCGCAAAAGAAAAATTCCCCTTTACTCATTTCCTTAGACAGTCTCAAAAAATACGAGCAGGAAGCATACGCCCCTTTTCGGCATGGCGACTCTTTAGCCGCGCAGGGATAAAGCGTCGCATTCGTTCCAAGTATTAAAAACAAAGCCGAAGTGCTAGAACACTTCGGCGTTGCCAAACAATCAGCACATTAACATAGAGCAAAGGGGATAATAAAACGCTCCACATCCAATACCAATTATTTGAAATATCGTTGACTTGTTCCCGGACAATCAGCGAACCAGAAACGCGTCTCTTGGCTCCTCATCTCGGACTCGAACCAAGAACCTAGCGTTTAAGAGCCAACATTCAACACCCCGACCATAGGGAGATAAGGGCGAATCAACTCCGCTTGCAAGGCGCGAACATAACCGAGAAATTGTTCAGAAGATTGCCAACCACCGCCAAGTTGCGCAGTTCTTTGGGGCGCACCGTTCGCAGTAACAACAGTCGCATAAGTACGACGCAAATCATGGGGCGAAACTTTGAAATCTAAATCAACACTCGCACGCTTAAACATAGACTGAATCCCAGAAGCCGACAAACCCCGACCAGCCTTCGGCTTTTGCGTAGATAAAAAACAATGCCCCTCCCCCGCGACAGGAGAGCGCAACTGTAAATATCGTTGCAATAAATTCGCCGTATCAGGGGAAAAGAAACCCGGTCGCCAATCGCCGCCCTTCACGACAACTTGTAGCCACATTTCGGAAAGATGCACATCCTCGAGCTGCAAACGTGCCAACTCCGAAGCCCGCATTCCCGTATCAACGGCGACTGCCACGATAGCCACATCCCTAGCCCCTTTCACACCCCCCTTATCTAAATAAACCAGAAGCCTATCAAGCTGATCCTTTGTCAGCGTCCTTTGCATCTTCCCCTTACGCCGCTTAACGCGAGCAGATACGGCAGGATGATCTTCACCAAACTTATAGCGGAGAAATTCCTTGACCGCAGATAGGGCGCAATGGCGCATCGTCCCCCCCACCTCCCAACCGGGACGGTCGATAAACGCATACAAATCTACATCCTCCAAATCTTCTAAATTGTCAAAATCGGGGAAAGTCAAAAAATCTTCAAGTACCCGCCTATAGGTCTTGATGGTAGCAACACTATATTGCTTCCGCAAAAAATAACGCTCTAACTCATTCACAATAGCACTCCCAAATTAGATTATACGGACGGGTCCTACCCCATCCGATAAATCAATTCAGGTGTTCGGGCACCCGATACAGCAACGCTCCGCCGCAAAGAGTCCAATCCCACGGCGGAGCGTTCCCTACTACTCACTAATTTATACCATAAAAAAGGAGCTAAATGACCAAAATATCCCTACTACTCATAATACTTTTTCTTACGGGATGCACAGCCACCGCCACCCCCACGGCGACCGCAACCCCTGAGCCAACGGCGACAGCTACCCGAACGGCTACGCCGTCAGCTACGCCGCCCCCCTCCCCCACCCCAGAGACCTGTACAGTATCAGCCACATATCTACACTTTCGCAACGCCCCGAATAGCAGTGCAAAAGTGATCGGATATTTTACCGAAGGGCAAGAACTGGAAATAATCGCCTTCGGCGAATGGCTAAAAATCACCGCCCCTACGGGCGAAGAAGGGCACGTATACAGTGCCTATTGTCAATAACCCACCCACCCCCCTAGAAGGAGTCCACAATGAAAGACATATCGAAATTTATCGGAAAACTATTATTCTACGCAATGGCTATCGCCCTGAGCGTTTACGCCGCAAGTCGTACACTCGATTTTGTAAGCGGCACCCTCCCCGCAGACAAGCAGATGATCGGGTACTTAGCCCTTTTCGCCACCACAGGTGGAGCGCTTGCTTGGCTAATGGTATTTCTCAACAACTCGGAAGGGATAGGGCAGAAAGGCATCGCCCTACTCATGGTTGTTGTAGACCTTGTCGGGGAATTTGCCATCTTCACCGTAGAGACTATCCGCGGCGCATCCCAAAGCGGAATGGTCACAACCATAAACCCCGAACAGGTTCAAACAACCATAATAGGCATGAGCGTACTGATAGCGGCGAACATCCTCGCTATTTTCGCCTATCACATCCTAGACGTGGAGAACATGGAAGCCTTAGAGCTTAGTCTTGCTGATGCAGTCGTCAAAAGCGAAATATTAAAAGCAAAGAAAGCAAAAGCAAAGTCCTTAGCGAAAACGATAGCCGATGCAGAAGCCGACAAATTCGGAGAAGAACAACTCGCCCTTGACCGTTCTGACCCTGAAACAGAAAGCGAACTGATGAGCAAAGTCAAAGGACTTTTTGGGCAAGATGCCGAAGTAGCCCCCGAAAAGCAAGAATACGAAGCGAGTACCGAAGAAGTAGGTTTAGTACACGCCTACCGCCCCGGACATGAAAATAAAGCATTTTGTGGCATCAAAGACCCTAAACACACAACCTACCTAAAAGATGAAGTCACTTGTCACAAATGCAATCAAATACTTGAGAGCGAAAAGGTGACGCCAGCCGATGACGTGGCAGAAAAGGAGCAGGCAGAAGCCGAAACCTTTCACGACACAGAAGTCATTCAGCAAACCCAAAACGGCGGAAAAGACGGCGGATATATCCCTGTGGAATAACCCAACCCGTCCCACGCAGAGATTGGAATGCGTAGAATGGAAACACAACCCGAAAGGCTGTAAACATTACTTTTACAAC
>QNCM01000122.1 GCA_003644505.1 Candidatus Makaraimicrobium thalassicum | reverse complement strand
ATTATGCTCTTTGTATATTTGTATTTTTGGAACGATTTCATTATCTTATCTTTTCACGGCGATGTCAATAACCGATATTTAACTTTTTAATACCTAACCAGAAGTTGCGGGCAGCCTTTTTCTTTATGATGGCGGCCTCTTTGTATGCTGATATGCGAAAGATAGACGAGATAGACGTGTGTAAACAAGCTATATATTTTTATTGACATAAAACTTGATCACTGTATAATGAACTGTAGCGCAAATGTAGTTCCTATAAAGTATTTAGGTAAAGCTATATAGAACATATATACTATGTGCTATCCTCCACTGTGTTTTAGCGGAGGTTTACATAAATTGTCAGCCGTTGTGTTGACGCGTCCTATTACATTTTTATGCCAAGACAAAAGAGGGAGTTTCTTATTATGGGAAAGATCAAAATTACCACTAGATTTATTTTATCTTTTGTCCTCTGCCTGTCGGTTTTTACCTGTAGCGTTTTCGCACAGGAAGCTGTGAAGGATGAGGTTTTGAAGAAAGGTATTTATCTTTTCCGGCAGGAAAATTATGATGAAGCCCTTACGCTGTTCAAAGGGGCGATGAAGTCCCGGCCGGGCTCGTCTCTGGCAACGTATTATTACGCGCTCACCTGCAAAAGGCTCCAGAACTATGTTGAAGCGAAAAAGTGGTTTGAGAAGTCCCTGACCCAGAAACCCCGGATAGCGGGAGCGCTTATCGAGCTGATAGACCTGCTGTACCGGCTTAATGAGTTTGATGAAGCGGAAAAATGGATCAAGGTGGCGGAAACCGAAGGCGTCCGCCCCGCACAGTCGAAATTCCTGAAAGGCCTTACGCTCCAGAAACAGGGGGAATATGAACAGGCGCTCAAGGCTTTTGAAGAGGCGAAGGACCTGGATGACCGGCTGACGCAGTCCGCTGATTACCGGATAGGTATATGCTATCTGCGCATGAAGAAATACGAAGACGCCAGGGGCGTGTTTAAGGAAACATATGCCGTTGATCCGCAGTCGGCCATCGCCACTTACGCGGATCAGTATGTTGAAGTGATAGAACGCAAGCTGGAAATAGAGAAGCCTTTTCACTTCATGGCCAGGGGCGCCTTTGAGTTTGATTCGAACGTTATCCTGAAACCGCATGATACCACGTATATCACCGGGGTGCAGGATCAGGATGATACAAGGCAGGTGTTTGACATGAAAGGGGACTATACTTTCAGGTTCGAGGATAGTCCCTTCAGTGTGAAGACCGGATACGGCACGCAGCTGGCGCGGCAGAATAAAATGGGCCAGTATAACCTTTTCGGCAACACTCTCTCGGCCCAGGGAAACATCGCGTTGGATACGGTGCTCGTGACGTTCCCGCTGAACTTTAATCACTGGGTGGTGGACGATAAGAACTATCTTGCCTCGATAAGCATGGGGAACGTGAACAATATTCTTGTCGGCGATTCCCAGCTGGCGCAGGCAGGGATCATATACAGGTATGATGATTACATGAGGCCCACCAGCCTGCCGGATGAAAGAAGGACAGGGAATGAGCTGATAGGGACCGCCGGATGGTTCTGGTTCTTCGCCGATAAAGAAGGGTTTGTGAATTTAAGGTATGCCATGAGCAAGGATTGGACAAAGGGAAAGAACTGGGAATATTTCGGGAACAAGATAGGCGCTGGAGTCCTTTATCCGGTATGCGATAAGCTCGACGCGAGCGTCAACGGTGAAGTCTTTTTCCAGGATTTTAGCAACAGACACAGCCTTTATGACAAAGAGAGAGACGACCAGATATATGCCATAGGTTCTCTTTTGTCCTACGAGTTTCTCAAGAACATGGAACTCCAGGTCCGTTATACATTTATAGCCCAGCGATCAACCATACATATTTATAGTTATGATCGGCATGTCGTAAGCACGGCTATTCAATACAATTTTTAAGGCTGGCGGGGGATGGAGATATTGTAGATAAAAACGGTAGAGATAGGTATATGCAAAGAGATGGATGGGGTAGATCAGCGGAAGGTATAATCGGAAGGTGTAATCAGGAGGTATAAATCATGAAGAAGCTGAGCATGCTGGTATGTGTGTTGTTGTCTTTCTTTCTGGTGTTTCCCCCGGTTGTTATGGCGGAAATAGTGGGAAGCGTCACTTTTCTGGAAGGCAGGGTCGATAAGCTGAATGAAGCGGGAGACGCGTATGTCCCCATAACAGCGGGCGAGAAGGTCTCTCCCGGCGACGTCATCAGGACGAAAAGTTATTCCAAGGCGGAAGTCACTTTTGATGACGATTCCGTTGTCCGGATAGGCGACAGTTCGCAGATCAGGGTGAAGGACTACACGCTGGATGAGTACGGATACAGGAAAACCGGGGTTATTGACCTGCAGAGGGGCAGTATAAGAGCGATCGTATCCGAAACATTTGACAAGGCCCCTTTCGATATTATCACTCCGAACGCTGTCGGAGCCGTGACCGGGTCGGATATCTTCGTGTCATTCCAGCATTCCGCGACCAACGCGCTTGTTTCGGAAGGCCTTTTCAGCGTGACTAACCCTGCTTTTCCGGACGAAACTATCGAGGTGCGCGAAGGTATGACATCCGTTGTTCCTTATAACGCGGCGCCTGAGGAACCCCGCGCTTTTCTTCCCATGGAGAAGGATAGATACGCGGATATGACCGGCCCGATAATCAAGGGAGTGCCTGCGAAGGATTCCAGGGTCACCAGAGCGGTGGTCGGCAGGATCACCGGTGTTGTCCGCGTTCAGCCGGGAGGTTCTACAAGATGGCACGCGCCGGTAAAGAACGAAGTGCTTAAAACAGGCGACAGGATAGAAACAGGGGAGACCGGCAGGATACTGATAAATCTTGATAACGGCCTCAGCATGGACCTGCTGCCGAACACCCAGCTTATCATAACGGAGTTAAAGCGTGATCCAGGGACCGGTGATTACGAGAACACGTTTGAGTCCAACTACGGCAGGATCATCTCCAGACTTGAGAATAAGCCGGAAAAATCAAAATTCGCGGTCAAGACGCCCCACGCGGTCTGCGGTATACGGGGAACGATAATGTATCTATTTATTGATGAGATGTGTTCCAGGCTGTTCTTTGAAGGTGGAAACGGGCACATGGCTCTGCCTGGAGAAGGGAATCTCCGGAATATCCGTCCGGGATGGACCGGGAAAATATGTGAGGGTGCCGGATATTCCGAGTCTCCGACGACTGATGAAGAACGCTCGAGGTTCAACAGCCAGTGGGGCAATGAGGGGCAGGATGAATACGGTTATACGGGCCCGGTGGGTAGTCCCGGATACGCTTTGGCGCCTCTCGGCGCTGTAGGAGTAGGCGGCGAGGAAGGCCCGGCCGCTCCGGAAAATCCTTTTGAGGAGAAGAAGCTGAAACCGCGCCTTGATACCGGCGCGCCGACCACTATTACCAGTGAGTTTTCCGGATGGTT
>QNCM01000121.1 GCA_003644505.1 Candidatus Makaraimicrobium thalassicum | reverse complement strand
CTTGTAATACCTGTTACCCTCGAGTTCCTTCAGATCCATAACACACCTCCTTCTTTTTGAAGTTGTTTTTAAAAATGAAAAATTGGACCTGTCCTACCCCCCTTGGACCTGAACCAATTCGTACCTGCACAGCTCCTTACCTTGGGCTTGACAAGTCCTGTAGGAGAGGAGTAAATTAGGAAGGTAGTATATTCATAAAGGAGGGACTCCAAATGGAAGGAAAGGACATTAGGCAGGCCAAAACTCTGACTTTTCGTATTCCTGTAGATTTGTACCGTTGGGTAAAAGTATACTGTGCCCAGAATGATTTAACAATTTCTGGATTCCTAACTCAGTTAATCGAGACCATAAGGGAGCGCGTAGAGAAGAACGGTTTACAAAATCGCGCGTAAAATCGCTTGTCCACCTTTTGAGATATGTCAACATATTGGGTGACCTTGTGGAACTAGGAAAACAGGAAACGTAACTCTTTGAAATCATTAAGGAATCTGGACACCTGATCGAGACCCGTTGACCACTCTTTCCAAGCGATTATACGCGCATATAGTAGATCGGGACTCAAAATTCTGTACGTTTGTACCAAGAAGTTGAATTTGCCCAGGCTTTTCCCTCTTCATCTACCTTCACATATCTACTTTCCAGGATCTCTTTTACCGTAGGTTCTGAACGTGGATCCAAGTCACAAGCGGCGATCATCAACCGCACCCACACCCTGATCGGTGCTCCTTGTAATTTCCTGGCCAGTTCCTTGTTCTCCATCATTTGGAACTTCAGGTCTGCCATCGCTTTGCCAATCTTCTCCCTGATTCCATCCTCCAAGAAGGTTCTTTCGAACTCCCTCTGTACTTGTACCCATGACTTAGGCCTTCTGGTCGCCCTACCTTTTGCCATGGTTACACCTCCTTACTTAATAAGGTATTTGTGACCCTTAATCTTCAGTTCCTTCACGTTCTCCAAAGGTATCATCCTGAAACCTCTCTTTTGCATGTCGAACACCACTATCAAGTCTTTCTCCTTGGGATCGTAGGACATTCCGACGCCCTTCACACCTTTCTTCACTCCAGTTCTGCAGACCATCTTCCTTTCCTCGCCGGTGGTCCTCTTGATAAAAGTGACTGAAAAGATGGTCCCATTGGTTGAACCAATCAAACTACTTATCCAATACACCTTCTCTCTTTCATCTCTTGAGAAAAGAACAGTGGTTGCCATCTCACACCTCCTTCCACGAAAGTTTTCCTTTGTTATTTTTCGATGTTGCCCTCAAGATCAAACCAACACCCACACACTAGACAGTGAGACCAATCGTCAACTTTAAACGCCTTAATTTGAAACTTCCACTCATCAACCGGTTTACGGCAATCGTCGACTTCACTCGCCCCACAGTTGGGGCACACAAGGCAGCCACAGTTCGGTCCGTGTGGCTTCTTGCTTCCACTTACAACATAAATTCTTGCCATTCCAATTCCCTCCTTTCTTTTATTCTTCACCTCCTCCGTACATGATTTCCTCAAAGATCTCCAAGGCGACCCCTGATGGGACCTCCCTGGACTCCCTCACCTCGTCATCCCAGTAGTACCTGGAGCACGTGTACTCATTTCCAACCCTTGCGTACATGTCACCAACTCTCGACCCAGGTAGTATCTTCGGTTTCTCTCTTTCCTTTCTTGGTCTTCCTCTTCTCCGATTCAGTGCTTTGTTCAGGATCTCGTCCCACTTCTCATCACCAGTCTCGATCTTCACCTCCTCAGGTTCTGGTCTCTCGAAGTACATCTCGGCGAAGTCCCAAAGGGAACCACATGCGCGGATCCTTGTGAGACGATCCAGTGTTTGGTTCTTTGCTCTGCGAGGAACCTTACAGACGTGGCGGGTGGGGTACCTTTCCTTGGACCTATTGCTTCTGTCCAGGATTTGTTCTAAGATGAGTTCGAGCCTCTCCATCTCGCACCTCCTTTCCTCTTGGTTTGTGGGATAAGTGGTGGAGGATATTCAGTCCTCACCACTTATCCCAGGTTACCACTTCAAGTACCTTACGGTTTTGGAGTCCTTGTCGTAGTCGAAGTGAGTGGTCCAGCTCGAAATGTTCACACGAATCTTGTTGTACAGGTTCCTGTCGTTTCCGTGCACTTCGGGATACCTTTCAATCAGTACCGCTTTCAACACTTGTGCCCATACTCCAATCGGTTGACCCTGTAACTTCTCACGAGCTCCCTCGGGTACCTCAGCCAAGATTTCTTTGATGTGCTGACGCAATCCAGACTGGACGCGCCCGCCAGTACCCTTGCCCTCTTTGACGTTGTCCACCAACTTGCCCCAATCAATCCTCTTTTCCATGGTCTCACCTCCTTTAGTTTTGTTGTTGTTGTTGTTGTTGTTACTCTGTTTTACCCTATCCTTCGCCATAACGCACCTCCTTTTTTACAGGTCCTCGTAGGGACCTGGGTTAGTACTCAGTACCTTTCTCCCCATGGCATTACCTCCACGTGATCCACTGCCTCCTCCCATCGGAGGAGGCGACATCGACGCTCTGGCCGAGTTCCTCATACCATCTCGCCTCCGCTACCACGACGTCTTTCGACGTGGTAGCCAACAACAACTCGACTGGCTCGCCTTCAGGGCTGACGAGCCACAGCTCGTACCTTCTTCTTTCCATCCTTACCTTCGTCATAACACACCCCTTTTTACAGGTCCTCGTAGGGACCTGGCTTAGTATTCGGCACCGAGTACCTCACCACACTTCTCACAGATCCAACACCATCCCTCGTACACTCTTCCTCCACCACACACTGGACAGTGTGTCCAGTACTCACCGGTTTCGTGTACTACGTGTTCCAAGATTTCGTCGCCCCCATACTTGTTCCACTCCTCCGGTGATATGTACCGATACTCATCACCGGTTACCGATGGCGCGTTCTCTAACGCCTCGTAGAACCCATCCATTCCTTTGGACGGGTCGAAGGTTACTTTAAGGATTTTGCCACCGTAACACCCATGCCAGATATTGCCTTCGAAGACGTACACGGTTCTCATTCTTACACCTCCTTTGTTGAGTTTTTAGTGTTCCCAGACGGGAACACTAAGGTTTTGGACTACGGCTTCCTTCGTCATGGTTACCTCCTTTTTTTACCATCCGAGGTAACGAACCCCTTCGCTCGACACTTCAAAGGCTCCGGGCCAACTGATTAGGTTGGTCCGAATTTTGCAGTACAGGTTCTTGTCGTTTCTGTGCGACTCGTACTTCTCGGTTAGGGCGAGCTTGAGGAATCGGGTCCATACTCCGATCGGTTGGCCTTGGAGTTCGTTTCGTACCTCTTTAGGTACTTCACTTAGGACCTCGCGAATATGCTGACGGAGGCCCGACCCTTTGCGATTAGTGGATTTGGCCTTGGTCAATAGTTCGCGATAATTCATAGCGCACCTCCTTCGTTTTTTTTTTTTTTTTTTTTTTTTGTGTTTTTTTT
>QNCM01000120.1 GCA_003644505.1 Candidatus Makaraimicrobium thalassicum | reverse complement strand
TTCCCTCCAGCGGGGAATCGGACTCAAAAAGGGCCCCGAAAATCCGCCTTCGGCGGATACCAAGCTTTCGGGCCCCTTTAATGTCCTGTACGGAATAAGCCTGACAGCCTGACCAGTCACCGGGTGAATCAGATTTTTTGGGCAAGGCTGAACTGTTATTTCAAAGTAGGAGCGATCTGGTGATGGAATTGTTAGTGGATATTGGAAATACCAACACCTCTATGGCTGTTGTCCGGGGGAAAAAGATCCGAAAGAGGTATTTTATTCATACCGCCACAGGCCAGGTCAGGCCGGCGGCGCTTAAAAAGCTTTTCGGAGCGGATCTCCGTGAAATTGGCAGGATCGTCATCGTGAGTGTTGTCCCCGGGTTTTTGTCTATCATGGAGAAGAGCCTGAAGTCTGTTGCCCCGGGGATCCCGCTCCTGGTTGTCGGGAGAGATATTAAAGTCCCGATGAAGATAAAATATAAAAAACCGCAGGAAATAGGGCAGGACCGCCTGGTGGTCTCCTTTGCCGCGTTGAGGATATGCGGCCCTCCAGTGCTTATCGTGGATTTCGGAACAGCGGTCACGTTTGATTTTGTCAACAGGATGGGGAGATACGAAGGGGGGCTGATATTCCCCGGGCTGCGGCTTGGTCTTGAATCACTCATTCGAAATACCGCCTTACTGCCGGAGGTCGAAGTTAAACCGACCAGAGGGCTGATAGGGCGGGACACGCCAGCCAGCATGAATAAGGGGATACTGTTCGGTTACGCTGCCATGTGTGACGGTCTTGTGCGGATGTTCAGGAAAGAATACGGAAAGAGAATTGAGGTCGTGGCGACCGGCGGTGACGCCGGACTTGTCGCGAAATATTCCCGCCATATCGAGATGATTTGCCCTGATCTGATATTTACGGGGCTTCGCCTGCTTGCGGCCGATACATAGCCGGCCGGCTCCGGCGCAGCCGCAGGGCCCCCTGAACCGCCCCTTTTAGCGTTTTCGAAAAAGTCCGAAAAAATCTCTTGACAATAAGGCAGGATTTTCTATAATGGATATCACATTAGCACTCTAGGATAGTGAGTGCTAATGAAAGGGGATAAAGACAGTGTTAAAAAATTGGAAGAAATGGAAACGGAGGAGAGAGCTATGAAAGTAAGACCATTTGGAGACAGGATTCTTGTCGAGGTTCTTGAAGCGGAAGAAAAGACAAAAGGCGGGATCGTGTTGCCGGACACCGCCAAAGAGAAGCCGCAACAGGCTAAAGTGATCGCCGTTGGCAAGGGAAAGACCGTGGATGACGGCAAGATAGTCCCCCTGGAAGCAAAACAAGGAGACGTGGTATTGTTCGGCAAATATTCCGGGACGGAATTGAAGATAGATGACAGGAACCTCTTGATGATGAAAGAAGAGGATATCCTGGGTATTGTTGAATAAGTCGATTATCGCAGAACAAAAAAAAACACAAACTGAATAGGATGCTCTATACAGTTGATAAGGAGGAAAGATGGCAAAGCAGTTACAGTTTAGTGATGAAGGGCGCCGTTCGATATTAAACGGCGTGGAAAAACTTGCCCAGGCGGTGAAGATCACCTTGGGGCCCAAAGGCAGGAACGTTGTTATTGAGAAAAAGTTCGGTGCTCCCACGATCACAAAGGACGGAGTTACCGTGGCAAAAGAGATAGAGCTTGAAAATGCTTACGAGAACCTGGGCGCGGAGCTGGTCAAAGAGGTCGCATCCAAGACCAGCGACATAGCCGGTGACGGCACGACCACAGCCACGGTTCTGGCGGAGTCCATTTACAGAGAAGGGCTGAAGAACGTGACCTCCGGGGCAAATCCCATGCAGCTCAAAAGAGGCATTGAAAAGGCTGTGGTTGCGGTAGTGGAGGGGCTGAAGAAAAGTTCCACTGCCATTAAGGAGCAGAAAGAGATCGCTCAGGTTGCCGCTATCGCCGCGAATAACGATAAGGTCATCGGCGACAGGATAGCCGAGGCCATGGATAAAGTGGGCAAGGATGGTGTGATAACCGTTGAGGAAGGCAAGACTCTTGAAACCAGCCTCAAACTGGTGGAGGGAATGCAGTTCGACCAGGGGTATCTGTCCCCTTATTTTGTGACAGATACCGAGAGGATGGAATGCATCATGGAAAATCCGTATATCCTCCTGCAGGAGAAGAAGATCTCCAACATGAAAAATCTTCTCCCTCTTCTGGAAAAGGTCGCCCAGTCCGGCAAGCCGCTGTTGATCATTGCTGAAGAGACTGAAGGGGAGGCGCTGGCAACCCTTGTCGTGAATAAGATCCGCGGGACATTCAGCTGCTGTGCCGTGAAGGCTCCCGGATACGGCGACAGGAGAAAGGCCATGCTCGAGGATATCGCCGTTCTTACAGGAGGAAAGGCGGTTACCGAGGATCTGGGTATCAAACTTGAGAACGTGACACTGGACGATCTCGGCAATGCCAAGAGGATCACCATCAATAAGGAGAACACGACGATCGTGGAAGGCAACGGAAGCCCGGAAGCGGTAAAAGCGAGAATAGCCCAGATAAAAAAGCAGATAGAGAACAGTGATTCCGATTACGACAAGGAGAAACTTCAGGAACGTCTTGCGAAACTCTCCGGCGGTGTTGCCATCATAAACGTCGGCGCCGCGACCGAGATCGAGATGAAGGAAAAAAAGGCGAGGATCGAAGACGCTCTCCACGCCACAAGAGCGGCGGCTGAAGAAGGTATCGTTCCAGGCGGCGGGGTCGCTCTTCTGAGAGCGGTAAAAGGACTGGACGGTTTAAATGTCACGGGCGATGAGAATATCGGCGTGAAAATTATCAGACGCGCGCTGGAGGAACCCGTTCGCATGATTTCGACCAATGCTGGACAGGAGGGTTCGGTTGTCGTCCAGAACCTTCTCTCTGAGGATAAAGAAAAATTCGGTTATGACGCTGAAGGGGACTGTTACACCGATATGGTGGATGCAGGGATAATCGATCCGACAAAGGTTACCCGCAGTGCTCTCCAGAATGCCGCAAGCATCGCTTCTTTGATGCTTACCACTGAGGCGCTTGTCTGCGACAAGCCTGAGAAAGAAAGCAGCGGTCCAGGCGGTATGCCCGGCGGCGGCATGCCAGGCGGTATGCCAGGCGGTATGGGCGGTATGATGTAAGCTTTTCCTTCGAAAAGCCAAAAAAAAAGGGCAGGTCTGTGACCTGCCCTTTTTTTCCGGGTTAGATGAAAGAAGACACTTACGCCTGGTCAGGCTGTCAGGTTTATTCCTACCAGGAACGTCCGATTTTCTCCAGCGGAAAATCGGACTCAAAAAGGGTCCCGAAAATCCGCCTTCGGCGGATACCAAAACCCCGCCTACTGCTTTGAATAAGTTTTAGCTAAGATAAGAGATATTCATTTGAATAGTCGTATCGAGTGGCTGTTTTGAAGCGTTCTGTACAGGGCATAGGCTGCCCGAGCGGGCCTGGAAAACACGGGCCT
>QNCM01000119.1 GCA_003644505.1 Candidatus Makaraimicrobium thalassicum | reverse complement strand
TTAATCTGCCGATTTCTTTTTCTTATCTTCTATCCTTTTAATTTTCTCTGGAGTTTCAAGGTAATTATCGCTGGAAACAACGCTTGCTCCCAGTTTGCCCTCGATATCTATTCGTGTGGCGCCTGCCACATCTCCCCCCTCCTTTGCGTCTTTCCGCAATTCCGGGAACTTCTGGGAATCCCGGTCACGGGTAAATCTCGTTGTGGTAGCCTCGCCCAGCATCGTCAGGATCAACTCGATATCATCCATGTGATCCCTTAAATTCTGATGCTTAAGCCCTTTAAATCTCTTGTATTCACCAGGCGTTAAGCCAAATGTCGCTTTAGATATTTCTGCAGTCAAAATGGCGTACTCTTTTTCGTATTTTACGCCCCGTTGATCCCATTCATCAGTCAATTCATCACGTACTGCAATTCCGCGGACCCTCTTCTCAATCCACTCATCAGAATACCCCTTCAGGTGGTAGATTTCCTTCATCCGCTTTTGTGCCAATTCCGGGTCCTCTATCTCCTGCACCCGTTCATAACCAACCTTTGCAAGCCACCTCTTGAATGGTTCAGCCTTCTTCGAGGGAATTGACTGAATGATCCTGAACAGGGATTCGGTGTTTGCGCAATCCGTGCGGTAGTACTTGCCGTCCGGTGACTGCAATTTCAGTTGTACCCAAACTGGGGACAACTCGAGTTTTTTGAATGCCCGGTCTTTGACCTTGCCCCAGTACTGTCTTGGCGTTGGACTGTCTGTCAGAACGGAGATCACGTCAACCACCGAGAAGTACCACTGGTTGTCGTGCCACGTTCTTCTGATCTGTTTTCCCTGAAATACTACCAGAGCATCTTCTGAGTCCATTTATTTCTCCTTGTTGAAGTTCTCGACGATGGCGATTTCTTCAGGGGTCAGATCGTATAATTTGTAGACTAATTTATCGATCTCTTTTTCTAATTCCTCGACTCTGACTTGTTTTTCGAGGTTGTCAGGGTAATCGTCGTCTTTTGTGATGGAGAGGATTTGGTCTACTATATTGATGAAGGGCTGTTGTTCTTCATGGGTGATTTCTTTTATTGGGATTTTTTCTATAAATCTTTTTGCATAAGAAAAATATCCATTCTGGAATCGGCTACTATGATTTTGTAAATAGAAATCGGACAGAATACTATTTAGAATAGCCAATGTATATTCATAAGTTAAATTCACTCCTTCTTTAAGTGCAATTCCATATCCTCCTGCATTTCCACCACCTACAAAATAATAAATTCCTTCACTATCTAACGTAAATGACGCTTTTCTGGATAAAACTTGAACCAAAATTTTCTTTTTTTCAAATTGTGTAATATTTTTAGGATAAACATAAGCATACCACTTAGAATGATCCATTTTATTTTTTTCTCTACTCCTTAGTGCATATTCACATTCTTGTAGGTAAGACCACACTTTAGAATATTTCTGCTTAAACTGCTTTTCAATAATTAATCTTCCTTTATTATCATGTACTTCATAAGGAAATATTAACCAGAATTTATTTTTTCTAACTTTATATCTTCTTATATCCTGTCCTTTCAGTAAAGGTTTTACAAAATCGGATTCAATATCTATATTCTTTTGCAAAAACTTTGAAAAAAACTTTCCTTTCTTTTTTTCTATGATGTAAATTGGATCGGCACTAGTAACCACACCTTGGAAGACTGAATCCACGTATTTACTTAAAGGATTGCTTAATTTTTCTAACTTTTCAAAGAGCTTATTCGTTTTTGCATCATTAAATGACCAGAAATTATGAGGCAAATTCTCTGGTTTAACAGGTTCATCAATAACTCCATCAACTATCTTTACTCCTGTTGAAAACTTATTGAACAATTGTGCTGCATTATTTCCTATAAATGAAATATATCTAAAAGACGCATTCTCTTTTTTTCTACATATTAGAATGCACGTATAGGTTGTTGCTGTTGAAAAAAGTTGATTGGCTCGGAAATCGACTATCATGTTTAGATATTTGGAGCCGCATAGAATTTTCCTAATACCTAAACCATAATCAGAATTAAAAAACTTGTTAGGTTGAATGTAACATAAAGTACCTCCTTTTCTCGTTATATATAAACTCATTTCGTCAAAGATCACATAGATATCAAAATTTTTAGTTGCAGCCAAATAATTAGATTTGAGCATCTCTTTTTCTTGCTTGCTTAAATTTTGCACTCTAACATAAGGAGGATTAGCAATCACCACATCAAATCCAGGATTCTCCCTCTGAAACACATCTGAGAAATACAATTTCCACAAAAAGAACGGTTTCGACTTGTTTTTCTTATATTGCTCAAGTCGCTCCATCGCCTCTTCGTTACCCTCTTCTCTCAGAGTTTCTTTGATAAGTTCCCATTCGATCCGGTCAATCTCACTCCGGTATCGTCTCTTTGCCCCCCTGCTCTGCTCATTGAAAAATAGTTTCTGCAATCTCTTCAGGTCTTTCAGTTTTCTTTGAGATTCTCTTTTCCTTTTCTGAACTGCTTCGTCCAGTGTTAACTGTGGAACGTCTTCTTTAGGACCTGATATTATCTGCTTTCTTTTTCGTTTCAGTCTTTCCAATTCTCGTTTAATTTCCTTGCTTTGCCCCTTATCCTCTTTCTTGCCCGTACACATCTCACGGCGTTCCTGATTTAATTTCTGTTCCTCTCTATCTACCTGTTCCAACTCGAAAGAATAATCTTTGGGAATTTCGCCAAGCAACTCTTCATCAAAGAGTTTTACACCTTCAAACTCCTCCAATAAACTGTTTCCACACATTATTTTATGATCTAAATTGGGCAGTGGCTGTATCTCTGTTATATCTGATTCATCTACGATCAGAGAAAGCCAGAACCTGAGCTTTGCGATATCTACAGCAGATGAATCGATATCCACACCATACAGGCTGTTTTCAATCGTCTCTCTCTTAAAATTGTAATTCGTTCTATTTTCCTGTTCACTCTCATTGAAGAAAACAGTTAGAACAGATCTCGCTTTCACAATCTCGTTCATCATCCCTACCGGAAACGCCCCTGAACCAACCGCCGGATCAACGATCTTAATATCTTTCAGCAATCGATCAAGCTTGAGGTAATTTTCTTTTATCGACTTTAAATCCAGCGCAAAATCTCCTAAATGGATGAACTTCTCGATATCTTCTACAGGAATATCAGTATTTGTTTCCAGATAGTTGATCAAACTCTGCTGGCACATGTAATGAACAATCTCTCTGGGTGTATAGAACGCTCCTCTTGACTTTCTATCCTTAACCTCCAGCAAATTTTCAAAGACCTTTCCAAGCATCTCAGGATCGACAGCAACCTCTTTTTCAAGTGGCTCGTCCTCTTTTACCGTGAAATTAAACATACATGACCTGCCTCGCAGTGCGTATATTGTCGATGAAAAACCACATATCCATCCGCCGCCATTATTATTCCTGCAATGCTTGATACAAGGCCGACCAAATTTTGGGACACA
>QNCM01000118.1 GCA_003644505.1 Candidatus Makaraimicrobium thalassicum | reverse complement strand
CTTTATTTAAAACATGGCACTACGCATGAAAATATCAATTTTTTCGTTGAAATCATTAGTGTTTTGGGCCTAAAAATGCCGAAAATAGGCAAATTAGCTGAAATCTTGTTAAACATGGGTTAAAATCTGAAAGGGAATAATCTTCTCCTCCATCAATTTTACCCATTCATCCCGCAGGCCATCCTTAATTCGGTACTGACGTAGTTCAAATAGCATCACATTCTCCCTTCATTGAGTATTTTAAAGCACCATTTCTGCTGGTGTGATTCTGGAAGGCTTTGCCGGTCAGACGAGATATGATGCCTCCTCACTTGATGGTCCCTGGTAAGAGTAGTCTCAAGTGATGAGTTATCATGACAGAATATTAAATTTTATCACATGTAAAGTGGAAATGTAAGCATCATATTGTTTCATTGAAGCATATTAAACCACCAGCTCTGCCGATGGAGTTTCACTATGCGATTGACAAGGCGGGCGGGATTGTGTACGAAAATGTGATGGTGATTGCCATGCGGTTTCCACTCTGTCTCTTATCTGCTCTTGTGGCGGGGATCAGCGTACAGAGGGGAGCCCCCGGTTCAAAATGAGCGCCACCCCGACCGTCTGTGTCAGTCTATCCTCAAACAAGCATTCTCCGGTCAACTCGTCACCCAAGACCCCAACGACGAACTGGCCGGTCGGGTTAAAGTACAGTGCGCGGTATTTGGAAACCTTCTCAAGGAGAGTTCTCAATGGTAAAGATTGGCCGTAATGACCCTTGCCCGTGCGGAAGTGGGAAAAAATATAAAAAATGCTGTCAGGCTCAAGATGAGGCCACGGATACTCGCATTCGTGGCGAGCAATCGGCGGTGTAGATTGCTCTTGAGTGGCTGCATGAAAAATATTCTGAAGAGGTCAATGAAGTCGTCTATGCAGGATTTATGGGCGAACTGAGTGAGGACGAACTGGATGCCATTCAGGGTTTGCCGCCCCATCTAGCACAGGCAGTCTCATCAATATCGGGGAATGGCTTCTATCCGATGATGAATTGGAGATCAACGGCAAAGACCGCCCCGCCATTGATCTGATACTCGGCGTGAAAGGGCCACGTTTAAGTGCGGCCGGTCGTGAATGGCTGACTGAGATTACCCGTCGATCCATGAGCCTTTATGAAGTTCGTGAGGTCAAAAAAGGGAAAGGACTGCTATTGCAGGATTTGGTTTATACCGAAGAGAAACCGGTGTGGGTTCACGAAAAATCGGCCACGGAATTTCTTGTGCAGTGGGATGTGTTCGGCGCTCGTCTGGCCAGCAATGAGGGAAAGATGGTCTTGACCGGCGCGGTCTATCCCATGGAAAGACCGCAGGCTCTGGCCTGTCTGGAAGAAATTGCCGGAGCCGCAGTTGCCTACAAGATTCGTGAGGTGGTTGATCCCCGGTCGCAAAAAGCAGACAAATCGGCTAAGCCTGCATCGTCTTCCGATATCCCCGCGGATGTTCAGCACCAATTGATCCACGACTATCTTCGGAAACATTACGAGTCCTGGCCGATGATTCCCCTGCCGGCACTTGGTGGAAAAACTTCGCTTCAAGCCGTTAAATCCAAAAAAGGTCGCGAAGGGGTTGTCGAGTTGCTCAAGTCGATTGAGCAACTGGAACAGAGAAGACCGGCAGAGACTGGTTGCGAACCTTTCGATATCGGCTTCCTGTGGGAAAGGCTCGGCCTGAAGCGGGAGACCGCCTTATGACTCCAGCATTGATTGTACCAAATCTTCTGCCTGCTCTTTGTGCGCAGACAAGCTGGAATTATTTTAATAAATAAAGGAATGAGAAGTGACAACCACTAAAACAAGTGGCGGTGAAGTCGTCTTGTTTCAGGCCAATGACGGCAAAACCTGGCTGGATGTTCAGCTTGATCAGGATACGGTCTGGCTGAACCAGGCGCAGATGGTCGCCTTGTTTGAACGAGATGTCTCCGTTATTTCCCGCCATATTCGCAATGTTTTTTCCGAGGGTGAACTACCGGAAAAAAGCAATTTGCAAAAAATGCAAATTGCAAATTCCGACCGACCAGTTGTCTATTACAGCCTTGAAGTCATCATTTCTGTCGGCTACCGGGTTAAGTCACAGCGAGGCACTCAGTTCCGCCAGTGGGCCACACGGGTGCTGCGTGAGCATCTGGTCAATGGTTACACCGTCCACGAACAGCGATTGAGGGATGAATCCGCCAAATTTCGGCAGCTCCAACAAACCGTCGACCTGCTGGCCCGCACCCTGATGGCGCAGGAACTGGTGACTGGCACCGGTAAGGATGTGCTGCGGGTCATCAGCGACTATGCCTACGCCCTGGCTACCCTGGACCGCTACGATCACGGCACTCTGACCATCGAGGAAACAACCGCCAAGGTATTGCATATCATCGACTACGAGGAAGGAATTGCCCTGGTCAAATCGATGAAAGGGGAGTTTGAGGGCCTGTTCGGCATTGAAAAAGATCAGGGTTTCAAGAGCGCCCTCGGTGCCATCTACCAGACCTTCGATGGTAAGGAACTTTACCCCAGTGTCGAGGAGAAGGCCGCCAATCTGCTCTATTTTGTGGTCAAGAACCACGCTTTCAGCGATGGCAACAAACGCATCTCTGCCGCGTTGTTCATCTATTTTCTCGCCGTCAATGGCATTCTTTACCGGCCCGACGGTTCCAAGCGATTGGCCGATAACGCCCTGGTCGCGCTGACGCTGCTTATCGCCGAAAGCCGGCCCGAAGAAAGAGAAAGCATCGTCAAAGTCATCGTCAACCTGATCAACCGGAGCAACGACTAAACCTTATGACCCCAGCAGCAATTGTTTCAAAACTATGGAATTACTGTAACGTCCTTTGTGACGACGGCATGAGCTACGGCGACTATGTCGAACAGCTCAATTCTCTGTAGGCATTCTTTCATGACCTTAAAAAATCTGCTCAAAAATAGCTCGCTGCGCACCAAGATGTTTTTCATCGTCTTGCCGCTGGTCGTTATTCCGATGATTCTGGTGGGTAATATTATCGGCTATTTTTCAGTTCAGCAGGTCCGTCAAGGCATTACCCAAGCCAGCAAAAATGATCTTGAGTGATCTTTGACAGTTATAACCCGGTTTGATAGAAAACTTGTTGCTACGCTTGATGCCTGCTGCTGAAACTGCCTTTCTCCTGTAATCCCGGGAGATATTCACTTGATCATATCGGTCGTGAACCAGCGGCTGAAAAATAAGAAAAATCTTCCAGCATCTCCCTCTGAAACCGGAAAATTCACTTCCACTATTTTGCCCACGAGTCAGTACTTTTTTATTCCTGAGATCGATAAGACAATTTTGAGATTAATGTGCTGAAAAATGTCGGTAATCGAGCGCCAAGGCCGCCGAAATTGTCCTTGATTAAGAGAACGTCATACCCTTGCCGGATAACAGGGTCAAATAATGGTAAATATTTCCGGGAGAATACCGAAAAAACAATAAATGTCAAAAGACAAGGG
>QNCM01000117.1 GCA_003644505.1 Candidatus Makaraimicrobium thalassicum | reverse complement strand
GCAGGAGTTTATTCGGCGTCTTAAAAAAAACCTACCTCCTGTATCAACATTAATAAAATCATATAGTGTTATTTATGGAAAAGATCCTTCGAGCTGGAAGTGATTATATGAATCCTCGAAAAATACAAACAAGGCAAGAAGACAAATCAGCAGCATCAGATTACTTCAAGAAAGCACAGGATAACTTTGAAGCTATGCTTTTAGCTCTTAAAAACAAAAATTATAACGCTGTAGGAACTCTTGCTATACAATGTGTTATCTCTTCGGCCGATGCCATTTGCGTATATGAAAAAGGGCTTGTATCAATATCAGAAGACCATGGAGATCTTTGTGATCTTGTGAAATCCACTCTTCTTCCTGAGGCTAAAGAAAAGAGCAATACCCTTAAAAGAATTATTGCCAAAAAGAACCTTATTCAATATGAAAGACGTAATATGTTTCAATCCGAAGCACATGAAATAACAAAATCTGCAACCAGATTTTATCAATGGGTTGATTCTTCCTTAAGGCTGATTGTAGGGCTCAATAATGCCAGAAATTTTCAAAGATGGAATATTTTGTTTTAAAAAACTTTCTTAGCCAGAAAGAAAAGCATTAACAAGCATAAATATGGCTGCCACCAAAGTAGTATAGGCAAAAATCCGCTTCAAATTATCAGGTTTAGCTTTCAAAGACAACTTTCCACCAATCAAACCACCAAACACGGCTACAATCATTAAAGGAATCGCCCAATAAGGATTAAAATCTCCGCCAGCAGTATGCCCCAAAAATCCCATCAAAGCCGTAACCGCCACCATAGCAGAAGAAGTCCCTATGGCAATCCGCATAGGAACACCACACGCAAGAACCATCAAGGGAATCTTAAAGCTCCCGCCGGATATTCCAACCATCCCGGCAACCAACCCCGTCAACGCAGTAATAGGAATAGCTACCCAAAGATTAACAACATAGCTATTGTCCCCAAATCTACGATGCCAAAAACCAAAACGTTTCCGCTTATCCTGAACCCTTTCTTTAACAGGATACAGCATAAAAAATCCAGCAATAACAAGCAAAAAAGCAAAAATAAGCTTCAAAACACCCCCGCTAAACACATGAGCATAATAACCACCCACAAACGCCATCACATCAGTAGGAGGGTCAATAACCAACGCCAACTTCCAATCAACAGTCCTGCTTTTCTGAAAAACTAGCAAGGCCGCAACAGCCGTACAAAATAAAATAAACTGAGCAACTGTAGCCGCCTCATGCATGGCAAGTCCGACAGCAATCAAAACAGGAACATAAAAATTCCCTCCGCCACGGCCTGTCATAGCCATCACAACAGCTATAACAAATATGACAACCCAAATGACAACAATCGGAATCATAAACTCTTCCCCGTAGTTTTCAGTACATAACCCGGCTTCAAACAACCCGCAATCTCAGATAAACCAACAGTTAAAATTTTCACATCAGAATATCCTTTGAGCCTTAAATAAGTATAAACAATCGCTGCCCTGACAACGGATGAGCAAAAAACAATCACCGTCTTATCCTCTAGAATTTCAGCCAGCCTATCCGGTATATGAGAAACAGGAATATTGAGCGCAAAATCAAACCTGACATGACTGACCTCTTCCTTAGTTCGCACATCAACAATAACAGCTTTATTATCTCGATGCAATTCAAGTGCCTTTTCAACAGAAATTTTATGCCTCCCGCTACCAAAAAACTCCAAATCAAAATTCTTTAATAATTCATCAAACTTGTCCATTTTAAAATACCTCCAATTAAATTATCGTCTATACCATAAATGTTACTGTTTACCTTCAATTCGTATCGCTTTGACATTTATCAAGGCATCTCCGACCTTTTGATGGGCAGAAGAAATAATCCTTGAAAAAGTAGGGCGGGAAACTCTCATCCTTTTTGCGGCATCATCCTGCTTCAAACCCTCAACGTCGGCAAGCCTAATTGCTTCAAATTCATCAAGCCCCAACACAACACCATCCAACTCATCCAAAGGTTTAAACTGAGGCCTAAAACATTTCTCGCCAGGCTTACATTTTACCCAACGTTTCTTTTTTGGTCTCATAGGTTATCCCTCTCCTCATAAAACAGTTATGAACATATGTTCATAATATATTATATAAATCTTTCTGTCAACAAGGAAATATAAATACATAAAATGATTGCCAAAAAGTTCGCATATTTAGGTTGACCACTCAATTCAGAGAAAATCCGAACTCTGCCTTTTAAATAAAAAACACCAAATCCCCACATAAAAAACCCCAGCTGCTATTAAAACAACTGGGGCTTTTATCCGAAAAAGTTCGGATTTTCTAACTGGCTCCCCGGGCTTGTCGATGTTGATAACAGCGGAAGCTCCCTTCACAATATATTTATACAACGATACACTTGACAATTTTTTAATTTATGTTACACTTGTAACATAAATGTTACAAGGAGGGTTCGATGAAATTTCGGATCTCATTGCTGGATATATTAAATTCTAAGACCAAACTGAAAATCATAAAATTTCTGTTAACCCACGAAGCCTCTATGAGCGAAAGAGGGATAGCTTCCATTTTAAAAGTCTCTCACATGAGCATAAATAGAACTATGCGAGACCTTGCCAACGTTAATCTGGTTGACTTTATCACTATTGGGAAAGCTCATCTATGGAAAGTAAACCGTAAAAGTTATGCTTATAAAACGCTGTCACGGTTGATTACAGATACTTCGGGCATTAAAAATCCATTGGAAGATCTAAAAATTACTATTTTAAGAAATCTACCCAGGGCATTGATCAAAAAAGTTATTTTATTCGGGTCTATAACAAAGAGTTCTGAAAGAACCGACAGCGATATAGATCTCTTTATCCTTGTACAAAATAAACAAAATAAACAAAAGCTCGAATCTGCAATAGAAAAATTATCCAATATCTGCCTTGAAGTATACGGCAACAGATTAGCTCCCTACATTTTAACAGAGCAGGAAATTAAACAAAAAAATGGACTGAATATTATTGCCGAAATTAACGAAGGAATTCAAATATTTCCAGAAAAGAAAAACTAAGATATGACTGCTAAATTAAGAGCTAGAGATGTTGAAAAATCATTATACAGTAATTTCCTTAAGCGCTCTCTTGAATGCCTGAATGCTGCAAGAACTTCCTTTGTCCAACAAGAATGGAACGCTTCTACTATTAATGCCATCCATTCGTGTATTGCAGCATGTGATGCTATGTGCGTATATTTCTTAGGTAAGCGCTCTGCTGGAGAAAGTCATGGCGATGCTGTGAAACTTTTTAAAACAATTCAGAGCAGTAAGGAAATAGATGCAAACGCAGGTAGAATTTCAAGAATACTTAGTATTAAAAATATGGCGGAATATGAAGAAAGATTAGTATTTAAGTCGGAGGCTGAAAAAATTCTAAAAGACTGCGAAAGACTTCTCGATTATGTTAAAAAAGCATTACCGCAAGGATAAGAATATCATTTTTTCCTCTTCAGACCTTCTTGGCTGTTGAAACCCCCACCATAGGTGGGGGTTTCAACATTGGGGTATG
>QNCM01000116.1 GCA_003644505.1 Candidatus Makaraimicrobium thalassicum | reverse complement strand
GAGGGGAAAGATCACCTTTAATGTAAGGGTACCGGAAGCGCTGCTAAACAGCACCAGGAATACACGCCCCGCGTTTATAAAGATATATATAAAGGATAATAAATACAAAGCGCTGTACGCGACATGGATTAACCTGACGCAGGAAAGACAGAGCATTACATTGAGGCCGACCCTTGCCGAGCCGAGAGGATATACGGACAGGGAGATCGACCTCAAATCAATCTGCCTGATAGGGATACAGGTCAGTTTACAGGAAGAGCCCATAAAATACAGAGGCCCGGCATTATACATCGAGAGCGTTGTCATTGAAGATGATAAAGCCCCCGTGACAACGAAACTTCCTCTTTCATTAAGGAAGGCGGAACCCGCCGTGACGATACCCGTGACTTACGAAGAATTCAAAGCGAATTCCGGGGTCAATTACGCATGGAGTAATTACGGCAGGGATTTCGGCAAGGTAAAAGGCTGGGGGCATATAGGGTTCAGCAGGAACATAAATAAACTGCGGGCCGATTTTAAAGGGATCAAAGCGGCGGGAATGGGCGTGGTTCGTATGTTTATTTTCGCGGATACCAGAGGCGGTATAGTCTTCGATGAGAATGGGATGCCCATACGTTTTGATCGCTATGTATATAAAGACTTCGAAGCGGTCCTCAAAGTTGCGAAAGAAACGGGGCTTAGATTGTGCCCGTTCTGTTTGATTTCAGGATGGCTGACGGCAGTTATTCGCAGGTAGGGACCAAGAGGACGGAGCGCCCTGATCTTATCCAAGATGACGAAAAACAGAAAAAACTGCTGGTGCTGATGGAAGAATTCCTTACCAGAGCCCACGCGATGGAAAAGAAACTTGGCGGAGACATCGTGCTCGCGTGGGAATGGATCAACGAACCGGAATTCGCGGCAGGGGTGCCTTTTCCGGTCTTAAAAACTTTTGTCAACAAAGGGAACGCGTTGATACATAAAACTATACCCGGTTCAAAGGTCAGGCTCGGTTCCAGATCGGTGAACGATCTTGTATGGTGGCTTAATGAAGAAAGCTCGCGTCACATAGACGAGTTCTGGCCTCATTTCTATAACCACCATACGCATGGGGTGGACGGCATTTTCTTAGACGAGCTGAAAACAGGAACACTGAATGTCAACGGGAAACCCGTGGGGATAGGCGAGACCGAACCCCTTGACGAGGGCGGGAAGATCGACGTCCGAAATAAGATGACAGAATGTTACAGAAACGGTGCTTCCGGCGTAATGTTCTGGTGCTGGACTTCCGTTGCGGAAGGACGTTTCAGGATGCAGGGAGCAAACCTGAATGCATACGCACAATGGATGAGCGATAACGGGAAAGAGCCTGGGATAATACCGCATCCTTTTAATGTCCTTTCCGGCATGAGGGCATGTTTTTTAACAGGAGGATTGTCTTTCCTAGGTATATTTGGAAGCCTGATTCAATATTTCACGCAGGGCGATTTTACAGGCCTGACATTGGCCGCGATCCTTGCGGGATTATACTTTGGCTGGGCGTCAATAAGGTTTTTACTCGTCAGCAGCGTAATATTTGAGACATTAAAGAGTCACTACAGGCAGCACCCGGATATTGAGAAGTTTCCGGAAACGAACGGCATTCCCACAGCGGTGCAGACACTTCTACTAAGCATCGCGGAAAGCAGCGGTTACAGGCACCCTGCGTTCTATTCCCTTCCTGTGGTGGTCCGGAGGGTCATAAACATACATGAATTCTATGAATCCCACCTTAAGGGAATGTTCGCCATGCTTCCTTTGGCGGGAGTATTTACGGAAAAGCATAGGCCCCACGCGCCGCCCGCGGGAGAAACCGCCGCTTCTTTCGAAAATATTTATTCCCTGTATGAAATCGATTTCGCGCGGCAACACGCTAAAAGGGTAGAGAAGATTGCCGCTCTCCTCGCTGATAAGATGGGCTTGTCCGGCAGGATGATAAATAAGATAAGGTTCACGGCTGCGGTCCACGACATAGGTACTTACAGAGAGCCTATTGATAGAGAGACCCGAGAAGAAGCACGCAGGAGCCTGGCGAAGAAAGGTATACCCGTTCCCGAGAAAATATCGTGGGATATTGAATGGTATAACCAGCTTGTCAGGACATTCGGCATGAGAAAAGGCGAATTTACCCCAATAGAGATAGCTTCCGCATTTGATTTCTTCCAGGGGCCTGCCAGTTTGCGCGCTGTCAGAGAAAATAATATTCTGCTTCTTCGCGGTCAGAGAACAGCCGTGCTTTTTCATCACAATATCGGGGAACTTGAAGGTTACCTGGCCCGGCAGGACTGGCCGGAGGATGAAAAAGAGGAAACGCGGTTGATAGCTTCCGTTCTTGTGGCCGCTGACTCGATAGAGACCGGCATGAACCTTTTTAAGCAGATATTTTTCTTCAATCGTTTTGAGGTCGAAACGTCCGGGCAGACCCGGAAGTTCCTCCGGACCCGCTCCGGGATACCGGAGGCGTATTTATCCCGCATACTTCCCGCCTTTGAAGAGATAAACATTCTGGAGAAATACAGGAGTATTGCCAGGGACGCGGCAATAGTGTCCGGCGCTGAAAGAAGATACCTGCACAGGATAGGCCGCGGCATAGGCCCGGCCGCGTGGTTCGAACACATATTCAGAAGAATATTGACAAGGCTGAAGAAGCATGGCAAAGGAAACGTCGTAATAAGGTATGATCAGCTCGTGACACTGCTGGGAAGAGAGTTCCCGGAAGGGGTAATAGATAAGTCCGAATTTGTCACCCAGTTCCGTGACGGTCTGCCGCCGAGGATGTTGAAAGACAGGGAATATACCGCCTTTCTGGTGAAGACCGCGTATAAGAAAGCCCTGGATGTCCTGGAAGATCCCGAGAAACTGCATTTTGATTTTTGCTACGGCCCGGGGTTTGATTATGACCAGTTGATCATGGCTTTTGCCGACGTCCGGCGCGGTATCAGTAAGTTCATACTGAATACTATTGTGAGTCCCGGGGTCAACGTGGAAAAAGAGGGAACCTTTTATGTGGAGGTCCCCTACGATGATTCCATGCTCCGGATATGTATTGACATAAAAGATATTACAGCGGAAGGTAAGAAGTTAAATGAGGCTACGAAAAGAAAAATAAGTGCGGTTCTGTCGGACACTCGGGAGTTTTCAGTGAGATCCATCATTGAATACCGCGGGATCTCATCGATCAAAAACGCCATGGTCAGGGGCAGCGCGGCTTATTATGACGCGGGAGAGGGGATTGATATCGCGGCGATCCTGCATAATATAATAACCCCCGTGGAAGCGCAGTACGATGCCGGACTCGCGGCGGAACTGGTCGAGAAAGAAATAAACGATTTTCTGGTCACAATAAACCGGATACAGCGGGAAACCGGGCTGGAAAAGGATATCCTGGAAGAGCTGCTTGCCCTGGTGGAAGAAGTAAAAGAAGAGCTTAGAGGCGGTATTGTGCGCGGGAAGCGGATACTGAAACCGAAAGCCGTTGTTCTGCTGTACCGGAAGATAGCAGCCAGGATATCCGGGTTAAAGGAAGAGATAGAGAAGATGCAGGAGGAAAAAGCATCCCCGATAACGATACTGCCGCTGGAGCTCAGGGCATGTGTTCTTGAAAGGCTGGATAAGACTAGAATAGAGGATGTGTTTCATGGAAGGATCAGGGAAGGGGATGT
>QNCM01000115.1 GCA_003644505.1 Candidatus Makaraimicrobium thalassicum | reverse complement strand
TTTTTTTAATCGAAACGAAAGTTAAGAAAAAACGGTGAAATCTCTGTCCGAAGGATGAGATTTCGCCGTGGGCTATATGCACAGTTGAACTAAATCCCGCCCATGAGGCGGGATAGCAAAACGATCAAATTCAATTAAGAATTAAATTTGATAATGATTAATCTTTAAAAAATAAAATTATGAAAAAAAAACGAGTTTAACAATTGTAGAGAAGGCTAAGATTTCAGTTCCGGGCTTTGACGGAGTTGCTAAAAAGTTGGAACGACAGGTTGTGCTACGCGGGCAAAGTACAAGCACCCTTGAAAATTACATTAGACGCATTGCACTGATAAGTCTACATTTTGAAAAGCTTCCGGATATGATAGATGAAGAGGATCTTAATGAGTATCTTGTATCACTATCGCGTGATCCGAAATCTCCCTCTCGCAGCAGTTTTAAGCACATGGTTTACGGTCTACGGTATTACTATCGATTACTTGGCATGAACGACAAAGCCATTGCATTACCTTCACTTAGACGAGATACAAAACTGCCTGTTATTCTTAATCGCAGTGAACTTAAAGAGCTGTTTTCAGCACCGACATTACTCAAACACCGGGTTGTATTATCACTAATCTATTCTGCCGGACTACGTGGACGAGAAGTGATAAATTTAAAACTCTCGGATATTGATTTTGAGAGAAAGACTATCCACATTCGTCAGAGTAAATACAAAAAAGACCGCATTGTACCGCTGTCCCCGACTATGGAAAAGGGGTTGCGAATATATCTGCAAGCGGAATATCCCATTAAATGGTTTTTTAACGGAAAACAACCCGGCAGTCAGTATAGCGTTAAAGGACTCTCATGGGTTATGCGTGAAGCACTAAAGAAGACGTCAATAACAAAAGAAGTCAGTTTGCACTCCCTGCGTCACACTTATGCTACGCATCTGTTGGAAGAGGGGGTTAATATCGTTACGTTGAAAGAGCTTTTGGGGCACTCCGATATTACCACCACGATGATTTACCTGCATGTTGCCCAATGTGAACTAATAAAACCTCATAGTCCATTCGATACACTTTATAATCGTGGATAGGATGGCAAATCCGGAACTTGCGGATGTTGTTAAGGCTTTTGGCAATCGATTGTTTGCTAGAGAAAAGCTCTCGCCACAGCAAGTAAAGAGTTTACTCAATATAGTTCGATGTCGCACATCTTCACTGGGCGGACATGAAGATGTTTGCGACACTTGCGGAACGGTAAGCTACAGTTACAATAGTTGTGGCGACAGGCATTGTCCTAAATGTCAGATGAACAAACAACTGCTGTGGGTTGAAAACCTCGAGAAAGAGGTATTACCCGTAAAGCATTATCACATCATTTTTACTGTTCCGCACTCACTGAATGAAGTATGCCTGTGGAACGATAAGATGTACTATTCCATACTATTTAAAACGGTATGGGCAACGCTTCGCAGTTTCGGATATACGCATTATGGTGTTGAAAGCGGGGCAATTGCCGTTCTGCACACCTGGGGACAAAACCTGAGTTTGCATCCGCACATTCATTGCATAGTACCGATGGCAGGTTTTAGCATACAAGGCAAATGGAAGAACATCGGTAAAAGCGAGGATGAGTTTTTATATCCAGTGAAACAGTTAAGCAAGACTTTTAAGGGGAAATTTTTAGACAGCTTAAAGGGAGAACTTCGTAAAATGAATAACCTGTCAGGGTTTTACACTCACATCGAGCAAGCTTATGCATCTGATTGGGTTGTGCACAGTGAGGCTCCGCTCTCTGGTGTAAAGCAGATCATCCGTTATCTGGGGCAATACACACACCGCATAGCCATAAGCAACGATCGGATATTAAAAATTACCGATGAAGAAGTTCTTTTTCTGGCAAAAGACTATCGTGATAATGCTACGATTAAGAGAACTCGTTTGAAAGGCGAAGAGTTTTTACGCAGGTTTGTGCAGCATATTCTGCCAAAAGGGTATGTTCGCATTCGTCGTTATGGTATCTACAACACTACGGTAAAACGAAACTTGAACCTTCGCTTTACCGATAATGAAAGTGATCTAGACAAGCTCCTGAAACAATCGGAGTCGGAACCTGAAAATGAAGAAGAGGGCAGGGCTAATGGCATTTCTGTCGATAATGAACCTCGTAAATGTCCTCATTGCAAAACAGGCAATTTGATACGTACAAAAGAATTGCCACGTATTCGTTCGCCTGCCGGACATTTACCGTCTATTTTGAAAACATTTTTATTATAGGTTTTCTATTGTTTTAGGGGTAAAACAGGGATTTCTATTGCCCTAATCTTAACAAAAACACTATTTTCTTGATATAAACAGCACTGTTAATTGCAAAATAATATGACAACACTTCACGTAACAACACCATCCTTACTTATCAGCCTCAAAATATAGGTAGAGGGAATAAAGTACCCCCAGCAAAAACGTCGCAAATTACATAGAAAAAAGCATGCCCGGGATGTAGTTCAACACGGGACTAATCGCTGGGTCTTGCAGACCGCTCATAGTCCTGTTTATTGTGCTGCGTGTTTTTATTTCAGTTTGTTTATGAAATCTTTCCACGTGAGAATCTTTGTTTTTCTTATCTTTTTCAATGTTAACAAGTCTTGATCTCCCGTGACAAGATAATCTGCTTTACTTTCTACAGCCAGACTTAGAAGGAAGTTGTCTTTTGGATCTCTACATTCCGTAATTTCCAAATTCACGTTTACTAGAGTTGCATATGTATCAAAGATTTCCAGGAGTTCTTCAATATCCTGTTCTCGAAAATATTTTTTGAATTTTGGTCGGGAGGTAACTGTAAGAAATTCTTCAATTAATTCAGGGGAGAATATTAAATGGATTTTCCCTTCAATAATCAAATCATCAATTTCGGTATGATCTTTTGTAATAAGGAAACTAATCCAAAGATTGGTGTCAAATATGACTTTTTCATTTCTCATACCGGGCTTTTCTGACCTCTTCTACTTCTTTAGTAATTTCCTCAAATGAAGGCGTGTTGTCAGCATTTTTTCTTAATCTGTCCAGTAGTTCCCTAAAATCAGTTTTAACCCTTTCTTTCTGAATCCGGATTAATTTTAAGTCAGCCAAATTTTTTAGAAGGGATTTAGCTTTTGGATTTAATATGTCGATTTTTAAAGTTTCCATTGCCTTAACATTTTACCCAAAGTTACAAATTATTTTACAAAAATAATTCCAAGTTTAACATGCAGCACAACTTCCTAATATGTGAAATAAAACTCCTGTTATCCGGGAACAGGTACGGGATAAGCGTAACTTTTGTATACTTTATCCAAAAGTTACTTTTCCCGGACTACTTTTCCAAAATGTTTTTTAACATGTTGTTAAGGCAGAGGAGGAAAAGGGAGAAGTTCGGGAAACATAGATCAGTAAAATAAATTCCCTGGTGGGGGAGTCTTCCAACACAATGCCTGGCACAGACCTGCATCTCGTTTCCCATCTCTCATCTCTTCTCCCTGTCGGGGCAGAGATCAATGGTGTTTTATTTGAGTTTGTGTAAAGTGATTGAGAGGTCATCGAAATAGCTTGTATCCCTGCTATTATTATATAGATAGATCCCTATTTCCTTTCCTCTCATATTTGATTGTAAAGTATAATCAACCTGTATCTTATTCCACCCACCGGCATCGGTGTCCACAACTTTAGAAGAGGTAATATAGAAAGCTTTTCCTGCTTTTCCCGACA
>QNCM01000114.1 GCA_003644505.1 Candidatus Makaraimicrobium thalassicum | reverse complement strand
TTGAGCCTGACGCAGAAATTGGGCAAAAGGGAACGTTATGCAAAGGTCTCAAATAGTTCATCCGACCTTACCCTCCTTGAGGTCATGCTGGCCATGACCATCCTTGCCATAGCGCTTGTTGCTGTTTTCCAGTCGCAATCACAGAGCATCTCCATGGCGGGTCAGGCAAGATTTGCGACAACGCCCTTTCTTCTGGCACAGAGCATGATGGCTGAAGCAGGAAACGATGGAACCTAATTTATGCAAAACAGGGCTCTTGACCCGGTCATAGCTATGTGATAGATTTGTAAACAACGGTTCAAGGTGCAAGGTGTAAGGCTAAGAGTTTTATACCTTGGTCCTTTGCTCTTCGTTTAACACAATTAAGGAGTTTACTTATGCCGATATATGTTTACGAATGTCAGAAATGCTCACATGAATTTGAAGTTTACCAGAATATAGGGGAGGGAAACGAAAACCTCACCTGTCCCGAATGCGGGGCAAAAACCCCGAAGAAACTGGTTACCCCCTTCAAGACCCTATTCTGGTCAGGGTTTCTTGATGATATGGAGAGAAAGATCAGCCCCCATAAGTTTAAATAGGGGCAAGAGAAGAGGAACAAGGACAAAGGTGCAAGGTTCAAGGTACAAGGTGCAAGGTCAAAGGGGAAAACATAAGCTTGATTCTTTTATCTTTGAACCTTTATCCTTATTCCTTAGACCTTTGGAAGAGGTGAACGATAAACAAAATTTATGGCAACATTTCCGGCCTCGGGCCGGAGGATATTAAAAGGATACAACATCTTTATCGAAGGAGAATTCCACCCGACCGTATTCTCACCCACGAATTTGCGCGAAACCTTACCGAAATCTCACGACAGATCAATCGCCAGACAGGTGTTCTCATCAGCCGGAGGGGCGAAATCCGTTATGTTATCGTGGGAAATCACAAGGAAATCGTCATCCCCAATCTCGACGGATTCAGGGCGGCATCTACACGCCTCAAGGGGCTGCGCCTGGTTCACACCCATCTGAGCGGTGAGCCCCTTACTCAGGACGATCTCACCGATCTTGCCCTCCTCCGCCTCGATCTTGTTTCTGCGCTGGAGGTTGGAGAAAACGGCCTCCCCGGGAAGGTGCACACGGCCCACCTTATTCCTGAAAATCCTGATGGCAGATACTGGGCTTTTCTAAAACCGTCCCGCTCCTCCGAGATGGACATCCATTTTTTAGATTTTATTTACGCCCTCGAAGATGAACTTGCCGGAAAGCAGAAGTCGAGAAGGGTTGACCTGACGGATCGTGCCATTCTCGTCAGGGTGGAAACTGATCCCCTGTTTGACGGTGAGGCCTCCCTTGACGAGCTGAAGGAACTCGCGAGAACGTGTGGCGTCGAGGTGTTCGATATCGTCATGCAGCGCCGCCGGAAAATTGATCCGCGGTTTCTCATGGGAAAAGGAAAACTTGCAGAGCTTGTAATCCGGGGTCTGCAGATCGGCGCGAACCTCCTCATTTTCGACCATGAACTTGCGCCTGCCCAGGTCCGAAGCATCACCAATTTTACCGATTTGAAGGTTATAGACAGGACCCAGCTCATTCTCGATATTTTCTCACAGAGGGCCCATAACTCTGAAGGAAAAATTCAGGTGGAACTCGCCCAGTTGAAATATCTCCTGCCCCGTTTGATCGCGAAAAACACTGCCATGTCGAGACTCACAGGCGGCATAGGCGGAAGGGGCCCGGGAGAAACAAAACTTGAAATCAACCGCCGGAGGGTGAGAGACAGAATTGTCCGCCTGGAAAAAGATTTGAAGAAAATTCAGAAGATGAGAATCGAACGCCGGCGAAAGAGAAAAAGAAAGGGTCTTCCCATTATTTCAATCATCGGCTACACCAACGCGGGCAAATCTACACTCCTTAACGCCCTGACGCAGAGCGATGTCTTAACGGAAGATCTCCTTTTTGCCACACTCGATCCCAAAAGTTCGAGGCTTCGTTTCCCACGGGATACGGAAGCCGTTATCACCGACACGGTGGGATTCATCAGACATCTTCCCCGGGAACTCTTCGCGGCTTTCCGCGCGACCTTTGAAGAACTTCACGAAGCTGACCTGCTGCTCCACATTATCGATGTGTGCAACCCTAACTTCGAGGAACATATTCAGGCAGTGGAAAACATCCTGGAGGAACTCGATCTTACAAACAAGAAAATCATCCGTGTTTTTAATAAACAAGACCTCTTCCGGGATAAGGTCATTCTGCAAAACCTCTGCAACAGGTTTCACGCAATGCCTGTATCAGCATTAAACCCGGAGACTTTTCCACCTCTCATGAAAAAAATGGAAGAAACACTCACAAAATCTCATTTTTGATCATTTCCGCATACCTACGGGACGCTCCCATATTTGAAGCAACGATTTTCCTCCCCGCCTTGCCTTTCCGTGAAGTCGTTTCCGGAGCTTCAAGGAGTTCCCGTATCCTCAGCAAAAGTTCTTCTTCCCCGGCTACTGTCATCCCGGCGCCGGCTTCCTCAAGGAGCTTCTTTTCATCCGCAAAATCTTCCATGGAGGGGCCATATAGTATCACCTTACCCCATGCCGCGGGCTCGAGGATGTTTTGACCGCCTTTGGGAACGAGGCTTCCACCACAAAAAACAACGGTAGCAAGGCTGTAAACCTTGAAAAGTTCTCCGATGACGTCGATAATGATGATTCTTTCACTGGTTCGCTTTTTACCCCCGTTGATTTCCGTCATGGTTATGCAATCGGGAAACCCCTCTCCTCCGGCACATGAAAGCGCTTCTTCCCGGCGTTCAATATGACGGGGAATGACAATGAGAATAAGATCGGGATATTCTTTAAGGAGTTTTCTGTAAACCCGCAGTACGATTTTTTCTTCACCTTTGTGGGTACTTCCTGCCACAAACACCTTTGAGGCGGGGTCTATATTTAACTTGATAGCAGTCTCTTTTTTCAATGCTTCGTCAGCCCCGGCTGCAAGGCTGTCATATTTTGCGTTTCCCATAACATGGACCCTGGAAGTTTCCATACCGAGGATTTTGATCCGGTCCGCGTCAATTTCAGAGATCATCCCCGCTTCATCAACAAGAGCCAGTATTTTCTTCCAGAAAAACTTCGTCTTTAAGTACCTTCTGAAAGAACGAGGCGAGATTCTCCCGTTTACCATAACGATTTTCAGGCCTTTCTCGTGGCAGATACGAATGAAATTGGGCCAGATCTCCGTCTCAACGGTGACAAAAATGTCAGGGTTGACGAGATTTACAACTTTTCTGATCACAAAGGGGATATCAAGCGGGTAGTATATAAATGACGTTGCCTGAGGGACTATACGCCGGGCCATTTCCTGTCCCGTCTCCGTGCTGGTGGAAAGGACGATACAGGCATGGGGGAATATTTTTCTGAGAGAAGAAACGACAGGCGCAGCGGCGGTAACCTCTCCCACCGATACGGCATGGACCCATATTCTGGGAGAACCCTTCATGCCTTCAATCACATTGGGCTGTATAAAGCCGAATTTAGGCCCTATACTTTTTCTGTATTTTCCCGTTAGTATAATTCTTGCCGCATAATAGGGAATCAGGAAAAAGGCGGCTGCAAAAAGGACAATGTTGTAAAATCGCGAGTAAATCAATTATATTGCCGGATAAAAAACAGTATTTTACACACCCGTGAAGATAATGATCTTTTATGATTCTGTCAAGTCTGATGCATTCGTAAAAAGCTCCATTATGCCGTTTTACGGCATTGTAATGAGAAGAAAATCAGACCTTCTGTTGAAATGGGTACAATTCACGTAATGTCATATAATAACA
>QNCM01000113.1 GCA_003644505.1 Candidatus Makaraimicrobium thalassicum | reverse complement strand
TTCGCTTATCGCCCTGGGGACATCCGTTTTTATGCTTCTTATTTTACGCACGGCGCGGCACCGGTTTAAGGCAATCGCTGAGGATGATAAATTGATTGAAAAAAATACGCCCAAACCAAGAGGGACAAGCCTGACGGACGAGCAATGGGAAAGGATGAGGGAGAGCTCTTTCGAGGCTTTCCGGGATACGATACTGAACCGCTATGACGATGAGGAAAGACGCGTGATTTTGCAGGCCTGCCGTGAAGGCAAGGATGGATTACATATGGACAGGTTGCTTTACGAACGCGCGCTGGGAAAAGGGGCCATTCCGTCAGGCGCGGTTTATAAATCTTTTGACAAAGCTGCGATCGATGAGGTCTATGAGGGCCTTACCGCGGAACAGATATTCTTTCGGATGTCAGGCGCCGGGTTCAATGATTTGAAGAAATGGTGCGGTATAGATAACGATGACCTTAAACTGTGGCATATTCAGAAGCAATTTGAACGGGAAAGATTCTTGGCTTCTCTGGATGCAAATAAGAAAGCGGTAGTGGAAGACGAAGTGGAAAAGATTCTCGAGTTATCAGCAGATGAGTTGAGGAGATTTCTTGACGAACATACCATGGAAAAGCGGGTTCTGATGATGTATGACTTCCTGCCGAAATTTACGCCGTGGATTGTTGTTGTTCAGGGTTCTGAGGCGGTCAAGAAACTTATGGATTTTTGTGTAGGGTATCGTTATCCGTTGCGGAAGTTACGATTCATTTTTGCGGGAGAGAACTGGGATGAAGAGACATACGAGCACGTCCAGAGACAAAAAGAACGGAGCACTCTTCCTCCAAACCTTATATTCAGAGGCATGCCGGTCAGGGAAGATAATCTGAACGCGGAAGATATAAAGAAAATCAAAAAGATGTCTCGTGAAGAAAGGAAAAAACGGATCGTAGCGTGGATCCAGGCTACGCAGCCTTACACAAAACCCGGGGCCAATACCGCTGTTCTCGACGATTCAGACGGGACAAGCGGGATAATATATGACGCGGAAAATACCCCTTTGCCGAACCAGCCGCTCCAGTTCATTCTGGGTGTTATGGATGGCATTACAAAAACTCGTCATTTACTTGAGGTTCACTTTGCCCCTGCACTTGATTCCCGTGATGACAAAACCAGGATCAAAGATGGAGATTCTGTTGGTGAGATGGTGAAAACAGCGGCAAAGAGGATTAAAAGGGCTCTCAAACATTATGAGGAAAGGCTTACGGAAAGAGAGCGTTCTCAGTGTTATCAGTTCAATTTCAAGCAGAAAAGGATACTCAAACGTCATCTTAAATATTTCGCCAGGCATACGCTAAGGACATTGCTTGAGGTGGAGCAAAACAATCCCAAGCTTTTGTCAACCGGTATGCTTTTTGAAGAGATAAAGAGACAGATACAGTCAGGCAGATCTCCCGTAAAAGACAAGGGTGTAAGGGAACTCATCAACCTTTACGTTGTGCTCTGTAACATGCCGGGATACGGCCGCATCGCTACGGATTATATTAAGAGAGATATGAAGGGCAAGGATGCGTTTATCCAGGAACTTATTAAGGCTGAATTCAAAAGAATAAACGAACCCAGGAACGGCCAGGGGAGGCTGGCGAAGATAACGAACGCGCTGGCAGCAGCGGGCCCGGATAAACCTACAGGTTCCCAGGGCCAGGTAGCCGCTTATATGTACGCGGAATATGCCAGCTGGTATGACCCGGGCTGGTCGGGTTTTCATGCCGCTAAGGATACGTTTAAGCCCCTTGGCGGGACGACAGGGTATTTCTGCACCGAAGCGGTGGAAGAAATTGACTGGAAAGATGAGGATGTTAAGAACAAACTGCATTTAGAAGAAACGGATATTACCGCGATCAAGGAGCATTATGACAGTAAAAATAAGATCCTGACTCTCGGCGCCTGGGATGAGTTTCAGGTGGCCGAGGATTATATGCTTGGGTTTGTGGCATGGTGGTACGGCTTTAATATCGCCGGTTTTTACAGCCTGACCCCGGAGGATCCGGCTGGTTTTGAGGCAGAGGTCGGGTATAAGTTCAGGCCCAAACAGATATCCCGGTGGATCAAAGGTTATATAATCGGCTGGCTTATCCTTGTGGAAAAGTTCAGGAATATGTGGGAACTCCGCGCACGGAAGGGCCTTTGGGGATATATTGTATTCCTGGTCCCGACATTGTCCAGCGCGATCAATCCTTTACTGTTTATTGCCGCGCGTTTTATCACCCAGTTCTGGTGGATATTCTTCGTTCCTTTAGGAAAAATATTCAACTGGATGTGCGGTTTGGATTGGGGTATAGGACATTATGTCAGGGGATTCTTTGAAGCGACCCAGTTTGACAGCCTGTTCCTGGGGTTTCAGGAGTTTATCCGGACATTTATCCCTGAGAGCCTGAATTTTTTAAACTGGGCTACCGGCGCTCCTATAGTTATCCTGCCTTTTGTCCTTCATGTGTATTTTACGCTCCGGGGCATATTCCGGGGTATAGATAACCGTGTCGGCATCCAGAAGATTATTGAAGAGCATGAAGAATTACTTGAGAATGCGAGAAAGCTCGAAAAAGATGTTGAAAAGGGAAACATCACACGGGAAGAATATAACGCTGTTATATGTGAAATAGAAGATCGGTTAGAAGCGATCAAGACCGGAGATATAAGCCGGAAGCCCGGGCTTGTATCTCCCCAGCCGTTCATAACAGCGGCAAGCGCTGTTGTTGGGGCGTGCCTGGCGGTGATGATCGTTCCGTTTATTCATTCGTTTTGGGTGACGCTTCTGACAGGCATAGTCTGGACAGCTGGATTTACCGCTTTATTAAGAGCGCTGATAATCCGATTGGCAGAGTGGTATATAAACGCCGCTCCTGATCCCGAGGAAAAGCGGATCAGAGGCATGATAGTGAGGGCAGCCGCTCCCAGCCTGTTCATATGTTTTTATCATGGTTCGATCTATCTTCCAGGTAATGTCATCGCGTGGACCGAACTTCTGAGCGGCGGACGCGCGGGCTACTGGTGGAGGACCCCCCGTGTAGTCGAGCTTTTAGAGCAGGTTAAAGAGAGGCATATAAAAAAGGAGCTGATAAGAAGACAGTTTAGCAAAAAGGAAGAAGAGAACGCTTTTTTGAAAATGCTCGCTGAAAAGGTATGGACGGAAAAAGAGCTGGAGTTTGACCTGGAGCAGACACGCCTTTACAAGAGGCTTATCTACGCGTGGGGTTTTATAGGGGGGATGTTGCTGTTTATCTGCTACGGCTTTCGCGCGAATGTAAGAGACCATTTCGTCACTTCAATCCTGACGCCGTTTATAGAAGGCACCCGCGGTTCTATGCCTTTTGTGACCGGTTTTATAATAAGTAATCCCTTTATTTTTATTTCTGCCGCTGTCGTTATATTATCAGGGGGTGTTTTTGCGGCGGTAAAATACCTGAAATACCGCAAGGAAGAGATGGGTGCTGTGCGGCGTCCTTTGCCGAAAAAGATCAAATTTTTAGCTTTGACCCTGGCAGCGTTTATTGTAATTTTACCTTTCGTCCGCCCGATTATCAAAAAATTAAGCCCTTCGCGCTTAAAACCGTCTGTCTCGACTGTAATAAAGAAGCCGCTGATACGGCATCCGGTGCCAGCCTTAGAGAAAGAAGAGCCTGCGGCACAGCCGGCTCTGGTCGAGAAGCCGGTCGAGAAGAAGAAAACGCTTCGGGAAAAAGTAACCGCGCCTGCCGTAAGCGTGGGTATTAACTACAGGGGGCCTTTAGGCGCGCAGTCATACGGCCAGAACTTCGGGACAACGGCGTGGTATCCCCGAGGCAACGGCATCTCCAGACACA
>QNCM01000112.1 GCA_003644505.1 Candidatus Makaraimicrobium thalassicum | reverse complement strand
GGCTTTTGTGGCCGATTTGCCCGAGAGACGAGTTCCCGAGTGCATATTTTGTGCATGATGATTGTTGTGAAGACCCGGGGATAAGCAGACTGGACGGGGATAGACTTTTACGGCAGGCGTTAAAGGCCAGCCACGCCCCCTCTTGGAAAGCATGGCTGGTCTATTCTGGGGTTAGGACTTACGCAATTGTCTGCCGGATAAAGTGATCAACTCTTTTGAATAAGGCAAAGTTTCAATAAACGAGCAAAACAGCCTCCAATCCGGGTGTCGGTGCCTTCTCCGTGCAAGATAAATCGCCCGGAGTGCCTGATAGCTGGCCGTCAATATTCGTGTGTAGACTAAATCTTCAAGCCCTGCCTGTTTCTTCTCCGCCAGCTCTTCCCCTGCCACATTAGATAGACTTGTGTGCATAGTCGAACTTGTCGAAAGACATTCGATCCCGTGGCGGTAAGTTTCAAACTCCACCATAAACCCAACTTGCATCTTGATCTCAAGCCATACGATAACGCCTCTTAAGGCTTTTGCGTGATCCGGCCCGGCCAGAATAAGATTCCTTGCAAGGGCTTCGTCTTGGCCTCCAAGTTGGGCCACGGTTTCACGGTCAAACTCGAAGGTATCCATAGCAGTTCCTTTCGGAAGACGCATGGCTCTCATTGACGGGATCAGCCCTGCAAAATCTAAAAATTCAATCTCTATAGGCTTATACATTCATTCACCTTCCTTTTCTAAGGTTATGGCTGCGAGCAGGTTCCAACAGGCGTGGACACGGTGCGAAATACCGCTCTCCTGGTCTTTGCCCTTCCCGTGCAGCAAGTGGCGCCAGAAGGCCGCCATATAGCGTTCTTCAGGGTCTTTGACTTCAAGCCAGCCATGCGGCGAGTATTTTCCTGAGCCGTAATCAAGAACCTCAGCCACCTTCAGCAAGGCCGGGCCGAAATCCGCCAACAAGTGCGCCTTGAGTTTCCCTTTGTCTAACTTTGCTCCGGGAGCGTTTGCGGCCAGCCCATCCGGGTCGACTTCTCCGACTTTAATAAAATCACATTCGGGGTCATGGAAGGCTCTTTCTAATCCGTTTTTCATGCAGATCCCATAGTCTCCCCCCGGTTCAAACCTTTTCCATAGGTCACATTCTCCACATACGTTCACCTTGTCAACCTCCTGTTTTTAATGAAATCCAACCGAGCCGTAAGCCTCTTCAGCATCTACGGCTTGGACTCTTGCATCCCTTTTGATGGTACATTCCTTGCAAAGGTATTGCCCCTCAAGTAGAGTGGCCCCACAGACCGGGCACTTGCGCCCCTGTACTTTCGGTTTGATCATCACCCCAAAAGGGTCTTCAGGGTTTACCCCGCTCTTCTTTGGCGGTCGTTTTTTCTTCGTGTTCTTCCCTTGAACCAGCAAGGCGATAACGTCTGTTTCTCTGAAGAAAGTTCTGAGTTCCCCTTTCCCTGTCTTGAGGGTTTTGCTGGTAGTTTTTGCAAGGATGTCTATCTTTTTGAGCCCCGTCAATTCGGAAGCCTCAGTAAGTGTCAAGTAAGCCGGGCCGGGGTGCTCGACCCCGTCTTTTTCCTGCTCGATTTTCTTTTTGGTTTTCAACTTCTTCTTTTCAAGATATTCCAAAGCAAAGGCTTCGACGTCGGATCGCACATACATAAGCCTTGCGCTGCCGCCGGTTATCGATTTTTCCTTGAACTTAGGCCGGAGGATCGTGGACAAAAAGGGGCCGCTCACCCCCACGATCCGAGCGGCCTCCTTCACAGTTAAGAGGTCAGGGCCGTTTCCCATTGCTTCACATATCCTCATTTAGCAGGATAACGCTTGGCTCTTTTTCGATCTCTTTTTCATCTTCATTTTTGTTGCTGTTCATCACAGACTCAAGAGCTTCAGCCTTTGCGAGTTCAAGCAGCGCGATCAGTTCGAGAGTAGAGAACCCTTCACTCTGTTGGGAGCAGCTTAACGCCCCTTCTTCGTCTACGGTGATTTCCAGCTTATAAGATTTACTCATTTGATTTCCCCTTCATTCAAAATGTTAACGATCCCTTGTAGCAATTCGACTTTTTCTTCAAGGTGCATAACCTTTTGGAACTGGACGACGCAAATATAAAGTAGCACGACAAACAAGGTAATGAACACTGATAAACAGATAATTCTCAACATATCGGCAACCTTTCCACATAGCAATAATGATATTCGCCGTTAACCGGCATAATCTTTTTATTGGACGCTTCAAATTTGTCACATACGGCCCCCGGCTTCCTGATCCGCCTATTAAGATCCGGATGAAAACACCAGTGTTTAAGGCCCTTGAACCAGTGGTAATAGCAGATCTTACAGCAATCCTTTACTTCTCCGCCACCGTGACCTTGACTTTTTCCCCCACTCGGGCTTGGACGGCTTCTCGCATTAATTTTTCGTTGCTGTTGCTGTCTGATAGGTGTAATAGTCGAACCTCCTTTAGTTTGTCGGACATATTGGCTTTGACGAACCCGAGAGTTTGTTCTAGAGCCATGTGCGACCCATAAACCCTTCGTGCGACGTCTGCCGGGATATTACGGCCAATGGAATTGTAATTACATTCTATGGCGATTATTTCAAGATCTTTGAAATTGTAAGAGCAAAAGGCCGTGTCTGTAATGTAAACCGCCCGGGAACCACCGTCAGACTCAATCAGGAACCCCAGAGTCGGGACGTCGTGTTCGAGCTCGAAAGGGAGGATCGCCATAGTACCAACCCGGAAAGCTTCACGCGGCGAGATAAAACTGATCCTGTGGCTCTTCTCACCGATGGCCGTATGGCACTCTTTCAACATGAAAGTGTCTACAGCGGCCTTTGTGACGGCAGAAAGCCCCTTACAGTGGTCTTTATGCGAGTGAGTGACCAAGCAGGCCGACAAACTCGCCAACCTGATCCCCTTTGCTGCCATCTGTTTAGGGGTCAGGCCACAGTCAAGCATAATGTTAGTCACCCCGTTGGTCAAGATATGACAGTTCCCGGAAGACGACGACCCATAGGACTCCAACTTTAGCATGGAGCATCACCGAAAGGATCAGGAGCGGGCAAAAGATCGCCCTGCTCCGGGGGCGCCTGAGATTCAACCGGGGCCGCTTCTTCTTCCGGCGCAACGTGCTCTTCCGGCGCGAAGTCAAGGCTTGTAGAGTTTGCACTTTCTTCGACATTGTACCCCAACTCTGCTTGAGCCCCAGCGGTGTCGTTTTCAATGATCATGTCCGAGATTACGCTGTTTTGCTCTACTCCGGAATTGATAAGCTTTTTACAGAGACGGTTGATCACCGTTCTCCGGGACATTTCGTCCGGGAACTTCCCGTGGACAGAGCTGCTCTTAACGCTCCCATCGTCAAGGAAAGGCTTTTGACGGGACTGTTTCCAACTGTTATGGATCTGGTCGATTGTCATAATTTCCGAGTGAACAACTTCACCCCCATGACCTACAGCAATAGCATAAGCCCCAACAACAGGGTTTCCCGTAGTCTTGAAGGTTTTGGTATGGTTAAGGCTTGAAACCCCATTCACCGTGTTTATTTCGACGTCTTCACCTTCCCTGACCGCGCTTGAGTGGATTTCGTCGATCTGAGGGTTGAGCCGCTTCGCGAGCATCACGTTTCCCATGTAGGAACGCATGGCGGTGAGCTTGGAGCCGTAGACAATATAATAAACCTGCTTTCTTGCCGGGGAAAGGCCCATTACGACCGTTTCAAGCAGGGCTGACGCAATACTTTCAGGAGTGCAAACCGACAGGGCCGGTTTCTTGTTCCGGTCTACCGTTTCCTGAAGCATCAGCAAGGCTTCCTTCATTGCATTGCCCGCGCTGTACCCGGTGGGTAATGTGAT
>QNCM01000111.1 GCA_003644505.1 Candidatus Makaraimicrobium thalassicum | reverse complement strand
TTTTATTTTTGCTCTTGAGCATTTTTCTCGTTTCTTGTAATGCAGAAACTTCATCTCAAGCCAATGAGGAAAAACTACAAGTTGTAGCAACCACGAGCATCGTTGCGGATGTAGTTCGGCAGGTTGGAGGGGATTTGGTGGAGGTTAAAGTTCTGCTCCCCGAAGGGGCAGACCCACATAGTTTTGACCCATCCCCGCAAGATATTGCGATGGTGGCAGATGCGGATATTATTTTTGCCAATGGCGCGGGCTTGGAGGCGTTCATCGCTCATTTGCTAGAGAGTGCAGAGGCAGAAGAACGCATGGTGGATGTTTCGGAGGGCATCACGCTTCTCGCTCACCCCAAAGATGACGTTCATCTTAAAGATGATGGGGACGACCACGCCGAACACGCGGGCGATCCGCACACGTGGACTGATCCCAATAATGTGATGATTTGGGTGCAGAATATCGAATCGGCGTTGAGTGAAGCTGATCCATCCAATGCTGAAAAATACAGCGAAGGCGCGGCATCCTACACATCGGAACTGGAAGAAATTGATGCGTGGATTCGCGAAGAAATCGCCAAAATCCCTGTAGAAAAACGGAAAATCGTGACAGACCATCGCTTGCTGGGCTATTATGCTGAAGAATATGGGCTGGAGCAGGTGGGTGCGATTGTGGCGGGGTTTAGCTCGGTAGCAGAGCCTTCGGCGCAAGAGTTGGCAGAGATTGAAGATGCGATTTCTGCTTTAGGCGTGCAGGCGATTTTTGTGGGGAATACGGTGAACGCAAATTTAGCAGAACAGGTTGCCGAAGATACGGGCGTACAAATTGTCTATTTTTATACTGGCTCGCTAAGTGCACCAGAGGGTGAAGCAGGAAGCTATTTAGATTATTTGCGATACAATACAAATGCGTTTGTGAACGCGTTAAAATAAAACCGTAGGGGTGGGTCTGAAACCCACCCCTGCAAGACCAAAATGACTTTCTTCAAAGAATTCAAAAAAACATCCCGCCACCTACACCGTCACCAGCGTAGCGAACACGATAAAGACGCGCCTATTTTGCGCGCCGAAAAACTCTCTATGCGCTACGAAAGCGGAGACGCACTCAGTGAAGTCTCTTTTTCGTTGCAAGAGGGCGAGCGAATTGCGATAGTGGGACCCAACGGCGCGGGGAAAAGCACCTTGCTCAAAATTATTGCGGGTGTACAAAAACAAACATCGGGTGAAATTCGGATTTTTGGGCGCGCCCCAGGCGGTCATATTTGCATCGCCTATGTGCCGCAACGCAATCAAGTCGATTGGACTTTCCCCGTTACCGTTGCCGATGTTGCCATGATGGGGCGCGTTGGGCATCTTGGGCTTTTTCGCAACCCAAGATCTCACGATTGGAATATAGTACACAACGCTCTCAAACTCGTCAAACTCGACCATCTTGCCAAACGTCAAATTGACCAGCTTTCTGGCGGTCAGCAACAGCGCATGTTCATCGCTCGCGCCCTCGCCCAAGAAGCCGAATTTATCCTGATGGATGAACCCATGACAGGGCTAGATGCCACATCTCAAGAAGATATTTTTGGAATTTTGGATGAACTGCGCGAGCGGGATGTGACTGCCCTCATTTCCCTGCACGATTTGAAAATGGCGAGCGAACGTTTCGATAGAGTCATGTTATTAAATAAACATCTTCTGTCCATTGGAGTTGCTGAGGAAGCCCTTAGCCCCGAGCATCTCATTTCAGCCTATGGCGGGAGTCTGCAACTCATCCCCTCCAGTGAAGGGACACTGGCTCTCAGCGATACCTGTTGTGATGGGGAGCATCATTAAATATTCAAAGTTTTCAAAAATTCGCATTAGTAAAAACGGAGTCCAAAGTCTCCAGACTTTGGTTTTTTGTTAAAAACCCAAAATTGGGAAATTTCGGGATCCAAATCACCACTTACTTAAAGACCACTAGAAAAAACATATCCCCGCAGCCATCTAAACTCTGGCTAAAATTTAGCTTTAATTAGGTATAATCAAAGAAGAAAACTTATCTACCCTTAAGGAGCAAAAAATGAAAAGAGCAGTAAGCGTAAGCATAGGCTCATCGGAACGAGATAAAGCCGTCACGGTTGAACTAATGGGCGAAGAAGTTAGCATCGAGCGCATTGGTACAGATGGCGATTTAGACAAAGCCGCCCAACTATTCAATGAATTGGATGGCACAATAGATGCCTTCGGCTTAGGCGGCGGCGATTTTGGCACCGAATTTGCAGGAAAATACTTCAAATATCATAACGTAGCCTGGATAGCCGATGGCGCAAAGAAAACACCCGCGGTAGATGGTTCGGGGTTACGCAACACCCTCGAAGCCCGCCTAGCAGGATTTATAGAAGAAGAAATTGGCGATTATATCAACCCCAAAACCGTTCTACTCACCGCCGCATCAGACCGCTGGGGCATGACCAAATCATTTATAGATGCTGGGTACGAGTGCGTCTTCGGCGAACTCATGTTTGGCTTAGGCATCCCCATCCCCATGCGTAAAGTTAGCTCGCTCAAACTTTTGGCAACCCTGCTCTACCCCATCGTCATGCGCCTGCCCTTCGAGTGGATCTACCCCACCGGCGACAAACAAACCGTCCGTGAACCCAAATTTGAAAAATACTACGAATGGGCAAGTGTCATCGGCGGCGACAACAACTATATAATCCGCCATTTGCCCGAAAAACTTGAAGGCAAAGTCATCGTTACCAACACCACCACCGAAAGCGACATCAAAATCTATCGTGACGCTGGCATAAAATATCTCATCACCGGCACACCTGCCATAGACGGTCGCTCATTTGGAACCAATATGATGGAAGCCGCCTTTATTGCTGTCTCTGGCAAAAACCGCAAGTTAACTGATGATGAATTAAACAAAATGCTAGATGAACTGGATTTCAAACCTCAGATTAGAGAATTAAATTAATTTTAATGGGATGAAAAACCGCAACGCGCGTAACATCAACTTGCGTGCCCCCAATCAACATCTGTGCGGCGTATAGCGTAGAAATGTCCACGCCAAAAAGATGCTGGGGAACCGCTCCCCAGCCTAAAACACGTGTGCTGAGCCGAGTCGAAGTAAGTGCGAAGCGGCACTTCATCCCCCCATCGAAAAGGAGAATTTATGGACGCAATCGTCATAGCAGGCGGAATCCCCCAACCCGACCAACCCCTCTACGAATATACGCAAGGGCGGGCAAAAGCCATGCTCGATATTGCTGGTAAACCGATGGTGCAATGGGTGCTAGACGCACTTGGCAATGCTGAAAAAGTAGATAATGTCATTGTGATAGGCTTGCCCGAAAATGCCGAAGTTAGTTGTGTGAAACCCCTTCACCATATTCCCAATCAGGGAAGAATGCTGGCAAATATCGAAGCGGGTATCGACAAAATGCGGGCACTCAACCCCAAAGCCGAATATGTCCTCTCTGCATCTGCGGACATCCCCGCCATCACCAGCGAGATGATTGATTGGTTAATTACGACCGCCATGGAAACCAAGCACGATGTTTATTATGGTGTCGTTAAAAAAGAAACGATGGATGAGCGTTACCCTAACTCGAACCGCACTTTTACAAAGCTCAAAGATATGGAACTCTGCGGAGCAGATATTCATATTGCCCACCACACCATGACGACAGATCCAAAGCATCTGGAAACTTGGGACGTGCTTATCGGCAAAAGAAAAAGCCCTATGCGAATGGCGGCGGCAGTTGGATTTTGGACTTTAGCCTTGCTTCTGCTTGGACGATTAACGCTGGAAAAAGGGATTGAACGCGTTACCAAAAAACTCAAATTCACTGGGCGCGTCATCATCTTCCCCTACGCTGAAGCCGCTATGGATGTAGATAAACCGCATCAGTTAGAACTGTTACAAGAAGAGTTG
>QNCM01000110.1 GCA_003644505.1 Candidatus Makaraimicrobium thalassicum | reverse complement strand
GTAAGGTTGTTGCGTTTAGCCCGGAGCTGTCAGAATCAACGGTCAACAGGAGGGCAAGAATCTCAGCAGCAGATTGGTCTTCTGTCGCACCCGATTCAATACCGTTTAACTTATCTTTGTTTGCATCGGTGTAAGCGTTGGTGTTTGAATTGCTTTCATAGGCCGATTTGATTTGTGAGGCCGTCTGGTCGGCTGTCGCTCCCGATTCGATCCCTGAAAGTTTCGACTTGTTTGACGCCGTGTCACTTTCAATCGTGTCGAGATTAACCGCCTGTGTAACTGTGACGTGCTCTACCTTAGTCTTGTCGGCGTCAGTGTATGCGTTGGTGTTTGGCTCGGCTTCGTATGCAACCTTGATTTCGGCACCAGTCATTCCTGAATCGTCAAGTTTGGCCTTGTCGGCGCTCGACATGAAGCCATCTGCCGATGGGGTCGCATTACTGTGTGAATGTGAGGCGGCAGCCTTTGAAGCGTCAAGGCTGTTCAGGTTCGTATAAATATCATCAATATTAGCGTCAGTTTTCATCACTCCCTGATTGACAGCGTCGCCTCCGGGGGTGTTTTGGATCTCTTCTGGTTTTACAAAACTCATTTCTTTATCTCCCGTTTGCTGGAAATGATGCGAGCGGTTGACCCGGCTTCAGCTTCCCCGTTAAGAACTGTTCTTTCTCTAAACTTGTCGACTTAGGGTTCATAAACCCGGCCATTGGGGAGGCCGTTTCTTTTGAAAACGATTTCGTGAACGCCATAGACTCCGCTTTCTTAAGAATCCGTGGCATAACTTCAGGGTTAAATGCCGCCGAATATAACAAATCATTAACTCTTGACGTTTCTGCTGAGAGCAAAGACTTAACTATCGTTTTCACCGCCACTATCCGTGAATACTTGGAAACAACCATCGGGGTAATCATATCTACCAACCTTTTCCCAAACTCCGCTTCTGTTTCTGTCGGGCTTCGCTTGGCTGTCCGGGTGAACACATCGAGAGCCTTTCTCACACTATACATAGCATCAAGTTCTGGCTTTTTGAAGAAGATGTTCAGCACGGGATCAAACGTGCGCATCTTCTCGGTCATGCTTGCGAAATCATCGAAACCTTTCCCTGCCTTGTCGTGCATTATGTAGTCTAATATGGAATTTTTCACACCGCTGATTGCTTCTGCGCTGCCTTTTGTTTTTTTCAGAATACCAAGAATAGAGTTCACAGTTTTTTCTTTAGACTCTGGCGTTGCATCTTTGAATATTGTGTGGAGCGTTGACCCTAAATTCTTGCCAATCATCTTTGATGCTACCGTGCTTTGGAACTCTTTGTCAGCTTTGACGGCTGTTTCAAGATTCTTGGCTGTTGTTGCAAACGAATTAAATTCACCTTCAAGCCCAAACTTTTTAAGGAGAACTTCATTTTGGCTGAAAAAGTCACCTACGTTTTTGCTTGTGAGGTTCCCTTTTGTTTTGTCATATAGCCGAAAAAGCGCGTCTCTTCTGGCTATTTCTGTAGCCTTATCTTTTCCAACTACCTCAATGAGTTTGTCGGCAAGCTCTGGGCTTTTTGGCTTTAGGAACTTGCCGGGCACCAAAGAATCAGTGACCTTGTTTTCCTTTAGGACTTGCCCGATAGGCCCTGTCCTGAAGGTGTCAATGTATTTCTTGTAATTGCTGGTTATATGTTCATATTTCCCACCGCCAAGAGAGTCGCTGATCTTTCGCTTGAATATATCCAGAACATTATCGTATACATCAGTTACGGCCTTGTTAGCTGACTCTGTCCCTGTGTTTCCTGCGCTACGGTACGATCTTGAATATTTACCGACCATAGATTTGATTTCTTGCAACTCTTTTAATGTTCTGGGTGTTTGTAACTTTTCGATAGCGTTTATGATTACTTTAGGAAAATCTGAGATAACGGCAGTTGACCCGTGGAAAGCATCTTGGATTTTAACCAATTTGTTTGCTATTTCATTTGAGGCGCCTACAAGTGGTTCTGTGTCCGGCATGATCTCCCACTCTGTCTGGCGCTTCTTTCTGGCAATCTCGAAAGCATCGTCTACATGATCCCTTGCAAAGGCCCCTGTAGCAGATATGTCTGCTTGTCCCTTTACTATCCCCGCTACTTTGGCGAGGTCTTCTTCTGCCGCCGTTACCCCTAGTTTGTTCGCCTCTGCCACAGATTCTAGCGCCGCTACAACGTCAGACTGTGACCCTCCTACACCTCTGCTCACTTTCGCTTTCATGTAGTCCATAAGGACATTATTATTATGAACGGCCTTAGCTTCGACGTCAAGGATACCAGCGGTTCCTTTTGACACCTTCCCCGCTGCTTCAAGCGCCAAAACGGCTTGGTTATTTGTTTCTTCTCCGAAGGAGATTTGGAGGTCTGGCATTTCTTTTTTTAAGGCCAATACGCTTTCTTCTGGCAAATCATCTAAAGATTTTCTGCCCTTCAATATCTGGTAGATCAAATCGCCAACGTGCGCTTCAGTTTTTGCAAGATTGGGCTTTACTCCCGGAAGCGAATGATAAGCATCTTTGGCCATCGCTCCAATCCCTTTTGCAACAGGCCCCAATGTATGCTTCCCTACAACTCCCGCCGCTGGCCCCCCCATTTCAAAAAGCAACCCAGTTTTGAAATGGTCTACCGCGTTCAGCGCCCCCTGCGAGTAAGTTTCAGGGGCTTTTTTTATTCCAACAAATTCGTCGTAAAGGTCTGCGAGCTGTTCGCCCATCGCAAAGCCACCGGCCCCACCAAAAATAGCACCACCCGGCATAGGGGAAACCGCGCCTGCCGCCGTCCCAATAAGAGCGCCACCACCGCCAGCAAAACCATGAACATAAGGAGACGCAGCTTTAGGCAGCCCGCTGAAATCCGCCTCGCCCTGCGGAGCACCGAGAATATCCCTTGCTTCAGGGATCGAATCGTCGACGGGCATGTCAACGCTAGCCACAGCCGGTATCGGTTGAGTTTTTGTTTTGCCGATAGTAGGATCAAAGCCATCGAACCTGCTTTTCGCTTGGCTCTCCTTCTTATAGCCAAAATCTAAGACAGCCATCAATTACCCCTGCTAAAATTAATCCAAGTATCCTTTATGTCTTCCTCTGTTGCTTCTGGGTGCTCTTTTTTCAACGCCGCCTTGTAATCATAAAACGTGACTGGCAACCCTGTCTCTTGGCTTGCGGCAAATAATGGCATCCCAGAAATCTTATCAGACCAGTCAAGCGCCAATGACGCGTAGTCATTATTCCCACCCCTACGCGCATCAATGAAAAACCGTGCCTTCTCTTTCGATCTAATAGCCCAAGCGTTTAGATAATCTAAAATGAACTCATTTGCTTCTGGCGTATTCCCAAGAGAAACAAAAGTTTTCAGTGCTCTTTCTGCGTCGCCTTCTGTTTGTGGCCCTTTCTGTTTTTGGAGCTCTACCAACAGATTTTTCATCACTATCTGCGTCAACGCTTGTGCTGACGATGCACTCTCAAGCCCGAGAAGCTTTGGATCAATTCCTAGCCCTTCCGCATAGGCAGCTATCTTTGCTTTTAGCGGTTGAAGTGCGCCGGTTCCCAACCCACTCTTGAAAATTCCTCGGGCGGCGTTTGTCATCGATCTCGTCCTGTCAACCAAGTCAAGCTGGTCAACTATTGCATCAAACCTTATCGCGTCCTGCTTGCCCCCCTCTCTATTGTAAGATTTTTCTCGCCCCGGCAACCCCTGCGTCATTCTCACTGTCCCGTCAGGAGTGACTTCAAGGTTCGTACTTGATTTTGTTGACTTCATGAAATTTACAAATTCTGCCGGGTTCTGTGGTTCACGCCCGTATGCGTCAAAAAATCTCTTCTTTTCGGCGCTCCAATACTTTTCTTTGTCGACAGGAACTCTTCCTGCCTGTTTCTCGTTGATTGTCATTTGAGAGAGTTGCTCTGGCGAGCGGTAATCGCGAGCGGCAGCGAGAGCTGCTGGG
>QNCM01000109.1 GCA_003644505.1 Candidatus Makaraimicrobium thalassicum | reverse complement strand
GCTCTCTGTGGGAAACGTGCGGAGGTGCTTCGCGCTCGATCTGTACGAGCAGTGCTCGCTCCAGAGGTTCAGGAAGCAGCCTTCCTCGACCGGGTTTGGTGGTCGGTTCAGTCGTCTTGTGATTATTTCGAGGTCGGTTGGGGGTAGTAGGGACATGAGTGGGTTAATTACCTTTTTTTGGCGATGATAAGATGATACCTGTCCGCATTTATGTATTCAGAGAAATCCGCTTGGAGCGTCATGTGTTATTCTTCTATCATTCGTTCAGTGTTTATTTTTAGTCCACGATCTCGCTCAACATTCCAAGCATATACGGCGTTGTGACAGAGCGAAGGAGCTAGCTTGTAGCGCAAATGCTGTGTTATCTGCCGTGTTTTCATTTACACCTCTTGCCTCCTCCACGCATCCAACACTTCACCGAAATCAATTTCTACATGTTCAGAATGCCATTCGCTATAAAAAGACGTATCATCACTGCTTGGCTTAGGTTTTGGTGGATATATTTTCATCCTCGTAGGCATCATTACCGAATCTCCGAGCAAAATACATTCCCCCCTTCGTAAAGTAGAAAACATGCTCACTATCCCTCTTATAGAATCGGGAAGTAAATTTTTTACATATGCCTGATCATCGGGATTAGTAATTCTCAAGCATAAAAAAGTATTGCACTGCGAGAGTATAGTAGCTGAAACTTCTCGTGGTCTCTGACTTATCGCAGTTATGCTAACGCCATATTTCCTACCTTCTTTTGCAATTCTTTCAGCAGATAGCCTCGCAGGTTCGGAAGAAACATCCTTATCATTCAAGTATATGTGAGCTTCGTCACAGAAAACTGCTATTGGGTATGATTTGTTATTGACTCGTTTATACCAATATGCAAAATCAAATAGACATCTCAGTATTAGGGAAATAACTGAGTTTCGGACATCGAAAGGAATTGAACTCATATCTATAACAACGATTTTTTCTGGACAGCCTTCCCTCTCCCCCAAAAATTTTCTAAAGAGTTCTTCCATTGAATCCGAAGTGTTGTATTTTTGGGGGCGAAATATAAGGTTATAACGCTTGTCATTTAATCGAGAATCAATCCTCATCAATAATCTTGTGAAATTGCCATATAACGGGCCTTGTTTCTTTCTTTTCTGCCCTGGCACCATTTCAGTATCTAATCTTTTAAACTCATTTATGATACTTTCAAAATCAAAATAAACAGGCGTATCTATGGTTATTTTAGGGATTCCCAAAATTTTATTCTCCTCATGTTCTTCTTTTACCTTCTGTAACAATTCTTTAAATTTTGCTATCTGATTGGGAGCTGCAGATTCCGATCTATCCACCATTAATCCCAACAATTCCTCACTATTCATTAACCAGTAAGGTAACTCCACATCGGTAGCATCAATGTATTCAGCGTAATCACCGAATGCAGTTTTGTACTCTCCATGCAGATCAAATAATACCACAGTGGATCTGGGAAATTCAGCGATTTTTTGTAAAATCGAAGCAACGGTCCATGATTTTCCACCACCAGTCTGTCCTAAAATTGCTGCATGTCTTGTCAGAAATGCATCAAGATTTATCTTCGCATCCTGATCAGGTATCAACGATAATTTACCGATTGAAAAATTCCCCTCGGCATAACTTTCATAAACTTTATCGATGGTTTCAGGTAAAACAGCTAGTACATCACTATTAACTGTAGGCAAAATATCAGTTCCGCTTTCAAAATTGCCAGAGGGATTGATTGTTCCGATTGGTATGGCAGATAGTACCCTCTTAGGAAGTTCTATTGGATATTGACCCTCTATACCTGCATTTTTCGTCTCGGTAGCTGATAGTGGTGTTTCCCTCATTTGTATATCTATTACCATGGATAAAAGTTCCCCATTCGGTATAGATATTTTTATGAAACTCCCAGGTTGCCCAATTAGTAAAGGCTGAGGACCTTTACCTGTGTCGATATTCACACTCATTGTTTCAGGAACTCCGATTGAATTATCTCCATCCTCGATATGCCCTATGAGAGTGATATCGATTCGGTCTCCTGATACACCACTGACCTTCCCAATTTTGTATTTACTCATTTCAGATGTCTCCTTATATTCCTGCTTCATTAGCAATCATATTTACAAATTGGCTGAACTTCCACAAATCTGAAGTCTCATCGATTTCATTTCCATCGATGAATATTTTATCTTCAGTTAAATAATTAAATGATTTAAATTGTTTAAATTTCTCAATATTTTCTGGTTCTTGCCCGAATAGTGCCATAAATCTAATTTTACCTTCACGAAGCTTTGGTATGATCAATTGATCGTTGATATGTTGATCTCTAAAACTATAACCACAGCTCAGAATATATTTACATTGATGGCCCATAGTCTGAGCTGCATATCTGAATAATTTATCATAAGGGTATTCTAATGTATCTATGACTTTTTGTTTTCGGGGTAAAATCATTGAACGAACCTCATTGGTAAACGATTCGTAGTCACATGTTTCATATATTTTTTCTCCTTTTCTGAACCATGAAATTGAGCCATGTAATTTAATTAATTTAATGTTGGGTTCACGATATTCCTGAAACCCCTTATTATCTATCGTCCCATACTTTAAATCAATCCTTTCAATATCAAAATAACGGGTCAAGCTACCTTCAAAACCATTAAAAATTGGGATTTTTGCTTCCATAGCAGCTGTTTCAAATAGCAAATCATAATTTGTTGTGAATATCCGAATAGATTCTGCCCTGCTATGCATTAATGTCTTCAAAGCCTTTAAAAATTTAATATGATTTTTTAAATTTGGATTATTGATAGAGATCAACTCTTGAACGATATGATCACGAAGGGATTTTTCTATGTTAATACTATTATCTAAACTTCCCGAAAGCTTGTGTTTGTAAATTAAATCAGAAATTATCTCGATGTCTGGATTCCCATTTTTAAAAGAATAATGGATATTTTCTGTTTCCAATAACTTTTTTAAAACATCTTGTTCTTCATCGTTCAATCTGTTGATCACTTTCTTTGTCAAATCCTCTGTAAGGGGGTAGCCTGCTTCTTTTGAAGTTCCAGCCCCAAAGAAAAATCCTATGTTACTCAATCCCATATTTACATTTGGGAACATATCTTCAACGTTTAGCGGCATATCTCAGTTTCTCCCAAGTTTATAAAGCTTGATAGATAACTTTTCAAGCGTATCGAAGTCCTGCAAAGCAGGATTTGGACGGAGTGCCAAAAGCACGAACCCAGATGCGCTCTACTATCAGAAGCATGCTCTATCATTTCTACCCCTCTTTATCCAATATCTTTCTCTTATCTCCTGCAGATCCCTTCCCTCAGCAGACGAATCTTCACCGTATCTTCTACTCAACTCATCCTGAATCTCCCTCATCACCAGTACCGTATCAAATTCTTTGTTCTTCTTTATCATCAGGCTGTCACCGCCCAGATAAGCGAGCCTATCCGTGACCGGGAAACCGCACGCTCTCCGCCCGGTGGAAACATGCGCAGGTGCTTCGAGCTTGAGCGGTACGAGCAGTGTTCGCTCCAGAGATTGGGGAAACAGCATTCTTTCACTTGATTGGGTGGTCTTCCGAGTCGTTCTGTTATGATTTCGAGGTCGGTTGGTGGTAGTATGGACATGAATGGTTCAGGCTCCCGGGTTGGACGATGATTTGGTTTTGATGAGGGATTAAACCGAGTTTCATCTTGAAGATTTTTTACCTCACCTCCTATTTTTATGTTACCACTCCTGAATAAATAAAAGAATGTTGTCTCATACATTAACCCATTTTTCTTTTGCATTTAGCATATTTTATTATTATCTTTACTTATATTCTAAAAAAATGCAGACATGGGCACTCTAAATCAACCCCCTCTCCTTCATGCTCGTATAACCATCTTTCGATACAATGATGTGATCATGGATTTTAATCCCCAGAATCTCTCCTGCCTCAACCAATCG
>QNCM01000108.1 GCA_003644505.1 Candidatus Makaraimicrobium thalassicum | reverse complement strand
TGGATGGCGGCAGCAACTTCTCGCTGAAAGTGGACACGCTGAGTGAAGCGGTTGAGGGCGAAGTCGCGCCTGAACTGCCCAAGAACAGCTTTGGCTTCGACCAATGGCTGTTCAATGAGCAAAGTGGATCGGATCTCTAATAAGAAATTGCGCTAATTAGTATTGACATTCCGTTTGTTTTCTTGTAGCTTATACGCATGAAGAATAAACGTTTGACCCTCACCCCGCATTACACCACTGAAGAACTCAAGGCTCGGTATTTGACTTGTGAACATCCCGTCGAGCGCAGCCATTGGCAAATCATTTGGCTGATGTCCAGAAAAGATAAAAATTACTCTTGTTCACAAGTTGCCGATTTAATGGGTTGCACCTCAGACTGGGTGCGCAAATTGGTCCGTCGCTACAACGAGGAAGCCGAGGACGGCCTGCGCGATAAACGCCGAGATAACGGCAACGCACCAATTCTAGACGATGCATTACAAGATGAGTTGATAATGGCACTTGAAAGTGAACCGCCGGATCATGGTTTATGGACAGGGCCGAAGGTTGCATCGTGGATGAGTAAAAAACTCGGTCGAAAAATTCATGCTACAACCGGATGGCGCTGGCTTGTACAATTGGGTTGGTCTGCGAAAGTACCGAGACGACAACATGCAAAAAGCGCGACTGAGGAAGAACAGGCCGCTTTTAAAAAAAACTCCAAAATCATGTAGAAAAACTGAGAAAACAGCATCCTGACAAGGTTATTGAAATATGGGCGGAGGATGAAGCCCGCATCGGACTGCAGCCGGTCATTCGTCGGCAATGGTCCAAGGTTGGCTCCAAACCAAGAGCAGCAGGTCAAACGCAATACAAATGGTTGTATGTTTATGGATTCGTTGAACCAGCCAGTGGAAAGACGCACTGGCTTCTATTGCCATCGGTCAGCCTTGAGTTGATGCAAATTGCGCTGGATTCCTTTGCCAAAGAGTACTTACAGGAAAATAAAATCATAGTCATGCTTTGGGATCAAGCCGGATTCCACCAGACTGCAAATTTAGATATTCCTGATGGCGTGGAAATCTTTCCTCTTCCCCCCTACACCCCGGAACTTCAACCGGCCGAGAGACTTTGGCCATGCTTGCGTGAAGCGATAGCCAACCGGTGGATAAAATCATTAGACCAGCTTGAAGCCGTTTTATGCAATCGAATCAAGAAGTTGATCGAAAGCCCCTCTACAATACAAAAACTGACGGGCTTCAAGTGGATTCTTTCGCCTTCTCTCGATGTTAAAGGCGGAGAAAATATGTACCAGAAGGCGGAGCAAAAGTGTACCACCTGTTGTTAAGTTACACCCACGAAGTGGGTGGTGTCCAGAATTATTAATAATTCCTTGTTGATGTAAATTCTCTCGAAGAATCGAGAGTCAGTTCAGTGCCCCCATGGGGGCACTGAACTGACTAGTTTGTACTAGCCATTCCCTTTGTCCATGTTGTTCCCTTTCATGTCACTCCTTTCCTGCTGCTCCTGCTGCTTTTTTTCTCTTCTTGCTTTGTGCCAATCGATAGGACTCTCCCTGGATGGAAATGATTTCACCTCGATGGGTCAGGCGATCCAGCAGCGCTCCGGTCAGCCGTTCGCACTGAAAAACACTCGTCCACTCTTCAAAGGGCAAATTGGATGTGACTATTATGCTGCCTTGTTCATAGCGTTGGCTGAAAATTTCAAAAAGCAATTCGGATCCTGTTTTGCTGAAAGGCACGTAACCCAATTCATCGATAATGAGCAGAGGGATCTTGGCCAACTGTTTTTGTAGACGGAGCAGGGATCGTTCATTGCGTGCTTCCACCAAAGTATTGACAAGTCCCGCAGCGGTGAAAAATCGCGTGTTGTAACCGCGCCGGCAGGCTGATAGGCCAAGCGCAATGGACAAGTGGGTTTTGCCGGTGCCGGGATTGCCGAGAAACACGGTGTTGCGGCACTTGTCTATCCATTCGCAATTCATGAGTTCCAGTAGTTGCTTCTGGTTCAGCCTGGCTGTTGTTTGAAAATCAAAATCGTCGATGGATTTGGAGGCTGGGAAACGAGCGGTGCGAATTCGACGCTGTGTGCCTTTGCGTTCACGTTCCAGGAGTTCCTGCTCGCTCAAGCGCAATAAAAACTCCGCATAGTCCGCCTGGTCCGAAGCACATTGGGCGGCCACCTTGCGCCGCTCCTGCAGGAACACGGGCAACCTCAATGCTTTCAAATGGTGATCCAGTAAAATACGCGCTTTGTCCTGTTTTGATTTCATTATGCCGGTCCTCCAGTTTCCAGAGCGCTATAGACTTGCAGCGGGGGCGGGGGGAAACTATATGCATCCAAATGATCGCGCTCACTGAGATCCAACGGCTCCGGTACATCCTCATGAGGACAAAGCACAAGATTGCGAATGGTCTCTTCATCGTGAACACCCAGAGAAAGCGAGCGACGCACGGCATCGGTCAGTTGCTTCTGGGAATGCTGCTCAAGAAGGCCCAGAATGCGGATGAAAGCACGAGTTCCCTTGCTGTGCTCTTGACCGTCCTCAAGTTTCGCTCTTAACTGATCGAAGCACGGATCCAGATGCAGATCTTTCATGGGTGTCCCGTAGTCCAGTGCCCGCGGCTTTCTTTCCATAACAGGAAGATAATGAACCGGATCATAGATGGCCTGCTCTTTTTTGTGACACCGCTTGTGCTCGGCAATCAGTTGATCCTGATGAAAAATTCGAACATGCGCCACATCCGCCCGCAAGGTCAATGAATGAAACGCCCACTTGCAGGGGACCGAATAGTCATTCGTATCAAACCGCACCAAACAGGATTTATTGGCTTTTCTGAGGATCGGATTCCCAAACGGCGCACTTGGCATGGGAGTGAATTGGGCTTGCTGCTCGGCCAGCCGATCCGCAATGGAGCGTTGATGCCCGCGGCATATTTCGCTCTGTACCCGTCTGCACTTTTCAGCAAGGTTCGTATTGAAAACATCCCAGTCTTCAATCTTGGGAATCGGGACGAAAAAATTTCTGCGAACCGTCTGAACACTTTGTTCGACATGACCTTTTTCGTTGCCACTGCGGGGATTGCAAAATGCGGGTTCAAATAAATAGTATTTGGAAAACTTCTGAAACGTCTCGTTCAGATCGCGCCGGCGACCTCGATACACAATCGAGACGGCCGACTTCAGATTGTCGTATACGATCCTTTGCGGGACTCCCCCAAAAAACTCAAAGGCCCGAAGGTGTCCCTCCAGAAAAAACTCCAGCGTCTCACGCGGATAGCAGGCCACAAAGCGCGCATTGCTCCAAGGCAGCGACATGATAAACATATGCCCCTTGATCAACTCGCCCTCGAACTCCAGCACCACCTCCCCCCAGTCCACCTGAGCATCGCCCGGACCAAATTCCAACGGAACATAGGTCTGCTGCTTCAGCTCCTTGCACTCCCGGACATATTCGCGCACCTGGGTATAACCACCGGTGTACGAATACTCCTGCTTCAGCCGTTCAAAAATCCGCTTGGCCGTGTGCCGCTGCTTGCGAGGACTCGTTTTGTCCTCCTGCAAGATCGCATCAATAATTTCGAGAAAAGGCCCCAGAACGGGCTTTTGGGACGCGTGCGACCGGCAATAACTCAAGGCCCCCTTTTCGATTATTTTTTTAATCGTTTTTCGATGAAATCCGGTCTCCTGCGATATTTGACGCTGGGACTTCTCCTCGATAAAAAACTTCTTACGCACCATTGCGCATTCATCCATAGTCTTCACTCTCTTTCCTCCAGTCGAACAAAAAGTCATCACCCATAAAGGTAAATGTAACATTTTTGACGTCTGAATAAAATAGGTCAGTCTACTTTTGAGCTTTCGCCAAGTGGTACACTTTTACTCCGCCGTTAACACTTGAGATCTTGCGGGAACTGGGTGAAATCAACCTGAAACTAATTCGAGAAGGAATTGATCTGTCTGATGTACGATGAACTTAAAACACTGTTGAATTCGGTCCATTTGCACACGTCGCTGGG
>QNCM01000107.1 GCA_003644505.1 Candidatus Makaraimicrobium thalassicum | reverse complement strand
GAATTCTTAACGGATGTAGGTTGTGCGATGTGTCCGATAAGTATCTACACAGGTATACAAGGTTACTGTGAGGAAACAAAAGACAATGTTGCATATGTAAGATTACTGGCAGAGGTATTACAATACTCACTCAAGAACTTAAACTACATTGTAACAGGTATCAAACAACAAGGTTGTACACACAACAATACACGGTTATGTGATTGTGAAAAGCGATATGACGTACATGTAGGTGCTAAACTTATATGTAATAATATATCGAAAGATGAGTTGGACACATACAGACAACAGCAAGTAGAAATTCTGCCACAAGAACAACCAGACAAACCACCTTGTGAAGAGTTACTACAATCATATGCAAGACATAGGGATGCGCAAGCTGTTGCATATGAGTTTAAGTTAAGCATGTTTGCTACACAAGTATTACTAAGCAAATGTGGGTTAGTAATGGAGAAAATATAATGAACTACAACATAAAGAAAATACAAGCCGATAGTAAACAAAGATACATTGACTTAGGCATTTATGTAGAGGGTTGTGACATATCTGGTAAGTTACATGAGGAGCATGTACAAGCAGCTAATTGTGTAAATACACAATTAGCTGCAGGAAACCTACCACAAATTTCTACACAAGTTTGTTTAGATTGTGGTGAGCAAGCAAAACACTACCATCATAACATTAGTTATAGAGAAGAGCATTGGTTGTGTATTGTACCTTTGTGTGTTAGTTGCCACTACAGCTTGCACACAAAGATTGTAAATGATGTGTTTTATGATTTTGGTATTATACAGAGTGTTTCAGATTACTTAACAGAAAATCCAAACATAACTTTAGGTATATTGGCTTCTATACACGGTATGTCTAGACATAGAGTAAGTGCCGTGTGTAGTACAAACAAGCTACAAACCAAATTTCAAGAACAACGCTTTGGATGGGAAAATGGTCAACACAAACCTGATAAATTGGAGCTTGAGCAACTTTACACACAGTTACAAAGCGCACGCAAAGTTGCAAAGGAGTTAGGTGTTGACGCTAAAACTATCTGGGATTGGTTAAATGAGTATAACATTCCAATAAATGAAAGCAACTATAATAAAAGCGTAAGATTGAAACTTTCAAACGAAGAATTACTAACTTACATAATACAAGGTTACACACGCCAACAAATAGCTGACACGATAGGTGTACACAAGGCAACCATTGGTAAGTGGATTGCTAGTTTACCTAAAGATAAACTAGCACAAGCAGTGGGTAAAGAGAAGTATAATAAAAATATATACATGCAAATCAAAAGAACCAAAGCAAAATTAAAGATACAACACTACAGACAAAATTATATAGATAGTGTTGTATCTGAAATGGAAAAGGAGTTCATATAATGCCCTTGCTACTAAAGAAAATGAATAAGCAACTATTCGATAAACCACAAAATTTCATTGTGTTTGATGGTGGGGCGCGGCATACGGGAATATGTCGTGTGTATAATTTAACAAAGAGTGGTGGATTTGCTAAAGCGTCTGTAATCTTACAGACGATTGAACACAAGGACAATACTACACAAGGGTATGCAATGATAGATACGCTTTTAAGCGACCCTAACCTAGACTTTGTCCTCTATGAGGACTTTAGGCTATATAAAGCTAGACAAAATAAAGATGGCACAAACAAAACACATTATAAACAGTTTAGTAGATTTGAAGAAGTTCAAATAATCGGACTATTCAAATGGTTGTGTGATGTATATAAACTTGATTCATATAGACAAGCCGCAGTAGAAATAAAGAACAGGAACTATGCAAAAGTATCTTTTGTTGGTGATAAGTCTGCTCACAGTCGTGATGCTTTACATCATGCCCAGATATTTTTTAACAAACATAAGTATTCAAATAGAACATTAGAGTTCTAGTGCTAACATTAGAAGTTTATGAGAAGATTTGACCGCAATCAATAATGTGGTATACTTATAACATGCCACAAAAGACTAACAAGTTTTGCGGCTAATTTTAACAGGAGAGTTACATACAATGAATGTATATAACATTAAACAAATACAAGCTGACAGTAAGCAACGCTATATAGATTTAGGTATATACATAGAAGGATGTGATGTAGTTGGTCACAGTGGAACACCAAAAGCTATAAAAGCAGTCAGTTATATACAACAAAAAGTTATATCTAATGAGATTATCCACATTAGTGCGTGTAATTGTAGGGATTGTGGCAGTCAAGCAAATCATTATCACCACAATGTTAGCTATAACCATGTTAATTGGGGAGATGTTGTACCGTTATGTGTATCATGCCATAGAAGTCTACATAAAAAGTTACTTAATTTGATTTTCTATGATTATGGTATAGTGCGTTCAGTAACTAATTACATAGCAGTTGATAGTGATATAACCATAGATATGTTAGCATCTTTGCACGGTGTCACATTGTCGTCTATTTCATCAGTGTGTACAAAGCATAAGATACAAAACAAATTTTTCAATCAGGCTATAATGCGTAATAGTGGTGGAGAGTGTCCTAATAAAGATGATTTAACAAGCATGTACTTGAAATTAGGCAACATAAGAGATGTAGCTGAGTATATTAAAGTTAGCCATTCAACTGTTCTTAGATGGATGAATAATTATGGCATTAAGGCCAATATAAGCAACATGGCTATACATAACTCTATACAATATACAAACGAAGATGTATTACATCATATTGCAAATGGTTATACATATACAGACATAGCGTTGATTATAGGAGTATCAAAATCAGCAATGATTAGACGTATATCTAGCATAGATTCTTATAGACTTAACATTGCGCTCTCAAAAGGATTGTATAATAAAAGATTATACAAACGTATACATGCCACAAGTATAAGATTGAAAAGACAAAGATGTAAACAAGATTACATTGACACAATCATAGCAGATATGGAAAGTGAGTTAATATGAAACATAATATATCACATAGTTTTTTAACATCTATGCAGTTTTGTGAACGGCGAGCTTATGTATTTTCAAAGTATGGTCTTGGATACGAAGACGGAGGTAACAACAAAGCTATGAATTTGGGTAGGGCAATACATAAGTTGCTTGAAAATTATCATGTTGTGGGACAACCAATAGCACAACATAACCACTTAAAGACATCATTTCAATCAGTAATCAAAGATGATATGTCTAACATAAGTATTCTTACCGACGCTTTAGTTATAGTTACACAGTATGAACGTTGGTTACACAGAATTATTAAAGAAGACCACTGGTATACAAAGTTAATTGTACTGTCACAAGAGGAGAAAGTAACCCACAATAGAGTAACGGGTGTGTTTGACCTTAGAGTTACAGATGGTGTTAAGCATTACATACTTGACTTTAAGACAACAGGCGGACAACTAATGCTATTTGAGCGTACTATACGTTCAAGTGAACAATTTATGTTATATTGCAAGTTAGCACAGCAAATAGGGTATGGTTCGGATGGTATAATTGTAGTTGCATTGAAAACAAAATCAGTATCACCAACAACTATTCTATTAAAGAATGGGAAAGTAAGTGTTGCTAAAAATAATCCCACTTCTTATGAAGTGTTTTCTAAGTATCTTGAAGACACACAACGTCCACGATACATGTATGAAGAGCATCTGTTGTGGTTACTTAACGAAGGTGCAAGTAATAAGGTATACAAACATACCTACCCACAAAAAGCATTGGATATTGCGTATCGTAAGGTACTTCGCAGGCAACAACGTATAGATAAGATTGATTCACTAGAAGATTGTGATTATAATCAAACATTTACATGCCCAGTAAAATGTCCTATATACAATCAATGTACCAACATGATGTATGGGCTTGAACCAGATTTTTCACACTTAACTAAACGTAAACAGAAAGTAAACATGCGGTTTGTGTTCGGAGATAAATAATATGGGAAATTTTATTACAGATAGTAAGCCAAAGTATGTACGAGCAATTATATATGGACGTTCTGGTAGTGGTAAGACAACTATAGCAGCTTCTATGGCAG
>QNCM01000106.1 GCA_003644505.1 Candidatus Makaraimicrobium thalassicum | reverse complement strand
TATTATGATATGATATAATATTAATAATGACATCACGAAGACATTTTTCGATCGGATTAAGGAATGCCGTTACCGTGGTAGAAGAAGACGGAAGTAATTACACTTCAAAAGAAAAGAAGAAAATACTCCGTCGTGATTTGGAACGGTTAAAACCACCCCGATTGAACTGGTATTAAAAGTCAATTATTGTTTTTTTACCTTCTATCACGCTATCATAATTGATATTTAACGGTTCAAATAACGGCGCAAAAATCGATTTTAGTTGCTGATTGTATTTTTTCACGTCAATATCTTCCGGTCGTGCCAATTCCACGGGTTGCACCGAACCGTCCTTACATTTCACGTAACTGATAATATCGCCGGAATGAATTTCTTCTCCCATTTCTTTTAACAATAAAGCAGCACGCACGTGTTGTGGTATCGTCTTGTGGTAAGTACTTAGTTCCCGGGAGAGTGATATGTTAAATGATACTTCTTGTGGTGTTACTTTTTTCGTGATTATTTTCTTTCTCGTGCGTCTGACCACGTTTATGATCTTATTTTTTGTTTCTTCTAATGATTTTTCGTCTTTTACTTCTTCAAGTAGCCGTAGAACGGTCTTAAACGTTTTTTGAAACAATGGCGGCGTGTTTGACTTCTTACCTTGTAGTCCCTTTATTACCGCCTTATTACCGTTCTTCGTGATTTCGATCCCAATGTAATTCGCCTTCCGTGAAGTCAAGAACACGACAAGATATCGCGCTTCCACGTCGAGTTCAATGCCCAATTTCTGCAGGCAGAAATTCTTCAGGTGTTCCAACATTAAATCGTGTGGATTGTTAAGCATGCAAGAATCCGTGTGTCCATAAAGCGTGTCGCACCGTAAACGTTGTAATTTAGATAACGGAACGGAATCTACATATACCGGGTTCATTGCTTCCTCACGTAATGATAATAAATTAAATTGGCCTGTATCAGTAATACCTTCAGCGGCGGGTTCACAATAATAATCAAATTTATCGTTCCCGACTATGCCCCACGACATGTTAACTTCGACTTTTATGAACTGTTCGATCGCTTTAAGCGAAGGATCACCGGTTTGTTTTGCCTTTGGTTTAAAGTAATTTTTCCGTAATGTTAAATCTAAAGACAAATGCGTGGAAATTATACCATTATATTTGGAACATATTTGATACCCAAGACGGGGCAATCTGCGCTTGCATTCCGGGTGTCCGCATTTGATTGTTTCGTAACTGATATTATATTCCTTTATTATGCTTGCATACATTGAAGTGAAGTCAACCAGAACCGCATTCCAAAACACGCCCGGCACGGGTTCTAATACCTTTGCACCGGAAAATTTTGCACCCGTCTTGCCCTTCTTACTTGCGGTGCCTTTCAGTTTCTGTATGTCTTCACGTCGTGGTATTAGTATGTTATCATGTCTATGTATCCATGCAAAACGCGAAGACAACCACGCCATTGCGGATTTTCTCGTAACGGTCATTAGGTCGCATTTATTCACCCGTGCCGCAAAGAAAGCTAACTTTAGTAGTATTTCGTCGTTGAATTGTGTAAGATAAAGGGTTAACCACGCGTCCATGTAATTGTATTCTAGTAATTTATCGGTCGGTAGATCACGAACCAGTCCGTCGTGTTTTATCTTACCCATGTTAAATAGTGATTGACAGCATTCTTCCAGACTTGTATTTTTATATGCACCACGGAATGCATATTTCTGGATTGCCGCTTGTTGTAAGAATAATTGCAGGTCAATATGAACGGAATTACGGAAATGCGCAAAACCGTCATTATCTATGTATACGGGAATGTTAATTTTCTTTGATAACCTGCGTAATCTATTTCTAAGATATTTAATATCAAAACCGTCGCCGTTGAATGTCAACGTGATCGGATAATTATCACAAATCTGTAACGCTTCATGGATCATTTCCCATTCATTCAAATAATTCACGTCGTTATGACTTGGTGGTTCCTTCCGTTCCTTATTTACAAAACAATAAGACTTACCATCACTTCCGACAATTACAATGGATATCACGGGTTGCTTGGCGTATTGTGGGTTTGGTACTTTCTTTGGCGCTTCTTCTTCAACCTCTATGTCGATTGCGCAACGCCTGACCGAAGGCACGGGCGTGAGGTAAACGTCAATATAATGCGGTAACCAATCGAAAAAATCATTACTTTCATTTCCGACGCCAGACATTATTTCTTTTAGTATGTTTTCGTCGTGTTTTACCCGAATGTAATCGCTTGATCGTGTCGTTTCGTATGGCATGCACGGAACTAATTTATTATCGCAAATGTAACACGTCGTGTATTTGATTTTATTTTCCCATATCACGTTATTTTTCATTCTTTCTGTCAGGCGTGGTATCGCAAGTGGTGTTTTGGTAATTATTTTATAAACTTCACGTTCGGTGTCATACAACCGGTCGATCTTCGTGATTTTTTCTATCTTTTGTATTTCGTAATAGTTAAAATCAGGTTTGTGTTTCGCAAGAAGGTATGGTTTATGCCCGGTGTGGTCGTCGTAAATTTCAATCTGTTGCGTCTCGTCGTTATAATATTTCTTCTTGATAGAATACCGCTTGTTCGTAAAGAACGGGTTTCGACCGTCATACACGACCGATAATAACCACAACATTTTACCAAAACTCCGATATTTTTGTCTGTTCAAGATACGGTTTAATCCGCTTCATTGCCATTTTGATATAATCCGGATTTAATTCAATACCAATAAAGTTACGATTTAACTTCAAAGCAACCAAGCCAGTCGTTCCCGAACCAAAAAAAGGGTCTAACACGATACCCGGTTTCCACCCTGCATTACAACCACAATCGGAATAACTTGTTTTTATCGGTCGAAAAAAACATTCTCGCTTTGCCCGTAAGTTTTGTTTCTTTCCTTGTTCGGAATTAAACCGACTTTTATCTTTGTTTTTCATGTTATCGGCGCTTGATTCTCCCATTCGTTTGTATATTTTTACCCGTGGCGTGTTACACTTCCTGCAAATATATTCAGGACAACCCGCCCGGATTGGAATTTCTACTAATTTTTCCGGATAAACGGCAAAGTGTGCGTCTTTAAATGACTGAACGTTCACAACCCATACACAACGTTTATTCCTACCTAATGATAATCTTTGTAGGATTTCTTCATCTGTTTTCTTATTATCATACGGTCTTTTCACGCCTGCTTTGGTATGTTTTTCTGATAAGTAGGATTTAGTTGATAAATCTCGTTTTATGCGATCTAAATCACGCTTGATTCTATCTTCCGAAACGGGTTCAAACTGCTGTTCAAAGTAGTATTTCCGGGATTTCGTAAAGAAAAATACGTGCTCGAAATCTCTGGTAAATCTATCGGTCGCGCTTTCTGGTATACAATTTAGTTTATACCAAATTATTTGATTTCTCAACGTCCATCCCAATTCGTCAATCATCATCAAGACAAATCGTTGTGGTATTCCGACCAGACATTTAGGAGGGAGTGTACTTTTTTGTTGTGGTGGAACATAATTTGGTGATCCATTCCTTTTTATATACATGACATTTTTTTCACGTTGATTATAACTTATTCCAGTTTTTTCAAAACGATTACCAGAATTACCCCAACTTCCTGAATATGTATCGCCGAGATTAACCCAACACGTTCCCTCTTTCTTCAACACGCGCTTGACTTCCGCAAATATCTGTTTCAGGTGTTGAATGTAAAGTTTAAAATCAGGTTCTAATCCAAGCGAACCCTTCCACGCACCGCATTTTTTGCAGAAACCTTTTTCGGTTTGTATTTTTATATTCTTTATTTTTTCATGGTCCGACACGCCTTTACCACCATTTAACGTGCTTGAATTGCTAACTCCCATGTTTTTGATTTCCGTTGTCATTTCAAACTCGTGGTCGCAATCAGGATCGCCGTCCCATATCTGCGGTTTGGTATTATAATCACGTAAGCCCCAATACGGTGGTGAGGTTACCACGCAATCAACGAATTCGTCCGGCATTTGTTTAAGAATATCAAGCACGTGCCCG
>QNCM01000105.1 GCA_003644505.1 Candidatus Makaraimicrobium thalassicum | reverse complement strand
TCGCCTGTCACCAACTCATAGGCTGTCCTTAGAGCGGCTTCCATTACGCCGCCTGTGGCCCCGAAAACAAGGCCCGCGCCGGACCCGATGCCCAGCGGGTCGTCAAAATCAGATTCAGGCAGATTCGGAAGGTCAAGCCCGCATTCCCTGATCATCCCGGCGATCTCTCTTGTAGTAAGAGCATGATCCACATCCCTGTATCCGGAATCATGCATTTCCGGGCGTTCACATTCGAATTTCTTCGCCGAGCAGGGCATGAGCGATACACTTACGATATCTTTCGGATCAATACCGTTCTTTTTCGCGTACCAGGTCTTTACAACAGCCCCGAACATCTGCTGCGGGCTTTTTGCCGTAGAAAGATGATCCAGCTTTTCAGGATAAAAATATTCGACAAACTTTACCCAGCCCGGGGAACACGAAGTAAACTGCGGCAGCCTGACCTTCTTATCTTTGTCTACAAGCACCTTCTTCAATTTTAGGAGAAGTTCTGTCCCTTCTTCCATTACCGTAAGGTCAGCGGTAAAGTTCGTGTCAAAAACCCTGTCGAAACCTACCCTTTTCAGCGCGGTATTTAACCGCCTGGTCACGCTTGTTCCCGCGGGAAGCCCGAATTCCTCGCCCATAGCGGCCCTGGGACTCGGAGCGGTCTGTATGATCACATGTTTCTCCGGATCGTCTATGGCTCTCCATACATCCTCCGCCGGATCTTTTGCCTTAAGCGCGCCGGTGGGGCACCTGTTAATGCACTGGCCGCAGTTTATGCAGATGACATCTTCCAGCGGCTTGTCCAGATACGTAGCTATCTTCGTGCGGGAGCCGCGGCCTACCGCCTCGAGGACCCCCACTTCCTGGAGGTCTATACAGGTCCTTACGCACCGCCTGCAAAGCACGCATTTATCCATGTCGCGTTCAAGCGCGTAACTTGAAAGATCGGCCTCATAACGCGGTTTATCCGTATGCCCGAATTTATAGGTCGTGACCCCGTATTCCTTTGCCAGGGCCTGAAGTTCACAGTTATTGTTGCGCGCGCACGAATAGCATTCCCCGTAATGATTCCTCAGAAGAAGATAAAGTATATTTTTTCTCGCACGCCGAACCCGCGAAGAATAGGTCTTTACCTTTATCGGCCCTGATATGGGATACGAACATGATGCCTGAAGGGTTTTTTCGCCTTCCACCTCAACTACACAGACCCTGCAAACGCCGGCAAGGCAAAGATCAGGATGGTAGCACAGTGAGGGTATTTTGATATTGATCATCCCGGCGGCTTCAAGTATGGTCGTTCCTATGGGGACCTTAACCTCAATATCGTCTATAACGGCCTTCACTGTCCCGCCCGGGGCCCCTTCCCCGAGCTTTTTGACCCGCTGCGGCCTTTGACTTATCGGCGCTCTTGATGTCCCCTCCGCAAATGGTTCTCTATCCATTGAATACCCTTTCTTTTCCACGCTTTTTTGACAGTTTATATTCGTTTTTGAATTTTTCCACAATGGAAACAAACGCGTTGGGAGCAGACTGACCCAGCCCGCATTTGGATGCGCACTGCATGGTTTCCGCGAGCGACAACAGATCGTCCAGATACTTTCCGCTGCATTCTCCTTTCCTGAGCTTCTCCACGCCTTCCAGAAGGACAGGGACACCTTCCCGGCATGGAGTGCACTGTCCGCACGATTCTTCCTCGAAAAACCGCAGGAAGTTCTCTGCCGCTTCAAGCATGTTCCTTTTCCTGCTGAAGATTATCACAGACCCTCCGGTGGAAAGGTCCTCAAACGCTATTTTCCTGCTGAATTCTCTTTTCGGAACACACGTCCCGGACGCTCCCCCGACCTGAACCGCTTTTGTATCACCGGCCCCGGTCATTTTAAGGATTTCTCTCAGGGTTATGCCGAACGGCACTTCATAAACTCCGGGCTTTTCGCAGTCGCCTGAAACGCTGATAAGTTTCGACCCGCTGGAAATCTCTGTCCCGATGCTCTTGAACCAGCCGGCTCCCTTTAAAATGATATGCGGGACCGCGGCAAACGTCTCGACATTATTTACGATCGTCGGGTATCCCAGAAAACCGGTGTTCACGGGAAAAGGCGGCCGGTTCCTGGGTTCACCCCTGTTACCTTCAAGCGACTCTATAAGGGCTGTTTCTTCGCCGCAGACATACGCGCCTGAACCAAGCCGTATCTCGATATCGAAATCAAAAGCCTTTTTCCCCGTTATATCTTTTTTACTGAAAGCGCCCTCTTTCCTTATTTCAGACAACTCTTTCTCGAGAACAGGTATCAGGCCCCTGTATTCCCCCCTGAGATAGAGAAACCCCTTGTTCGCTCCAATGGCAAAACCCGCTATTGCCATGCCTTCGAATACAAGCGCCGGATATTCCGTCAGAAGAAGCTTGTCCTTAAAAGTGCCGGGTTCTCCTTCATCGGCGTTACAGACAACGAATCTTTTCTCAGCCTGGACACTTGCCGCCAGGCCCCATTTCAACCCTACCGGAAATCCTGCTCCTCCCCTTCCCCTTATATTCGAATCTTTTACCTCCCCGAGGACCGCGCTTCGGTCCATCTCAAGGGCCTTTTTAAAGGCGGCATAACGTTCTATTCCGCTGAAAATCACCGGGCCTTGTCTTCTGGGCATAACTCTTCACTCCTTCTTTTATCGTTTCCTCAGATCTCCGATTATCTTTTTAACCATGCCGGGCTTCACGTTGCCCACGAGTTCCGTGTCCACCATTATCGCGGGTGCCTTATCGCACATACCGATACATCCCGTCCTCTCGAGAGTGAATTGCCTGTCTCCCGTAGTTTCACCGGCTTTTATTTTCAGGGCCTTTTCAAACGCCCTGACCACTTTTTCGCTCCCCTTCATAACATTGGAAATACAGTTACTTACCCTGATGACATGCTTCCCCTTCTTCTCAGTCGAAAGGAAAGAATAAAACGTTACGACTGAATACACCTCTACCGGGTGTATTCCCAGTAAATCGGCTATATTCTGCATATCCTTATCGGATATGTATCCTCTTCTGTCCTGCCGATCCTGCAGGATCGGCAGAAGCCGCGAACGCGTATCGTCGCACACCACGATCTTCCTGCCGTTCTTTTCAATAATCTTTTCAGCCGCGCACACAGGTTTCATCTTTACCTCCGCTGTCAGGAAAATCGCCTTCGTCAATGATCTTTTAACGATTTTCCGTGGTTTACCATAAAAAATCCGTTCTTCACATCCGCGTATCGCAATAAAGCGCCAGGAATTCAATGGACAGATCTATGTCTCTCGCTGAGACGTTTTCCGGCAGGTTCAGAGACACAGGCGCAAAATTAACTATGCCTTTCAGCCCCGACCCGACCATCAGATCCGCCACTTCCTGGCCGTGCTCGGAGGGAACGGCAATGATCCCTATATCGACGCGGCTTTTGCGTATCACCTCAGGCGCTCTCTCAACAGGATAAACCTTAACGCCGTTTATCGTCTTGCCGGTTTTTCTTTTGTCTTTGTCGAACGCAGCGCTTATCTTGAGCCTCTGCTTCCTGAACCCTGGATATTTCAGGATGGCCGTCCCGAGACTGCCCGCGCCGAAAAGAACCATGCGTATTATATTCTCCGGCAGGACATAATCCTTCAGGATATTCTTAAGCTCCCTGGTCTTATACCCTATCCTGGGGGTCCCGACCCTGCCGAAATTCGATATATCTTTTCTTATCTGGACGTCGGTCAGGCCCGTAATGCGGGCCAGCTCCCCGGATGAAACAGTATATCTGCCTTCCTTTATCAGGGATTCCAGAGTCCTCAGGTATAACAGGGTTCTTGGGATCGTTCTGCGCGATATTTTTTTCATTAAATAAAAATCGTGAAATTTGTAACGATTACAAAGAACATTTTATCCTCTTCTTCGTTCATTGTCAAGAGAAAAATTGAAAAATGTCAAGCCAATTTAGAAATGTTACACTTTAACCAATTTAGAAATGTTACTTTTTAATGAACCAGCAGCAGTAGTCCTTTTTCTTTTTTGCTACTTTTTTCTTTTTGTGGATAAGTATAATTC
>QNCM01000104.1 GCA_003644505.1 Candidatus Makaraimicrobium thalassicum | reverse complement strand
CGGTCAGGTCTTGGAGCCGGATGTCGGCTTGTGATCGGAGGTCGGTCGGTGAATCGGCTGGCGATGTGATGACGAAGGAAAAGAGGCCGTGGCGGGCAGTCCACGAAATGTCGGCGGAGAGCGCAGTTGTCGGTCGGGTGTATCGGTATCGGATTTTCCAGAAGCCGGGTTGTTTGAACAGGATTCGGCCTGTGTCGTAGTCGATTTCGCACAGGTCGAGGGCGGGTTTGCAGTCGCAGTAGTCTTGATCGGATGGGCAGTCTTCGGTCTGGCAGAGCTCGGCTGAGATGATGGTCGAGATCGGGAAGTGGGAGAGCGTTCTCCAAGTATTCGGGTCGGTGATGGTAAATGTCTCGATGACTTCTTGCTCTTGCGACTTGCCCACAGCGAGGACTGATTTTTGGCCGGCGAAGTGCAGGGTCTCGAGCTTGGTCAGGATGGACTTGATGCCCGTGGTTTGGCTCGGATCGGTGGTGAATGCGATCGGAGAACCGGCGTTTGGCGATTGTTTGTAGTAGAAGTCGATGAGCGTCGGAAACGAGGAGTTGTGAGACCAGATTAGGCCGTAGTTCTTGAGCATGGCTCGGAGCAGGTCGTATCCGAGTCCGGATAGGCCGGTATAGGAATTGCCCCAGCCCTCGGAGTCGGTCGGATAGTGGATGTCAGGAGTGAGGAATGGAACTGCGGCCATTAGGACTTGCCTCGCCCAAGCGGCGGAATCGGATTGCGGGTAGATGCGCCATGGCAGGATGTGATTGTATTTGGACAGGCCCATGATGTCGTTGATCTTGAGGCGGACGAATTTGCCCTCGTATCGGATGTCGTCGATGAAGCCCCAGAAGATGAAGTGATCGGTGCCGGAGTGGTCGGTATAGCCGAGCTCGAGCAGTTGGAATTTGCCGGGTGGCGGATCGAGATCGGATGCGCGGAACAGGAGGTCGGCGGTCGAGATGATGTCAGAAACCGAGAGCTTGACTTTGCCCTGGCAGGCATGGACTTTGCTATCGTCGGTGTATTCGTGTTTGTATGTGAGGTAGTTGTATTGCGGAAATGTGTTATCGGAATTTGCAGACCAGCCTGTGTCCGGGATGTTCGGCATGTAGGCCTGTGTGATTTGACCGGCCTCGTCTATTCGCCAGTAGTCGGTGAGTTTGGATGCGAGGGCGTCGAACCAGCCTTGGCCGGATTCGAGTTGTTGTTGCCACCAAGACAGCCAGTCAGAGAGCGAGAGTTCGGAATCGGTTTGGTTCGTCGAACCGGCCTCGTAGATTGGGCCGTAGCCGATGTAGAAGCGGTCGGCGGAATCGGGAATGTCGAGGTGCGATGTCCAAGATGCAGTGGCGGAGTGCGTCTGGATTTGGCCGTCGTGGTAGATACCGACAAGGAGGAAGGCTTCGGAGCCGGATTCGGTGTTGCGACAGCCGAAGATGATGTAGCGGGGGTAGGAGTAGGAGATTGTGCTTGAGCCGACAGGATCGGTGGTGGAGACGGATTGGAAGCCGGATTCGGTTTGGATGGATGCGATCCAGACGTTGTAGGTTTGGTTCAGGCGGATGTTGAAGTAGTTAGACCAGATGTGGGATGAATCACCGATTGCGATGGCGTAAGATTTGTCGTAGCCGTCGGAAGTTTCGGCAGAAGGGACGGCTTTCCAGATGGCGAGAACGAAGCCGTCGGAGATGTCGGTCGTGAGCAGGAAGGCGGGTCGGATTCGAGATATGTCGGCGTGTTCTTCTTCGCTCCAGCTGTTGGCTGTATCGGATGTGGGCAGGACTGTTGGATTCCAGAACGATCGGTTCTTGATCGCGAATCGGCGGATGTAGAATCGGCCGGCCGTCATGCCGTGAGCACCGTCCCGACCTGCATCGTGATGGAGACGGACAAGACCAACTTACCGGCGTCGGCTTTGGCGGAGACTGATGTGATTATGCCCTCGAATGTTGCGATGTCGGTGCCGTCGTCTCGGCGAAGGCGAAGTCTGGCTTTGTTCGATATGTTTGGCCTCGTGAGTTCGGTCGGGATGTCGTGGAGATCGATCAGCATAGAACTGGCGTCGTCGTAGGTCTTGAGCAGATTGACGGACAGGCGCTTGGCCTTGTATCCCGAGATCGGGATGATGTATGGTGCGTTGTCGAGTTCAGGCACGGACATGGACTGTGGCGAGATGTCGGCAGAGTAGGATATGGATTGGATCTTGTCGAAGTCGTAGGCGTATGTCGTGCCGTTGATGATGACTTCGATCGTGGCGTATGGCATTACGGCCCCACCTCCATGAGTTTGCGAGATATGATATCGACCAGATCATCGGCCAAGGACTCGAGCTTGGTGCGGTCAAGACCGGACTCGGCCTCGATCGTGAGGTTGATGTTGATGGTCGGCGGCGGTCTGGGCGTGGGTCTCGGCTGGTAGGTGATTGCGTCTCGGAGATCGGAAATGGCATGGATCAGGAGCGTGAATTCGGCCGGTGTCAAGACGTATTCGCCGGGATGGAGATGGGCGATTGTTTCGGTAGGTATGTAGCCGCCAGTTTGAACGGACATGAGTCCGACATCTGCAAGGGCTTCGTATGCTTCTTCAGGTGTAGATGGACTGCCGATGAATCGGCTAAGCCAGTCATAGATTTCGCGTAAGACTGAAGTAAGTGCAACGGCTATGTCGAGGATGGTCTTTATGGCAGTAAGATATAGTTGCCATGGCCATGTGATGACTTCGCCCAAGACCCGGCCTACAATATAGCCAAGACGATCGCCGAATTCGGCCCAGCGTTGTGGGTCGAGAACGTTCAGGAATTCGTGGCTCGAAGATGCGGCAGTTCGGAGTGCGGCTGTAAGTGGAGAGAAGGCATTTGCGAGTGCACGGCCGAAGCCCCGGAATGCACCGATGACGAGGCCTTGGACGAATGCGATTGCATCGGCGAGGCGGACGAGCATCACGACCAGATTCTTAGTAGTTCGGGAAATGTTGTCGGCGTTCAGGATGTCGGCGAGGAAGTCAGAGAATGAGGCTCGGCCTGAGATCCAGTCTCCGATGCGCTGGAAGATGGGTATGAACGATCGGTAGAATGCGATGGCCCGGCGGAAGAACATTAATGCGACAGGCAGTAGGAGTAGGCCGAGGACGTCGCCGATTGGCTTGAAGTAAAATTCCCAAGTTCGGCTGAAGAGGTCGTGGACTGACTGCAGGATGGCCGAGGATCGGAGTAGGCGGTTGTAGAAGGCCTGTAAGATCTGGAGGATGGATCGGATGACCATGACTGCGGCGGTGATTGCCGTTGCGATGGCCGTGATCGTGAGGAGCGTGGTCGAGGCACCGGCTATTGCTCCTGTACCGGCACCTGCTTCTGCACCGGCCTCGGCTGTCGGTCTCGTCGGCGTTCGACTCGTGATCGGGGCGAGTATGGTCTGGAACAGGGATCGGGCTCGGTTCGTTGCTCGGCTGAATGCTTGAGAGATGGTGTTTGAGAATGACTGCATGGCCCGGCTCAGGCGGTTGGAGAATGATCGGCCGGCCTGCTTGACGGTTTGTTGCGTGGCATCGGCTATGGATCGGGATCGGCGATGGAGAACGGAAGCGAAGGACTGCGATATGGACTGGAGCGATTGGCTCAGCCTTCTTGCGACTCGGGGCGCGGATTGGCGGAGTTCGTTCGTGATTCTTGATATGGCTTGGACTCCGAGACCGATTAGCACGGGCAGGAGTTGGAGCAGGGACGAAGATCGGCGTGAGGTTCGGCCGAGTGCTCGGTTGAAGGCGGTTAGGAATGCGATGACCGATTGGTCGAGGCCGTTGGCGATTGCCTGACTCGTTTGTTGGGTCGTTTGGCTGATGGTCTGTGAATGGCGAATGGCGGCCGAGAGCATGGCTTGGGATATGGCTTGGTATGTTTGGCTCAGGTTTTGCGATGATTGTGATACGACCTGTTTGGCCTGTTCAGTAGTCTGTTTCGTGAATTCGGTCAGGTCTTGGGCATCGGCTCCGATTCGGCGATTGGCTTCTTGGATCTGCTGTGCGATTTCTTGGGTTTGTTCATACATGGCGGATGGCGGTCTCGGTTGGTGG
>QNCM01000103.1 GCA_003644505.1 Candidatus Makaraimicrobium thalassicum | reverse complement strand
TAACAGCACATACTGGGCAGATAGTGCCGGATACGCTTATGGCGAGCACACAAAGGTTGATTCACCCCCTGATGTAACACAGGATCCGTATCTCGCACACCAGTCCTGCTCGAACGCAAGCTGCCACGGTCACATCAGTGATTCGGATGCCGGAGAGATCGATAACGCATATCCGGCATGTGCCGACTGCCATCCAATCTCCTTTGGCTCAGAAGTTCCGCAGTGGCTGGATACCGCGACCGGCGAGCCAAGAGATGTCGGCGGGCATCCGAGTGGTGATAGCCCGCTAGTCAACTGCTCGTTCTGCCACAACGCATTCCACGCGACCTTTGACGAGAGCGACATACTCACGTGCAAGGACTGTCACCCGGAATCAGAGAATTATCCAATTCATCCTTATGAGGGCTATCAGGGCAGCAACAACGCAACATGCGCGAACTGCCACTGTGATGGTGCTGATCACCTCAACATCCACAACATATCAGCCCCGCGATGCAGTGACTGCCATGATTCCGTGTACGATGATATCAGCGAGGGATACGATAATTATGCGATGAACGATGATCCGGAGAACCTCGCGCCCATTGGCTCGAATATGACGCATAAGCGAGACACAAGAGTCGCATCGGGATGGGGCAGCGATCCGCAGGGTCTGAGCATTGGTGGAACCGTCAGTGGAATTCTCTATTCGAGACATGCGTGTCCCGACTCAAGCGGAGGCTGGGGGGGCGCAACAGGACCTGCAAGAAACGGCGATCAGGTGTGTCTGAACTGCCACTCGGATATCGTGAGAACTGTTGGGGCAAAACATGAAGGGGACTGGAACAGTTGCTATGCTGAGGCATGCCACAATCTATGGATCGATGATGCCACGTATGGCACACCGAATGTCCATTACCTCTCTGTTCCACACTGCACTGACTGCCATACCCAGGCGCTGTCATACTCAGGGCATATAGCTTGCGATGTGTTAAAACCGCCAAAGAACTATGGGCGCGCACCTTACATCGGACTCATGCTCGAACAGAGCATACACAAGCGTCTGATCATGAATACTTCAACAGGCAAGCCAACGAATTATCTCGGATGTCTGATCTGCCATACCGATGTAGGATTCAGCATCAATTACGGCGATTTCGAGATCACGATCACCGATTACGACGGCGCGCATACATGGAACTCAAAGCCATCCTGCACGAAATGTCACTCCCTTAGTGGTGACATCTCACGTCCGGGACCAGAGGCTTATGCGCACGACCTCCTGGATGGAATCGTTTGGGGCAACAACACGCAGTGCCTGGAGTGCCACAACATCTACAACCAGACAGCAGGACGGTATCACGGACACAATGCAAGCACCGAGTCATGCGTAGGGTGCCACTACAACGACACAGCGATGGACGACTACGGCACCCCGGACATGTACGTGAATGAGACGATGTATCGGGAAAGCGTACACGGAAGCTCACCGGGTGACGATTGTACCGAATGTCACACCGACTACCACCCACCCCCGGAGTACAAGTGGAAGTGGTGCGACTGCTGCCACGTTGTGCAGTCAAATCCGGTGGAAGATACCGACCGCCACAACGTCACAGGGAGTCCGACAACGCTCGATGTGACCGACTGCACAGAGTGCCACAACCAGACATCGTACGAGGGATCGGTATCGAGATATGGCAGCGCATCGTCCGAACGGAACTGCCGATGGTGCCACACATTCCCGGACCAGATCTATGAGTGATATGAGCGATACAACGAAAGAGAGGGCGGCAATAATCATGGCTGCGGTATTCATAATCGCTGCCACATCTATGGTAGCTTATGGCATATTCGCAGGAGGTCACAGCACATTCGTGAACCAGACTATGCCTGACGACTTCTGCGACAGGTGCCACCCGATGATCACGACCGCACTGGCAGAAGGGGAGCATGGTCCTGCGAACTGTATCTGCCATGGCTACAACCCGAACTCGAGCATGTCGGGCACCGATTTTGACATCAACCGACGGCATGATCTGACAAAGCGCGTCTACTGCACAAACTGCCATGCCAAGTATGACGATGCCACAGGCGAGATCCGGATCAAAGAGGGCGTGAGCGGCATCAATCAATCCGCCCACTACATTATCAACACATCAAAGCGAGGGGTGCTGTACAATCACTCTGCGCAGCAGTTCAAATAACCAACAACAATAACCAACAACCATTTACCGCTTATTCTTACTCACTCGATTCCATGCAGTGCGCAGTTTTGCACGATCGAACTTCAGACGTTCCTGCAGGTCGAATGGAAGCATGTCATGGATCAGATATCTGCCCCACAGATAGTATGCACCGGTGTATGCCACCAGTCCGAGCGCCATCCACGCGAGCAGCATATAACTTCCTGCGAGGATATCGGTCGTGATGGAGAGCGTCGGTACGAGTAGAATCGGTACGAACACCCATGTCCATGCGCCTGAAATCTTCCACAGATCATACTCGGCCGTGATTGCAAGCCACCAGACCACATACAGTATCGTCAGCACATAAGGGACGTATCCGCGTGGATACTGCAGGAGGAATATGAATGCGCCCAGCGTGATATTTGCCAGTAGCACAAGATGCAGGAATGCGGTGACACTTGTATCGCCACCCGAACCATGGAGCTGCGACCGGTCAGCAGGTCGCATCTCTCTTCTCAGGTGCTCGATGTTCAGGTTCATCGCATCGAGGCGATCTCTCATCATATCCAGATCGACATCTACCGACGCAACCTCCCGCAGCACTGGCTCAATTCTTGGATAGATGTCCTCGAATGCGAGATCTATCGACTGACTATACAGTACGGTCCTTCTTGCAAACAAAATCGCGCTGTAGAGCACTCCGATGCCGATGGCAAGGATGATCAGGTTGACTGCGAGATCGAATGCATTGAAATCGCCTGTGAGATTAAATATTATCGGGAATATCGAGATGTAAATCAGATATATCGAGGCAATGATCATGCTGAATACGCCGAACTTCTCACGAAAAGAGATGCCTGGCCTCTTTACTTCTCGATCTCCGGATCGCATACCAGAAGATGACCCCGAGCCTACTTTATTCTTTCGCGCTGAAGAGGTAGAGCATTATGCATACTATAAAGATCACGAGCCCAAGCGATTTTACGGACTGCACGAGTTTCTTCACAAACCCGTACTCTTTTCCATATTTGGTGTACATCCCACTGCCTTCTGCGGCACTCTCGATGAAGTATTCACCAAACGTTGTGATCACAACTGGTTTACCCCCGATGATCACAGCTTCTCCCCGAATCTGATCATTCGATACGATCCAATCATCTGCCCGTTTTCTGGCATCACCTTTTGTCTTAAATCCGCGTCCAGAGACGCCGACCACCCGGTGGATTACCGGTATCATCACCGTATTTGTCTTGAACATGATGATATCTTCTATCTGCGGGTCTGCATGGATATTCTGGATCAGTACCAGATCGCCTGTCATGAGTGTCGGCTCCATGCTGCCCGAACCAACGACCGCAAAGAACAGTATCTGGTTGTAGAAGAGATAGGCAAAGACCACAACAACGATCAACGGCACCACTGTGCTGATGATACCGGTCTTTGCTGTAACCTCCCGATAGCGTCTCATTTTTGCGTCCACCCGGTTGTTGTATGATCGCGTATGCACAGTCTTTGCAACATCAATAATTCTATGCTGGAGCCGGGATGATCTCCCTCTGACCACTCCTTGATACGATGTATAGAAGATAGCAGCAAGGATCGCACTGAAGATCAGCCCATAGGCGATGGTGTAGATGATATCCTTGATGATATCGATCCAGAGCATGGTCAACCACCCGTGCTGATGAATGTGGCGTTGTTGCCTGTCGCATTCATCCCGCCAACCTGCCACTCGCCATCCTGTTTGTCTGCAGCAAACGTGATACTCGCAGATCTTGTCCATGAGACATTGACACCTGATGATGTGTGGCACCCGATGCATGCTTCATTGCTTCCAAGTAACCGACCATCCCCGGTCAGATTGAGATTGTCGTAGAACTCACGGTGCGCTGATACATCTTCATCGAGTGCCTCATCGACCCACGGGTGGCAGTCGGTGCATGCGATCGTTGCCGCTGCATGTACGGTATCATTTCGTCCATCCCATTCACCTTCTCCGGATACATTGCTGCCAACCTGATGACATCC
>QNCM01000102.1 GCA_003644505.1 Candidatus Makaraimicrobium thalassicum | reverse complement strand
CCTCATGCCTTCGGCATTCGGTCAGACTCGGGGTCTTATTGTTAAAGCTTATTCCCCTTCGTCCCGTTACACAGCCAAAATAAAAAGGCCCCTTTTCAGGGGACTTTTTATTTTGGCTGGGATGCCTGGACTCGAACCAGGAATGGCTGATCCAGAGTCAGCTGTGTTACCAATTACACCACATCCCAGCGTTTTGTATAACTCCGCAATTTCAACTTCCGCAAAAATTTATTATACTATAAGCCCCGTCTTTGAAAAAGATTTTTTAGCCCGGGGGCGATTCACTTCCGGTGCGGGATCGGAAATGAATAATATTACGCAGCGGCTTTTTCGATCTTTTTCCAGGTGTCGCGTAAGGATACCGTGCGGTTGAACACAAGTTTCTGTTCGGAAGAATCGACCGGGTCAACGCAGAAATATCCCAGCCTCTCGAACTGATAACGGCTTCCCGGGGCCGCGCCCTTCAAACCCGGTTCAACACGGCACGATGTCAGGGTCTCAAGGGAGTCCGGGTTCAGATTGGATTTGTAGTCAGCGCCCTCTTCCGTGTCGCCGGTATCCCGTTTTATAAAAAGATGGTCATACAGACGCACTTCAGCCTCGCATGAATGGTCCGCCGAGACCCAGTGCACCGTTCCCCTGACTTTGCGTCCATCCGGGGCATCGCCGCCCCGTGTTGCCGGGTCATAAGTGCAGTGCAGCTCGGTCACCTCACCGGTCTTTTCGTCCTTGATCACGTCCACGCAGGTGATGAAATACGCGTAGCGCAGGCGCACCTCCCTCCCCGGGGCTAAACGGAAGAATTTCTTCGGCGGGTCCTCGCGAAAATCGTCCCGTTCGATGTACAACACGCGGGAGAACGGCACTTTCCTGGTCCCCATGGCCGGATCTTCCGGGTTGTTAACGGCGTCCATCTCCTCCGTCTTATCCTCCGGATAGTTGACGATCACCACCTTAAGCGGGCGCAATACCGCCATGGCGCGCGGCGCTTTCCTGTTCAATTCCTCGCGTATGCTGTTCTCAAGCACGACCATGTCGACGATACTGTTGAATTTCGCGATCCCGATACGTTCACAGAAATTCCTGATGGACTCCGGTGTATATCCCCGCCTCCGCAGTCCCGATATCGTGGGCATACGCGGATCGTCCCAGCCGCTGACGCGCCCTTCCTCTACCAGCTCCAGCAGTTTTCTCTTGCTCAGAACGGTATGGCCGAGGTTAAGGCGCGCGAACTCTATCTGCCGGGGATGATGGACCTCCAGCTGGTCAAGGATCCAGTCGTAAAGGGGGCGGTTATTCTCGAATTCCATGGTGCAGATAGAATGCGTAACGCCTTCGATCGAATCGGAAAGACAATGCGTAAAGTCATACATGGGGTAAATGCACCATTTTCCGCCTGTCCTGTGATGTGTCATCCTCCGGATCCGATAGAGCGTTGGGTCGCGCATCAACAAATTTGGAGATGCCATGTCGATCTTCGCGCGCAGGACCCGGGATCCGTCCTCGAACTCCCCGGCCCTCATGCGTTCGAACAGATCGAGGTTTTCCCCTGCCGTCCGGTTCCGATACGGGCTTTCCCTGCCGGGCTCCGTCAACGTCCCGCGGTATTCCCGGATCTGATCCGCGCTCAGATCGCATACATACGCTTTTCCTTTTTTGATCAGCCGGACCGCGTATTCATAGAGCTCGTCAAAGTAATCCGACGCGTAGAACAGCCGCCCGCCCCAGTCGAACCCGAGCCATCGCACGTCTTTCTCAATGGATTCCACATATTCGACCTCTTCCTTCTCCGGGTTCGTGTCGTCAAAGCGCAGGTTGCACAATCCGCCGTAATCAGCGGCAATACCGAAATTAAGGCAGATGGACTTGGCGTGTCCTATATGAAGATAACCGTTCGGCTCAGGAGGGAACCGGGTATGGACCCGGCCTTTGTTCTTTCCGGCCTTCAGATCCTTATCGATAATCTCTTTGATGAAATTTGAAGAAGTCTTCGCCTCTTTCATGCCCCGGCACCCTTATCAGCGGCTTTCCTCATGCGCCCAATGACTTTCTCTTTCCCCATCACTTCCATCATCTCGAAAAGTCCCGCTCCTCTGGTCTTGCCGCTTATCGCCATGCGGGTGGGATGTATGATCTCGGCGGCCTTTAAACCCGTTTCCCCGGCAATATCCCGGCATATCCTTTCTATGTTTTCATGTGAAAAATCCTCAAGCCCCTCGATCCTGTCGGCGAAGATCCCGATATTACTCTTATTATCCGCCTTATCCAGGTACTTCTTCTTCCCTTTTTCATCCATTGTGAAATCGTCTTTAAAAAAGCAGCCGGTCAGGGCCACAAACTCGCTTAGAGTCCTGATCCTTACCCTGTACAGGTCTATGAGCTTCGCAAGATATCCGTCATCCACTCCGGAAATGTCGATCCCGGCCGACACAAGCTGGCCTTTGATAAGAGGCAGCAATTTTCCCGTCCCGGCTGCCATTATATATTCCCCGTTCATCCACCTCAGTTTCTGCGCGTCGAACTTTGCCTGAACGCCTTTCATATCCTTTACGTCGAAAACCTTGACCGCTTCCTCCAGCGATATGATCTGGCGGTCATCCCCGGGCGACCATCCCAAAAGCATCAGGTAATTCACCATAGCTTCCGGGAGAATGCCTTCTTTCCGGTATTCTTCCACGGAAACCCCGCCGTGCCGTTTGGAAAGTTTCGCGCCGTCAGGGCCCATCATAAGGGGCATATGCCCGAATACAGGAGGGGGCAGGCCCAGCGCCTCATAAAACAGCATCTGTTTCGGGGTATTTGAAATATGGTCGTCTCCTCTGATAATGTGCGTTATCTTCAGGTAAATATCGTCCACTACACAGCAGAAATTATACGCGGGAGACCCGTCGGACTTTATCATCACCTGATCTTTTATCTGGTCGGTATTGAAGGTTATCCTGCCGTGGATGACGTCATCGACCTCGATGACCCGGTTTTTCCCCACTTTGAATATTATCGCCTCGCCCTCTTTATAGGCCTTACCTGCCCGCAGTATGTTCTCGGCTTCTTTTCTGTAGATCTCAAAACGCCGGCTCTGGTAAACGGGGTCTTCGTCCCAGTCGAGCCCCATCCATTCAAGATCGGCCAGTATCTCGTCGAGGAATCTTTTGTCGGACCTTACGCGGTCGGTGTCTTCAATACGCAGGAGGAATTTCCCGCCGGTATGCCTGGCGTACAGCCAGTTAATAAGAGCTGTCCTCGCGCTGCCCAGGTGTAAAAAGCCGGTAGGGCTCGGCGCGAAACGGACGGTCAACATATTTCCATTCCCTTTTCTACCGCTTTGATATTTATCGGTATCAGGCTTTCACGGCCCGCGATCACCCTTTTTATGGCGCCGCACAGAGCATCTTTATCGAATATCCCCTTTTTCGCGGCAAAGATACCGGCTGCTATCATGTTGGCGACCCGGATATTTCCCAGTTTGACGGCTTCATCGGTCAAAGGAGCCGCGACAACGTCGATATCCTTGCGCCTGACTCTACGCCCCGTCAGGGAGGTGTTCAGTATAAGCAACCCGCCGGCTGTTATCCTGTTCTCAAACTTATCCAGTGACGGGCCGTTCATTATGATCGCCGTATCCGGATCAGAGACTATCGGGCTTGCGACCGGTTCCGAAGCTATCCGGATCATCGAATGCGCTGTCCCGCCGCGGACTTCCGCGCCGTATGAAGAGAGCCATGTAATGTGCAGATCCCGCGTCATACCCGCGTCGGCCAGGACCTTGCCCAGCACCATGACACCCTGTCCTCCAAACCCGGCGCAGATTATCGATTCGTTTATTTTAGGCTGCATGGTCTTTTATTACCCCCAGGGGATACTCCCTGATGACTTCCTTGCCGATACGCTCCATTGCCTCGACAGGGCTGATCCCCCAGTAAGTGGGGCATGGCGAGAGCACCTCTACCATTGAAAACCCTTTTCCTTCAAGCTGCGTCTGAAACGCCTTTTTTATCGCCGTCTTTGTTCTTATTATCTCTTTTGGGGAATGGACGGATGTCCGTTCCAGATACACCACGCCCGGCAGAAGAGCCATCATCTCCATGATCTTCAGAGGGAAACCCTCTTTATCGGCCCTGCGGGTAAACTGCGACGTCGCTGTTCTCTGCCCCAGAAGCGTGGTCGGTGCCATCTGCCCCCCGGTCATGCCGTAAACACCGTTATTTACGAAGACCACTGAGATATTCTCCCCTCT
>QNCM01000101.1 GCA_003644505.1 Candidatus Makaraimicrobium thalassicum | reverse complement strand
GTAAACGTCACGGTCGCGGCACCCTGGTGGCCTGCGGTATCGTAAACGCGCAGGGAGAAGGTATGCGCGCCGTCCGTTGGAACGCCCTCCGCCACTGAGGTAAGCATAGTCTCGTTGGTGGTGTGCCACGCGGAATACCAATCAAACATGTACTCCGCGTGATCCCTCTCGCTCGGGGGAATTCCCCAGTCGAAGATGACGACCACGAAATCCCCGACATCCTCCCCATCAGAGGGGCTGAGGATCCTCGGGTTCGGCGTCCCGCCGTAAACGTAGATCGTCGCGGCTATGCTGTTGCTCCCGTAATCGTTAGATGCGTGAAGTTCTACCCTGACCCAGCCAGCCGAAATGTCCGACGTAATGGTCGCGTTCCTGGCGTCGGCGGATAGGTCTATCCTCTCCTCCGAGGTCGTGTAGTTCACTATCAAGTACTGCGATGTCGGCGTTCCGGCGGTGTAGGTCCACTCCACCGTGAACGTTGTTCCTACGACACTCCCATCGTCGATGTTCGTGAATTCGGGATAGGGGGCCGTGTCCTCCTGCACCACCACGGAGACGTCGGAGACCGAGCCCGTCCAGACCGAGACCCCCGACCCGTCGAAGGCCTCAAAGGAAACGGTGTAGGGCCCGCCGGCGGGGGCCTGCAGAGAGCCCACCGCTTCGTGGTTGGAGACGGACAGGGAAAGGCGGTCCGTCACGCCGGAGATCCACGCGTCCACCCTGACGACGCCGTCCGGAACGGACACGTCGATCGGGATCGCGTTGGTGTACGTCTCCCCGCTGACGGGGGAGTTCACCGTGCACGTGGCCTCCTCGTAGACGTGGATCTGCACGGAGTCCGTCGCGTAGTCGTCGCCGTAGAGCGCCTTAACGGCGATGATGAAGTCTCCCGCGGCCTCGGGCGTCCAGGAGTAGCTGGTCGACGTTCCCACGTCCTGCCACTCGGGGCCGGCGGTGGGGGCGTAGATCGCTATCTGGTAGCCGTCCGGCGTGGGGTCCGCCGTCCAGGTGATGGATATCGCGCTCCCGGCCGGGTGGTTGGAGCCGTCCTCCGGCGCGGTTATGGTTACGTCGTATTCCGGATTGCCCTCTGAGACCTGGACGTGCACGTGCTGTTCCGCACGGATGATCCTGAACTGGTACCCAGGCGGCGGGTGGTAGTCCCCCGCCCCTATGGGCTGGATGATGTCGTAGTCCACGGCATAAACGTGAACGGTGTGCGCCCCCGGGGCGGGTGCGAGCTGCGCCTCGTAGTCGCCGGGAAGATCGACGTCGACCACGGTAACGGGGTTGTCCACCTGGTAGCTGTCATACCCGAAGCGGAGTTCCGTAACGGGGAAGCTCGGCTGCCAGTCCACGCTCACGTTCACCGTGAAGGGGGTCTGCACCGTGGCCCCCTCCTGCGGGGAATTGACGACCAAATCGACGACGCCGGAACTGTCGACGAAGTAGTAGTCGGAATCGACGTAGGTCGACTTACCCCGGGAGTCCGACGTGCTGACCAGGTGCAGCCCGTCGCCGGCGACGGTGCCCGTGGTCCCGTAGGGCGAGGAGCCGTAGATCTGGCCGTCGAGCCAGGTCGTCGTCCCCGTGGTCGTCGCGGTAAGGCCGGGACCGGCGCCGGACGGGGAGATCGAGGCGGAAACCGGCAGCCAGTCCGCGAAGTGCACGTTGAAGATCCAGTAGTCGCCCGTGTCGACCTTGATCTCCATCTTTTCGAACTTGAAAGCGTTCTCCCCGAAAGCGATGAAGAACTTGGTGTTGTCGAAGGCGTCGTACGGGACCCAACCCCCGTCCCAGCCGAAGATGTAGGTCTCGACCGCGTTCTGGATCACGAACGGGATGACGTCCCCGTCCTGGACGTAGAGGTCGTACTCGCTCCCGGGCGCCAGCTCCGCGGGATAGACCATCTGCGCACTACCCGTGGCGTGGGCGGGAGCGACCGCGGCCGCGGCCACCAGAGCAATGGCCAGGAACAATATGCCGTACTTCCTGGCACTATACGTGATCTTGGCGCGCTTCGCGCTTAGACCCCAGTAGCCCAAGGTTATGAGGCCCAGCGAGAGCAGGTAGAGGTAGAGCCACGCCTTCCAGACGTTCCCGTCTGCGAGCTCGTAGAGCTTCGCCCAGATGATGTCCTGCCCGAGAGGGAAAAGATAGACGCCGATGGATAGCAGTAATGCGAATATCGCCGCTCCGAAGCCCCCTCCGGTCTTGCGATTTACGTGCCTAAACGTCTTGAAGCCCATTCTACCACCTCCTCCTGCGGTAGGAGCGCCTCTTCCCGCGCCTGCCGAAGAGGAAGAACAGGACCACCACCGCCAGGATGACCCAGGCCCAGCCCGGGACGGGCGTCCCGAAGTGCGGCTCCTCCAGCCAGCCGCCCACCGAGCTGGTGATCGTGACTATCGTGCTGTTCCCGTCGGGGCCTATGAGCTCGAAGCTCGGGGTGTCCAGGGCGAAGGCGATGACCTGCCCGCTCGGGCGCGGCACGTACCAGACTCCCGCCGCCACCTGCTTCCCGGGAACGTCCCGATCGGAGAAGTGCCCGATCACGGCCACGGCGGTGTCGGAATACACCCTGAAGCCGCTCCCAGTTGGAACTACGTATCCCGACGGGGCGTGCGTCCTGTGCCCCTCGCCGGGATAGAAGACGTGGATGACGTCGCTGTCAGAGGCGTTCCCGAGGCTGGCCGATGCCGTGAGCGTAACCTGCTGCTTCTCCGATATGTTGTCCAGGATCTGCGACAGGTCTATCTCCCCGATCGCCCTGAGCTCGCCCTCGCTGGGCGCGGGCATCACGAACGACGGCGCAGGGAGCGTGTAGCCGTTGACCGTTATGGAGACCGAGGGCTGGTAGCCGTTCCCGCCCGACCATGCGACGGCTATGACGTACTTGAAGCGGGTAGAGACCTCGGCGCCGTCGTGCGGGACGATCCACTCCACCTTGACGGCTTCTTCGCTCCCGCCGTCGGATGGGTGATTCGCGACCACGATCGTGATGCTCTCCTCAGCGCTCCCGGCAACCGCCTTCAGCGTGTGGACGCCATCGTCCAGGGACGTGGTGTCCAGTGGCGCGAAGTAGAAGTGCGTTGCACCGCCCTTCATCTCGCCGTAGTTCTGGCCGTCAACGTACAGCGTCGGGCGCTGGGAGGCATAGACGATCACGTTGATCACGCCGCCGACCTCGGCGTTGTCCTTCGGCTCAACGAAATACACAAAGTCGTTCCCACCGCCGCCGGAGGATCCCCCCTCGCCGGGGGTCGCGGTTATGGCCCCGATCGGGTGCCAGTAGCGGTAGCTGAACGTCCAACTCCCGCGTGCGAGGTACGAGTGGACCACCGCGGGCTCCCCGTACTCGGATATTATCGCCAGCTCCCCGGGGAACGCCCCCGTGGGCCTCGTCCAGACCGCGATGCCGTAGGTGCCGGGATCGAGAGCCACGTTCACGTCCAGCGTCAGGTGCGTCGAGACGCCGGAAATGTCCTGCCAATCGGCCCAATCGAAGTTATACCAGTCGACCGTCGCCACTTCCTCGCTCACGACCACCTTCTCCGTCCAGTCGGTGAAGTTCTCGTCCATCGCGACGATGGTGACGTAGACCGGCGATTCGAAGTGATACTTCTCCCCGCCGTAGCCCAGGACGCCCGCCACGTAGTCTATGCTGAGCGCCGTTACCGCGGTGTCGAGCTTGAACGTGACAAAATCGATCGAATCGTTGTCAGAGCAGCGGACCGTCGGGATAAACCAGAACGGATCGCCATGCTGCTCGTAGACTGTAATCCCGGAACCCTCGGCCAGGGCAGCGGGTACGGCCGCAAAAGCCGCTGCCAGAAGTAGAATTCCCGCCAGAACCGCGTAAAGTCGAAAATTCCTCATAGCCGCCTCACCCCGTCCCCTATCAGGAACACACCAAGCAAGACCACGATCCAGATCCAGCGCGGGATTCCCAACGTATCTTCCTTAAACCACGTCTTTACGTCATTGGTAAAGTCAGAAAATCCGGAGCTGTCCCCGGCGCTCGTCCCGCCAGAGGATCCTCCCGTGGATCCGCTGGAAGTTCCGGAATCACCCGAAGAACCCGATGACGCGGTGGAGTTGTCGCCCTCCGGGGGCGTGTAGCCGGGGTTCTCCACGTAGAGGTAGATGGACGTGCTTCCGAGCTCGGCCCCAGTCTCGTTGTACGCTTTGATTGTCACGGTATGCCAGCCGGGTGGGATATCTTGGACATTAAACTCAAAAGATACGTT
>QNCM01000100.1 GCA_003644505.1 Candidatus Makaraimicrobium thalassicum | reverse complement strand
TTGGACGAAATTGTTGTAATTAACAAAGCCTTCTTCAATTTCAACTCTTTCACCACACGTGCAAACAAATGGCCTCCTTTTACGGCCAATTCATTTCCTCTAACAACCGCTACAACGTCTAAGTCTTTCTCCCTCTTTACACGAAAATCGGAGTAATCATGAGGAGGAATAACAACATGAGCTTTCGGGACAAGACTCTCTTTGGTGGTGGTCGAGTTAGTCCAATACTCCACTACATGTGGTGAAACATGAGGACACTCTTGGGGAATAACACACCAAATAACAGTTGGTGTACGCATAGAGAAGTTTCGGTAAAAACCTCGGGTAAAGACGATATCGTAAGGCTCTCTCGGAGGCAGCCAATCCCATCTAAAGTCGGTCGGTTTTAGGTACTTCAACCCGTAAAAGAAAGGAACATCACCGGGTTTGAGGATTTCACGCCACTGTTTTACTCCACCCCACGAAGAGACTACAGTCACCTTGTGCCCTTGGCTTTTGAAGAAGTCAGCGAAGGTTAGAACGGTAGAGATCGATCCGCCAATGCGGGAACAATCAGGTTGGGCAACTAAGATTTTCACGAAATCAATCCTTTCTTCCGCAACTCCCTAACAATAGATAACCAATTGAAGCCTTCGTCGTCTAAAATTTTTACTTTGCCTTTTTTAATTATGTAAGCCTTTCCCTGAAGTTTCACGGCCAACGCCTCAACTAGTATTTTTTCGTACAGTTTTGGCCACTCAGACATGGGTGCGTCTGTAAGATCAACAAATACGTTGGGATCTTCGTCCAACACAAACACTCGCGGCTTTCTGACAAATTCCGCCTTAAGGGATGTCAGTAATATATATTCCTTTTCGCTTCCCATCTCTTCACCGATAAATCGATGGAAGGGGAAGACGTCGTCACTGTGGAAAATCGCCCTTCTAGGCACTTGTACTTTTACCACGGCCCCGCCTCGTATCCCATTAACATCCTCCAACGTACTAAACCAGTCGGCAGTACGAAGGCGTGAGGTATAACTGCGAATCGGGGGCGTTGTCATATCTCTTCGGACTAAACTAACAACCCCTTTTGCAGGAAGCCCACGATATACCGTAAAAGTTTCTTTAGTAGGAAACTTTACTCGTAACCCTGCTTGGGTCATGTGATAATAATCAAATACCACCGCGGCCATTACAGGGTCCATTTTCGTCTTCCCCGTTAACGCATTCCGAAGAGGATCCATGTTACCGTCAACCCAATCTGTCAATAAGTATTCAATCTCGTTGACCTCTCCGGGCAAATACTTCTCTTTCTTCAAGAGTTTGATGGGATTCCAAGAACGGGTGGGCTTCTCGGACAAAACCTTCATCCAGTACCGAAGGCGAGACCTATTTAAAGGAATATCGATTGGATTAATGAGGCGTATATAACGCTTTTCGATCCGCGATAGAGGGATGAACCTTACAGCACCGCGGATGGTGAGGATAACCCCATCGACTCCTTTCCATGTAACAACCTTTCGCAGTTTGCCAAGGAAAAAGACACATCTACCTGTCATTAGTTACCGAAATACAAGAGAGTTATTGAGAATTCAAGCGCTTTTTAATTACATCGGGATAAGGAACATACTTATTCTCGTCATACACTAAAGCCTCTCGCTTCCTTTGCTCAAACCACTGCCGTGCGTACTCCTCCAAATTCGTCGCTCCTGTTTTCTGGCGAATGTAATCGTCCAAAGCTACTTGGTCAATGTCAAACCCTGGCCTCCTGCCCCAGTCAGTCCAATAAACACGCCTAAGGGCTCTCAAAGGGTCTTGTTGAGTTGCGTTAAAAATGTAGGTTTCCCGACTTACTCTCACCTCGTTAGTGCGGGAAGTGGGAAGGTCTTGGTAAAGGCCCGTTTGACGGATAATACGGGGCCGAGTCACCCAGTCTCTCGCATTCCAGTAAAACAGTCGGTGGGGTGGAGCGATGATATTATTTCTAGCTACGTGACGTAAGTCGTACCGCAAAGTCACTAATGGGATGGCCCACGTTATCCCTGGCCTCGCATGATTGCGGATCCACTCCTTTATATCGTAAGGGCCAGAAGTGTGACAAACGTGATCCGCATCGGTATAAAACAGGTAATCAAACCTTGCTTGATAAGCCCCGAAAAGACGGACTTCCCATAACCTCTTAGTCCGTGGTTGTGAAAAGTAGCGGATCGGTAAATTCCACCTCTTCTCACACTCACGTATAATATCCATCGTATTGTCTTCGCATCCATGATCAATAACGATAATTTCGTCACATACGTCTTTCACAGACTCTAACGCCATTTCAACGGTGGATTGAGCATCCCAACAACACATAACGCAAGAGATTCTTCTGTTAGGGATCACTTTGCCCATTCTCTCTCTAAATTGCGGAAAAAGTGGAAAGCCTCAGGCCATCTCTCCCTGAGGTACTTTGGCTTGTGGATATAAAAAGAAAAAGCTTCAGCATACCCCTCCACAGGATTAGTCATAGAGTAGACAGTGAGAAGATTACGCCGTGCCTCTCGGGAGTCTTTGTACGCCTTCACAACTGTCCGAAACAAATCTCTAAAACCTTCCATCTCAAAGGTGGTTAACCGTTCAGACATTCTCGCCACGGGCGTTAAGACCCTCGCAACGTACGGCGTATACGCTTCTGTTATAAATTTCTCTAAGTTGTCACGTTTAGCCTGAAGTACATGGCCGAACTCGTGATAAACGTACCTCTTAGAGGGATAAACACTTCCCAAAACGCGAGACGAAGGAAATGCCACAAAAAGACTGTTGCCTATCTTTAGCGACTCTTTTCCTAGCTCAAGTAATTGCAAGCGATGGGTGCTTCCGGCACCAACAATCAACATTTCCGCTTCGTCTTTGTCGATCCCAGCTTTGGTTACTCGTGATAGCAACGTCTTTTCATAAGTCTCCCAAAAACGATCATTCGCCGCTAACCTCCCTGCTTCTGTCTTGAGTGCGTCCGAGGCGGTCAATCCCCCAATTAAGGGTATACGTGGCATCTTATAGTTAACGAAACGGACGTCTCTCAACAAACCAGGAAAACGAGACTCGAGGGTCGCCAAAGCAACTCTCGTCCGACGAACCTGGGGCAACGCCAACCCGCCTTTTAAGCCAAGATACTTGCCCGTATGCTGGTGTAACCAGTTAAGGAACGGGTTTGGAGACTTCGTTCCCTTTACCGCATGAACCACTTTCGCCCACAGAGGGTCGCTTGGTAGCACCCACACAGCGCCCTTTTCTGTGAGCAATCGAGAGAGCCTATCGGCCTCGCGCCTACAGAGTATATGGTAAGCGGAACCCACCCCTACCACAGTACTTCCAAGAACTAGGGCGTGAAAGATAGCCTCAGATGTTTTACGCCACTTATCTCGATACTCTTTTTTGAGAATAGGGATCCTTTTTCCTCTATACGTAATCCACTTCTCAATCCACTCTTTCGGAAATCGACGACGCTCCCTTGCCCGACGAACTACTTCAGGAACCTCAGCAGCGGGTTCAAATACGTACTGCCCTTGTTGCTCGGGGAGTACTTCGACGTGCGGCAAGAACCCTTCTAGTACTTCATGCGGGATCCCGTCTGGGAAAGCAGGGCAGGAGAGTTTACGCGGGCGGAAGTGCTTACAACCGAAACACAAAGGGCCGAATTCGAAAAGAGGTGGTTTCACTAACTCAAGCATGCTTTATAATGGCTTCACTGACAGGCAAACATCAAGACTACCTACTCCTCAGACCAATGTCACAAACGTCCCACCACAAAGAAGCAATATCGCCACGAAAACCGACAAAGGAAGCCAACGCTGCAACCCCGGCACTCATGATTAACTCGCCGTGCTTTAACCGTAAGGAAGGAAACTTCTGAACGTATTCGTCGATTAGCGAGTACCTCGATCCACAATACTTCTCATACAGTTTCAAACAAATCCCTGTCGGAGCCCCGCCGCGGCAGAAGAGCGATCTGGCGTGTCGCAAACTGTGCCTCCAAACTGTAACACAGAACAGTGAGTGTTCAGACAAAACCTTACTCCATACAGGGAAGGTGAAGCAGAAGCGGGGGTCTTTCAAAACAACCTTTTCTCTCCCTTGAAAAGTCTTATTAAACCAAGACAACATTTCCCCTTCATAACGAGTATGGTAGATCGGTTGGGCGATTAACGCGTATTCTTCGAGACCAGCATCCTTTATTATCAACTTGTTTAAACGAACTAACTCACGGTGTTCAAAGTATCCCTTAGGATTCCA
>QNCM01000099.1 GCA_003644505.1 Candidatus Makaraimicrobium thalassicum | reverse complement strand
TATTTCCTTATGTTTAGAGCGTATTTCTCTTTAGGAGTTAGAGACTTTACTTTTGGTGCATCAGGAGTATCATATAGAGTACTCAATGTATCCATAAGCTTCTTTAGCTCATCTGTGCTTTGTGTTGAGTCTGCTAGTTGTTCTGTAAGGCTTTTCATGTCTTATCCTTTTTGTTGTTGTTTTCCGTACCTTTCTCCTGCTCTAAAACAAAGGTAATTAGCTTTACATCTTCATCACATCCTTTCATAGTTACATAATAAAAAATAAAGGAAACACTCCGTAGGAGACCCGAGTGGTAACGGATAAATAGAAAGAGCAAAGCGAATACCTTAAAAATAAAGGTAGACTCCGTTAGGAGCCTTATTAGATTATATTAGCACTAGGTACTAAGTCACACTCTCTATCTGGGAGTTTCCATCCACGGTAGATGCCTGTTTGCTTTTCTATTGCTTGTAACTGTTTCTCCATGTTTCCTTTTAGAAGGTCTAGTGCTTCAAATGTAAGCCTAACCATCTTACTCTTAATACTAGGAGCCCCATAGAAGTTGTCTAATGTAGTCTTGATATGAATACCTTCAGCTTGTAAACTAGACTGAATGTAATGCTCTACGAAAGCATCTGAGCTATGTAAACAAGATACAGCAAGACCTAGAACTTTATTAGTACCATTACCTCCGTAAGGCATGATAGCACTAACACTAGAACCATCTTCCATTGATACATTACAATTCAGTGAGTAAGGATACCAAGTAGCAGTAACACCATCAGGTCTAGCTAAAGTAACAGACTGTACTCCTGCTTTTGCTATCTTCTGACCGTATTCAGCAGTCATACGGATGTACTTATAAGTATCTCCAAATATTTCTTTTACCATTGTACGGTTCTCTTCTGGCACCTCTCCACCATGATTGGGACCTTGCATAATACCTTTAGCATCATCACGTGCCATTCCAAGTACATCTGCTACTCTTTGGTGAGTATCAAACTTATCTGAGTCACCTAGCAAGTTCATAGTCTTTAGGAACTTTTTGTCCCCAAATTGATTAGCTGCATTTATTCCTCCACTGTTAGTGAAGTCATAACTAGCACATGAACGAGTCATCTCTCCTAGGTTGTTAATAATATTATGGAAGATATCAAGAATGTGGAGTAGCTTGCCTAATTCTTTACCAGTAATAGTAAACTCTATATCTAAACCAGATTCGTACTTCTCTTGTAGTGCTTCGTTCTCTCTTAGTTTAAGTCTAGTAGCAGAAACTAATTCTTTATAGTTATTTGACTTGAATTCATCTTCTAAGTACTCTATAGCACCTTTTACTTCTTCTTCTGTTACTAGATATTGTTGAGCAGGTTCTATTAAGAACTTCTCGAATGAATCACCATATTCAACTGCAAAACCATAACGATTAAGAGGATAGTTACGACTGTTACTGTCTAGTTTACGGTTATTAACATACTCATAGCCCATGAAACCTTTAGTTTCTTCTGCTACTTCTTGTAATCTACCTAAGTAATTTGCTTCGTCTACTTTACTCTTGTTAGCTTCATAAGTAAGGATAGCATACAAGTCTAAGTACTCTGGTTCAATCTCTTTTACTCTTAGAGTAATCTCTGACTTACTCTGTAATAAAGCAGTTGAGTTGTTATCTACGATTAGTTTAGAACCTTTCAGTACTATGTTATCTTGATACTCTTGAGCATCATTGAACCATACTTTACTTTTTACTTCTTTCTCTCTCTGACCTACTACAGTTGTTACTGTATGTACATGCATAGAGCCATCTTCTTCGTTTATTGTTACTACTGTCTTATCTTCAAATTGGAACTTTAGTGCTTCTACTACTACTTTAATACGGATTAGTAGTGCTTTCTTGAAATTATATGTACCATCATTTATTGTCTGAACACAGTCTGTTGCTAATAGCATGTCTGCTACACTTCCTACTAATATGTCAATTGTTTGACCATTAGTTACTACACTTCGTACTGTTTGTACTATTAAGCTGTTGTGGATAGGTTTAAGTACTACGAAGTGAGAGTTTAATATCATTGGGTATTTTGTCATTGGATTGCCTTTTGAGTTAAGTTGTGGAAGTTAAGGGACTAGCAAGATGCTAGTCTAATTTAGAATGTTAAGTTGTCTAGTTTAGAGAGAGCCTCTTCACTAGTAGGCTTTAGCCCACTAATCATGCGAGTTATAGCAAGATTGAGTTCTGATGAAGTAACAGGTAATTTACCTCTAGCTACCTCCTCTTTATAAGTCTTTAAAGTTGCTTTTAGAATAAGAATTTCTAACGGCTTAGTCTTGTTACCGTCTAACTTAGCCATGAACACAAAGTTAGCACACTCTGTCTTAAGAGACGAATTGATGTAGTCATATACAGCAAGATTGCCATCTGGTCCAGTAGCTAAACTACTACCTGAGTGGATTTTAGTTAATGCAAGAGCATTAGCAAGTTTTAGCTCTACTTTCTCACGGTTAAGACCTTTAGACTCTATGTTAGAGATAAGTCTATCTTTAAGAATATCTAACTCATCTAATCTAATCTTAGAACCTGCTTGCATGCTGTTAGTCTGTGCTTCTAGGTCTGAGCCTATTCTCTGAACTAGTACTAGATTCAATTCAGCAGCAGTCATATCCTTAATCTCTGTTGTTTCTATGAAAGCAAATCTATCAACAACATCTGTTGTTTCTATCTCTGGGATGTCTAACTCTTCTACTTCTTCAAACTCTATATGCTCGATAAGAGTATTACCTAGTGATGTTAGAAGGAATGATGCTATCTCACCATTGTAATGTTTAACCAGTTCTACACCTGTTTCAGGAATAGTAGTGAATGTTTTACACTCTAGGTTATTATATAACTGACGAAGTTTAAGTGCTTGCTCTGGGTTTACTGAACGGATTAAAGCTAATTCTGTATTGATTGTTTTGTTAGTTGTTGGGTTAATTTTGTACATGTTTTTAGGTCCTGTTATAGTTAAATTATTTGATTAATGCATTTATGCTACTGTTACGATTAGGTCTTACACATTGCCTTTACATAGATTGATTTATCAATCATCACTCTCTTCCATATCGGTTTATGCTCACTGTTAAGCAACAATGTGTTGTAGCAGTGGATAATTACCAGCGTTCTTACCATGATGTGAATGGAGAGTATTATGACATGGTTATTTTAGATTATTTGTTCTTAAATTTCCATTTATATCCGTAAGCTGATTGTCTCGGTTTTCCAGATGGTAATAGTGTTCCATTGCACATACTATTTATTGGAGATATATTAGTTTTTCCTAGTGCTGTAACAGCTGCCTTGGCATTAGCAAACTCATTTAGAACTTCACCTGTAGTTTTGTCTATTTGTAGTACGGTGAATCCTTTTATAGCAGGGACATGTTTTGGTATAGCAAGATTTTTATTATGACTCCACTGAAACCCTCCTGCTGTATCTCTAATACCATTACATACCCTAGATATATTAGTATCTGTAATACCGGTACTCTTAGAAGCTCTCATTGCAGTTATAAACTCTGCTATAAATTTTCCTTCTAATGAATATTGATACACTGGCCTACCTTTATCTTTACTACTATATGAGCTATTCTCTTGTTGTGTCACCCATTTACAAGTATTCGGTGAATATATCTTAGGTGATATACCTAGTTCATCACACAACATATCTTTATCTATTTGTAGTTCAGGTGAAAACCCATTTTCTATAGCCCAGTCATAAAATGTTTGGAAGTTATTTTTCCATTCGTCACAGACAGTAACACCTTTAGCTCCATATCTACTATAGTCTGCTTGTTTTGTATTATAACAACGATTTCTCATTCCTAACCATCTGCTGAATAACACTGTATCTGACTTTCCGTGTATTATAGCTCCCATAATATATATCCTTTATGTGTATTTATATGACATTATACCCTCTAATAGATGAATTGTCAACAACCTGTTCACATAGATTTTTAATGCCTTTCTTCAAATCGCTTTTTATCAACATAGATAATGAAAGCAAGCCATAGTAAACCTATTATAGGTAACAATGCTTCCATGTTTAGTCCTTTACTAGTTTAGTATTCTTTCTGTTTACACCAAGCATAATAGCTTTTACTATAGCCACTACTACTATTACAATTAGTAATTCTGTTACTACTAACATTGCTAATCCTTTTCATTAAATAGTATTACTAGCACTATTGTTGGTACTATTATTATCCAGAAAGTAGTATCTACTATTGATAGGTCTACTAGTCCTAGGCTTCCGCCCAAATACATTGCGAATAGACT
>QNCM01000098.1 GCA_003644505.1 Candidatus Makaraimicrobium thalassicum | reverse complement strand
GCTGATGTCACAACATCCAGCCCCAGCAGTACTATTCTTGATGCAAGCGGTGCACCTGTACAATCCGATCCATCGAGCCAGAGTTACCTCATAGATACCGAGTACGGTATCGCTGATGTCACAACATCCAGCCCCAGCAGTACTATTCTTGATGCAAGCGGTGCACCTGTACAATCCGATCCATCGAGCCAGAGTTACCTCATAGATACCGAGTACGGTATCGCTGATGTTACAACATCCAGTCCAAGTAGTGCTGTTCTGGATGCAAGTACTTCTCCGGTCCAGTCCGATCCCTCAAGCCAGAGTTATCTCATAGATACCGAGTTTACGGTTCTGGATGAGTTAGAACTTGAGCCGTGGAGCGGGGCTGACTACTTCTATTGCTACCCCACATCAGCCTTCCCGGGAGAGGAGACCGAACTGACAGTGGTCGTTAAGCTGACAGAGATCTCGATGAATGCTGGAGATCCGGTCCAGTGGTATATCACAACGCCGGGTGGAGAGACCATCACAGGTGAAAGCGATACGTTGAAATGCTGCCGTGTTGGCTGTCCGTACGACACTGCGTATTATGATTTTCCTGAGTACGGGACATACACGATCAGAGTGGAGTTTTCAGGATATGCTCAGTATGCAGAGTGGACTGTTGAAGTCTGGGGACCTACAGGAGAGATTATCGGCGAGGTGTCAAATCCAACGAACGATCCGGTAGAAAATGTTGATGTCTATTTGCATGATGCTGAAGATAAATGGAAAGTATTAAATTTTATAGATGAGTGGGGAAGTGATCCAACATCGTCAGTGCCTTCTTATATTTCATCCGCGAAAACTGGTGGTGCAGGAAATTATCAGCTAACAGAGATAATTCCAGGGAGTTATCTTGTTCTTGTGGTTCCACCGTCCGATTTGGAGTATTTACCAAAAACATCTGATGTCTACGTGATTGAAAAAGATGAAACAGAGATTATAAATTTACAACTGGAACCAAAGGTGCGGTGGTTGGGTGAGTTAGATGATGAGATGGAAAACATTAGAGATTTATCAAGGGAAATAGTCAATGATGATACACAAGCAGCCGCAGAGGTTTATGTAGATGGGTATAAAGTATTTTATGATCCAAGTGAAGATTGGTCGAAATTATTATCAGTTGTATTAGGCGCTATTAATTTTGCAATGGATATAGCGAACCCGACAGCAACTGTCGCAAAAGTACAATTAGCCTGTCATGGGTATATAACAAATGAAATTGCCGTTCCAATCGCCGAACATGGCATTGATTTGACAATAGCAGCCCACTGGTGGAATGTGCGAGGTACAACTTTTCAAGACAAAATGATTTATTATTCAAATCAAGTTGATTCTATTACTTGGATGAAGGAATTCTATCCAAACACTGTTGATTCTCCAGAGGATGCGCTGCAAAATGGATATTACACGACTCCGATATATATAAACGGTTTATCATTAATAGATGATAGCTTTGAAGATTATAATAAAACCATAGCATACACTGAGGTCCCGTCAGATTTTTCATTATCGCAAACTGAAAATGTACTGAGAAATCAGGTGTTTTGGTTGCATGATAAAACAGATGGCGAAACAAAAATTGCCGATGGAATAACCATAACCCCTACTGGAAATGTTTACCTTTTCAAGTTAACTCAGGCTCACAGAGATAGTTACAATAACGCAAAGCTTGAGATGGAAGTTGCCAAGGCGGGTCAGACAGTTAGTGAAGTCGCATCCACTTGCGGAAATTATATTTCTTTCAAGGGCGCTTGTACTTTAAACCCCCATGCGGTTGGGGTTGGAATGACGGTTCGAGTAATAGGATGGGCTGGAAGCATTGCGTTTAATTCTTATGAAATATATGCAAAAAACAAGGTGGCAAAACAATGGGCATACACTCAAATATACTGGGCACAAGACCTTGATACAATTCCAAAAATTAATCAGGACGTAGTGGAGTGGCTTGAAAGTGAAACCAATCACCCAAGACTACCTTACATTGACGGGCATATCGTAGATACAGACCTCCATTTATTGCAGATTCCATTTACCAATAAGAATATAGCCTTTGCAAATGAGCCGGAGTATCCGTGGTGGTGGATTTTACCAAAACTCAGATGGTGGATACTAAATACCAACACCGTGACGATAGAAAGCACAAGTTCGATAGATAACGTTAAAACGAGGATATTGTGTATCGACCGCTATGGAAATGAATTCGTGTCCGAGATGCCCACAATCCACCCAAACGAGGCAGAACCACCGATGTTAATGAATAGGAATGAAATTAAAACGATCGATCTTCCATATACCGGAGACTTCCGGCCATTCAACCCGTTCCACTGGCATTACTTGTCCACTATTCTCTGGATGGAGGGAAAACAACCGGATATGGCGATAGATGTATATTATGTCATCCCGCTTTCATATTCTCCCTTCCCATATACCATTTCAAGTGAAACTATAATGTCGACTCAGGATGTGAATGCGTTCATGAAACAGCCAATGAGGTCAGAAGTATGTGCTTTCACAACTAAGGAATCAAAATCGGATAGTTCAATTACTTTAGAAGATTGGGGCAATCTATTAGGAAATTGTACAAAAATAATCGACATAAACATAGATCCAGTCAATGATTCAACCCAAGTGCGGTATGTATCAAATGCATCCATAACGGATGTCACATTCCTTATGGCAACGATTCCCGGATCACACCTAAACCTACACGTATACGATGAACTGGGAAGGCATGTTGGCTATTTCCCTGTCACCGACAGCGACCAAATCCAGATCCCGAACGCAACATACACCGGAAACATCAGCAATCCGGAGATCATACTCATACCCGACGCAGCAAGCAAGAACTACACCATAAAGATCGATACCACCCAGTTCACTTCTTCGTCACCAATTCCAGTAGAAGTATATGCAATCGAAACTCCGGTAAGACCGGCAGTGCTTGGCATATCCCCTGTGGAATTATATCCATTCACATCCCCGGGAGAAACCAAAAATATCACGATACAGTTGGCAGAGGTTGGGAAACAGGTGGAGATCAAAGATGTAACAATTCTGCAACACGATTTCGCAGACAAATTTGGGAACCCCGTACCAGACGTGATGGCGACTCTCTCTCAAAACAACTTTGATATCGGCGCAGGCAATACAACGTCTCTAACAATAACTATCAACGTGCCAGAAAATATCACATTGCCAGATGTGCCGGAAACCAGATATACAGGAAATATTACAATAGAGACTTTGAATGCCGGAACTATAAATTTCACAATACACCTTTTGGTACTTGAAACAGATCTATCAAATGCCAAACTAACGTTTGCAGAGCCGAACGTTACAGGAATTCATCTGTCGAGCACAGACCTTTCCGACATTAACGAGACACACAAACTAGCAGAGGTCACACCACAATCCGCTTACACGGTAAACTCGACAGGAGAAGGAAGCTTCACATTACAATTTACAGATATTCCAGACGCAGACACGATTACGGCATACGGGATAAATGCAACAGATCACTGGATAGAATTAGATACGAGCACGACTGCGGATTCCGTGACATTCACAACAGATGTGGAAAATTCAATAGTAGTGTTTGGTTCGCTGAGCCAACCCCCAATCGCCTCCTTCATCTACACGCCAGAAAATCCTGTTTTCAACCAAACCATAACATTTGATGCCTCGTCCTCGGGGGAAAACATCACCGCATACAAATGGAACTTCGGCGATGGAACCACCACAGCCACCCCTGATCCAGTAATAACCCACACCTACGTTTCACCAGACGTCTACACCGTTACCCTGACCGTAACAGACAACGATGGGCGCACCAACACAACAAGCAGAAATGTAACAGTGAGGGGCATACGCGGCGACCTCAACCACGACGGCACCCTCACCTCCGCCGACGTCGTGATCGCGCTTGATATCGCAGTTAGCGGCAAATACGTGCCAGAAGCCGACATCGACAAAAACGGCTACGTGAACGTGCTCGACGCGCGCATGATCATGCAGGCGGCAGCCGACGCGATAGAATTATGACTGAGAGAAAGCGAAAAAACATTATGCAGATGTTCAATTGTAAGTATTTGGGGGGGGCGTGGATACTTGAAGTCAATCGAAAAGGGTGTAGAACAGACTCGAAAGATGAAGGGGTTCACTGGTTGCGGTTTAATTTTAATCTGACGAAGATGGGGTTCAACGCAACCACAATCGACTGCACTGCACAACATGAAACAAAAGACTAATGCCATCTCGTCCCGATAGCCTTTGAGGTGCCCCATGAGAACAGACGCAACCGTAAAACGGGTCGGCATAAT
>QNCM01000097.1 GCA_003644505.1 Candidatus Makaraimicrobium thalassicum | reverse complement strand
TCTTCACCATCCTTGGTAGTAAGGGCCAAAGGTTTTTCCACAAAAACGTCTTTGCCAGCCTCTAACGCCTGCTTGCCGAGGTTATAATGGGTTATGGCTGGAGTGGCAATGGCTACCGCCTTGATCTCGGAGTTTTCCATAATCTCCTCCACCGAGGAGGAAAATCTAACCTCCGGAAAGCGGCTCTGCATCTGGGCGATGGTTTGTTGATTGTTGTCGAAGGCGCTATAGAGCACTCCCAGCTCGTGCAGATTGCGCAGGATGTTTTTACCCCAGTAACCCAGACCGATCAAGCTGATAAATTTTTCAGTCACGATGATTATGCTTCCTTTCCGAGTACGGTAATCAAATTAATGATTCTTTGTGCCGTGCAGCCATCGCCATAAGCCAGAGACGCCTGCTCGGCCGGATGGTGTGCCCCGGGATAGTCCCGGTATAAAATGTTCCAACCGCTCTCCAGCGTTTCTACCCATTCCGTCTCCTCTCGCAGCGTAATGCAGGGCACCTGCAGCCAATAAGCTTCTTTCTGTAAGCCCCCCGAGTCTGTCATCACCAGGGCGCTGTGTTGCAGCGTTTGGACCATGTCAAAATAACTCAAGGGTTCGATGACCCTGATGCTGGCTTCAAACTTTTCCACCTGCGGCTTCCACCTGGCTTGTGTTCTGGGGTGGATAGGGAATAAGATGGGCCGGTTTTGAGCGGCGTCTACCGCAAACTCTAATAAGTGCATCAGACGTGCTTCCAGATCAGTGTTCTCCGCTCGATGGATGGTGAGCAAGCAGTACTGTTTGGGCAAAAAGCCGAGCTGATTCAGGACCGGTTTCCTGGCATTCGACCGTTCCAGGGAATAGTGCAAGACATCATACATGATGTCGCCAATATTGACGATGAGCGGATTATTCTGGCTTAATCGCAAATTATCTGGGTTATCTCTCCGAAAATATTCCAGCGATACCAATTCTCCCTTGTTCAACACCGCTGTTAAGCCCTCTCGCCTCAGGTTCTGGACAGCCACTTTACTGGGACACAGGAGCAGAGCAGAGACCTGGTCGGTCAACAGGCGGTTGATCTCCTCTGGCATAAATTTGTTGTAGCTCCGCAATCCTGCCTCTACGTGGGCCACTGGAATATGGAGCTTGGCCGCCGCCAGGCCCCCCCCCAGAGTGGAATTGGTGTCGCCATAAACCAATACTAAGTCCGGTTGTTCCTTGTTCAATACATCTTCGACCCGTGATAAGATTTCAGCGGTCTGCCAGCCATGTGAACCGGAGCCTACATCGAGATGGTAATCAGGCTCCCGTAGTCCGAATTCATCAAAGAAAACCCGGGACATAAGATAGTCATAATGCTGACCGGTATGAATCAAGAGATCCCGAATAACCGGACCGTTGTCCTCTTGGTTGTGGCGGCTAATGGCTAAGGAAACTGGGCAATATTTGATGAACTGGGGTCGGGCTCCCACAATATTGGCTACTGTAATCATACTGGTTATCTTTTAGATATTACTCAGTTTAGCAGAGTTGAGTTGGCAGCAGAAAGAATTCCTTTGGCAAATCAACGAATTTGACAGAAATATCTCCTAAACCGAAAAAAATTTTATCACCATTAGGACTTAAACAGGCCGCTAGGGGGGAAAGCATTCCGCTTTTATCCGGCGATAGGGCCATATTTGCTATCCCTAGTTTAATTATCGGTTCTTTTACTTAGAAGTCTTGAACATATCTAAACATCTGTTGATCAAAGGCCTGATTCCCCACTCAGCCCTTTATATATCTTGGCCTCTCCCGCAGTGTTAAGATATTTTATTCAGGAATAAATTTATGCAATTCCGGGGCCAGTAACCGGGCAAAAAATGTCAGGCGTTCTACACCGGCCTGGGTATTCGGCCTGGCAATAGTACTTAAACGAATGAGGGCGCCATCCGTACGTCGGTGTAGAAGGCCATCATAAGCCATGTAAAATTTATTAAAATATTCGCTGGTGAGCCAGCGGCCCCGTTGCATATACCAGTAAAAAACAATGAGTTTGGTTCCCATTTTCTCTACCAGCAGATAATTTACCGGGAGCTCTGGACCTATCTTAGCGGTTCCGCTTTTTAGGATCCGCCAGCCGCTGGCGGTCAGGCAACCTTTAGGCGAATGTACAAAGCCGCCGGCCTTTTTTTGGGATTCATAATAGGCAATCCAGAGGTTGATCTGACCATGATCAGGATTGCTAAAGTCCGCGCTCAGGTGAGCATGGGACTGGGTGGCCTTGAGTTCCTCAGGATCAATAAAAGTGTGGTGTCCCTGCCAGAAGCCGAGTTGCATGGGAAAATGGGCAAAGCTTTGCTTAAGGGCTACCGGAGGCGCAACCGCAGCCCGCTGGCTTAAGGGAATGGCAAGAAGTACCAAAACTAGCGCCCCCCCCAGATAGAAGTTTAGGTTTGTGCTGGGATGTTCAAAACTAGTCTGGTCTGAAGCTTTCGAAAGCGGTGAAAAAGTAGGACGGGGGGGCCAAAGATAGTTTAACAACCAATTTAACAGGGCGATAACTTCTAAACAAAATATGAAAATCAGCCATCCCGAGAAGCCGTGCCAAAAGCCCTGGATCAGAGCCGGATAAAGGCCCATCGCCGCCACCCGCAGGGCATTTGCGAAAATGGCCAGGGGTACCAGACTGGCTAACAGGACCACTACCTTCCAGAGCCGCCGCTGGTAAAAATAGCAGAAAATTATTCCCAGCGCGATGATAGGGAGGATATAGCGCAGGCCGCTGCAGGCATGGACCACCTGTAGTTGTTTATGACCCAGGTCAATGATGTTGCCCTGCTGGAAAACCGGGACCCCTAGAATCTGTAAAAACAAAGTGGCCAGACGGGAAGAAATCAACTGGAGGGGCAGGGTAAGCTTATAAGTGATTAGCTCCGGTAGCGGCAGCATCAGAACCAGGAGGATAAGAGGGAAGGCCAACAAGCGTAGGAACCTCCATCCCCCCACTACAAGAACCAAGCCGCTCAGAACCACCACGAAGGAAAAGCGGGTGGTGTAAAGTTCGGCGGCCAGTTCGCCCAGGATATAAAGGCTGAACCCTAAAGCCATAACCAACAGGCCCATCCAGGAGGGGTGCCAGACCTGGGCGCGGATTTGCGGCCACTTGCGATAGACAATATAACCGCTAATCAAGGGAATTAACAGGCCATAGGAGTAATCTTCGCTATCGGCCAACCCCACAATCAACCTAGTCAGGACGGGCCAATATAAGTAGAGCAATCCCACGGACAGAGACAACCAGATAACCGCTTTAAAGATTAAAGAGCGTACATTTAATATTGCTCGACTGTTATCATTGGCTGGCATGACGTATTACTACCCTCAAAAATAATTTAGGCAAACCGCTTTAAAGGTTACTGATGCCAAGTAACTAATCAAATTGGCGAACTTGGCTAATGACCATTCTATCACATTTCGCCGCCGAAACTCCCGGTTTCATCTGAAAATATGAGGGATCTGGTTCTCTGCCTTCGGCCCAGGCGATCAATGCCGCGGGGATATTTGCTCCGGCAATGTGCGAAAAGGGATAGCCACCGCCAAATCTAGGGTTCATTTCCAGGAGATAAATGCCATTATCATTAACAAACACATCACAATCAAGCACACCGACATGTCCAAGACCCTGCCCGATGGTTTCCCCCAAGCGAGCGAGTTCTAGATGTGCCACGCTCTTAGCTTTGTCTGTTTCTCCAGCTCGCATAGCAAGCTTCTGCTTAACAAAGGTGCAAACATGATTACCTTTAAGATCATTTATAACATCAAGGCCATACTCCTTTCCGCTCAGCATTTCTTGAATAAGCACAGTTCCTTCGACAACTATCGAATCACAACCTTTTGATAACTTCAGTGGCATCTGCTTGCGCGCCAGCCGATAAGAGAGTTCCAATTCTTCTTTATCATTACAAACCCAAATGCCAATGGAGGCGGTCCCACACCGCGGTTTGACTATTAAGGGGAAACTAATTTGTTTAAAATTCAAAGCCTGGTGCAGAGATTCAATGGTGAGAAAGGTCAGGGGAGTCAGGATGGCATGATCTTGGGCAAAACGCAAAGTCAGACACTTGTCCCAACAGGTGTTGATAACCTCTAGACTAGAAACGACGGGGATGGTTCCTACATCGTGAAATAGTTGCTTGGCCTGCGCTAATATGGGAAGCTCCATATCATTCAGGGGGATTATTAAGTTAACCTGGTGCTTGCTACAGATGGAAAGCAGTTCCTCGATGTACGAAGGGTGGTCCACCAGTGGAATGGTAAAGCCCTTATCGGCTTCTTGCAGAGCAGAGGCAAAAGGATCATTATCGGTCACATAAACTTCACCTCTGCC
>QNCM01000096.1 GCA_003644505.1 Candidatus Makaraimicrobium thalassicum | reverse complement strand
CGAAGTAACCCTTAATAAAACAACGGACCAATGCACGCCCGGCACCAGGTACAACAGCGCGGCAACGGCAGCAATAACCCCGTATTTTAAGAAGCGTTTTCCCTTGATCACTTTTTCCTCAGGATAAAGCTTGGCGTAATCTCCCAGAAAATAAAAAGCGAATTTTCCCAGGGCGAGCCAAAGACCGCCTATGACAATGGTCCCAAAAACAAGTGTCTGGCTGAAAGCGAAAAAATACCATCGCGCGGCATGCTCCGGCATAAAGCCCGCCTTTAATATCTCAACAACGGCAAAAGGCTTGTTAAATACCCCGGAAAGACCGGCAAATCCTCCGCTTAAGATAAAATTTGCCGCCTCACCTAACACATACATCCCGCCGAATGTCAGCAGCTGGATGGCCACACTGACAATGAGCAGACAGAGAACCGATCTGGCAAGAACCTTTAGCCGCTTCGGCCAGGTCTCATTTTCCGACAGGTGAAAGGAATCAAAAAAGCCGCGCACGATCGCAGTATCACGGACGTTGGTAATCGCGATCCTCATCCTGTTTAAACTTCTCTGAATTATCCTTTTTATTCCCTGTTTCTGTTCTTCTCTTCTGCCCGCTTCTCCGAAAACTTCACTTATTTCCTGACTTTCCCGGCTGATCGCCGCTTTTATTTCCGTTAAAGACCTCCATACGTTCAAAGCCTGAAGTTGATACCCGCTTCTTATTACATAGATGATCCTGAAATTTTCACGGAAGATCTTCTTCATATCCTTCGCCGGATCGATTATCATTGTCTTCTTCACTTCACGGCCGAATAATTTGGTAAAGACCATGACCGAGACTAACAAGGAAGCCACAAAAAAACCAGCCGCTGTAAGGACTCCTGCCTTTAAGAAAACCAGAACTCCGACAGGAACAGCCGCGATAATCATGGCAAGAGAAACAAGAAGCGGTTTCCGTATCTTCGTCTTTTCGATCTCACCCTTACTCAGCTCTCCTGCCTCTTCAACAGCCCCTTCCAACGTTCCGCTGAACTCTCTCGTCTCTTCCAGATCCCCGCCCGGAGTCATGGCGCCTTTTTCCACGGCATGAGAACGCCTCCATCTTTTGAGGTTATCCACATATGGCAGGATATTTTGCCTGAATGTAGCCATTGTCCATAAAAGCCTCTTAAGGTCTTTTTTCTTTATTTTTCGTTTTTGATACCAGGAAGCCCGTGCTTTTATATAATTTTTAGCATGGCCGCTCAATCCCAGCCTTTCATCATCTGCCAGTGCCAGCAGCTCATCCTTGTCTGCATCACCAGTATCGCCAAGCTTTGCTGCAACCCGTTTGAGACTCTCATCCCCGTTTTGTATGATGTGCAATATACTGTGGAGGACCGCCAGCTTTTCTTTCTGCTTTTTAACATAGCTCTGCGGATCTTTTATGACGAGGCAATATCTGACAAACGGCGAGGCCATGTACCCAACGAGAAACACTGTGCTGAAAACAAGGCTGATCATGGGATGGGTCATGCCTAATAGCGGAAGTAATATATGCGCCGGCGTAAACATGACGCCGTATAGAAACGCCGTCCGGAAAACCTGCATCCAGTTCAGGAAACCTGACGCCGTAAAAAGGATCGCAAAAGGGTACAGCCATGTCAGAAATCCCGCAAATCCAACCTGGTAAAGCACTGCTGCGAGCGCAATCGCCCCTATGCCGCGAACAACGTTATTTAAGGAGTATCGCGGCGCGATCATGGGATCCCCGAGCTGCCAGATCTCCGAGAACCTCATAAACGGCAAGAATATACCTTCGTCTTCCTGCTGCTTCCCGACCTGCCTGAAATCGACCTTCATGTCATCTACCCAGTCGCGTATAGCATAAACTGCTTCCCCCAGTCCTTTGCTCAGGTCTTCAGCGTTAATATCCAGGTCTCTTTCTGTTTCATCGACGCTTTCTATATCTTCCACGGCTTCAGGTCTTTCTCTTCCCAGTCCTTCGACCCTTTCCTTTTTTTCCTCTTTAGCCGGAAACTTCTGCCGCCAGACCGCCTTTATGAATTTCCTAAATGGATGTCGGGGCCATTCTGATTCATCTTTTGTCTTTTTAAGGTATCTTTTATACTGTCTGAAAACCCTTATAAGAGCAAACGCAACACTGGATACGAAAAATAAGACTGAACCCAGAACTCCGAACCATAACGAAGGCTTTTTTGACTCAAATTCAAATCTTGCTTCAATGAACGCGACCTTGGTCGCGTCAAAGCCGGCAGTACTTTTCGCCTCTATTCTCGTTGTAAACCTTAGTTCCCCGTCTTCTTCTTTCCATTTATCCGGCAGCACTTCACTGCCCAGCAGGTTGCCGTTTAGATCGATAAGAGTGATCATAAGTGGCCTGGACCTGTCCGCCTGATACGGAACTGTGCCGCTTATCTCTACTTCCTTGCCGCTTATATTAACGAACAGCGGTCTCTCATTTGTCTCGGGGTCACGTTCAGGCATATAATGGTACAGCACGGCTTCCTTCCCCTCATCCACCCGGCCGAGTCTCCTTTCGACTTTTGCGATAACCGCTACGGAACTCACCTGATTATCGTCCGTAAGTTCAACGGAAATAGTTTTGCCTTCCGGCTGCGGTTGAACTTGAACCCCTTGATCCCCCAGGGGAATATTCACCTCCACAATAGACGGGTTCCTTATAATCACTTCTGCCCGTTCGTCCAGTTCTTCGCCCTTTTGAGGTATCATCTCAACGGTAATATTCTCCACGTTCGTAAAATCAAACCCTTCCTCCCCATCAGCAACCTGCTCATATTCATAACGATAGTCTCCCGGGACCGGCACAAAGAAAAGATATTGCCAGACGTCTTCTTTTTCGATTCTCGGCAGGCTGAAAAAGGAAGGCCCTTTCACCTTCATTATAAAAGTGACAGTTCGAGTTTTATTATTTTTATTGACGCTGGTCGCGGTGACGCGGACATTGGCCGACCCGGGATCATACGTTTTTACCGAAGCTGTAAAGACCCTGTTTGTCATATCCCTCATATCCGGAGGGATTGAAAATTCCGCGCGCCTGTTCTCAATATCAAGCTTCAATTCATGGCCGTCTATTCCCTCTTCACCCGGCATCCCTTTGAAAAAAGTATGGGTACCGGGGATCACCAGTCTGCTTAATTCCATAAACCTTTCCGCTTCCAGCTTGGCCAGAACACCATTCCTTAATCCTGTGAGGTAACTCAAATATTCCTGCGGAATTTTGTTTTTCAGAATAAATTCCTCATAAGCCACTTTCCTGTAGGCATTGAGATAAATGTTAATAATCTTCTGCCAGATATCCGCGGTTTCTTTGCTGAACCGTGTGACCTCCTCATCGGCAGCAGCGGCCTTTCCCCTCCTGCCCGCGGCTTTAGCCGGACCTTTGATAAGGTTATGCGCCTCTGACCATATCTTATTCCTTAAAAATGATTCGATCGTTACGCTGATGCTTTCACTGTCGAGGATCAGTTCGGTGAATATCGCTACTACCTCGGCTTCCAGCCTGTCAAGGATCTTCTTTTCCACAGCGGGATATCCTGCCTGGCTGAAAAGGACTTTGGCCGCAGATAAAAGCTGCATCTTATTGGTGATAATACGACCTGCGTTAATATCCCTGGCCGCATAGCAAACGATGATCTGCATCGCGGCTTTACCTTCCCTGGTAAACGGATTGCTGACTTTTTTCGTCTGGCCTTTAGCTCCATAATCCTGATAAATCTCTTTCACGGCTTCAATCACCGCTGGCATGATTCTGTGAGCTCTCTTTAAAACAGGTCTAACGTGGCTGGCGCTGACTACGACTTCTTCTCCTTCCTGCTCGATAATCTCATTGAATACAGCGTTCAACAGGGCCTCATTGATCCGTCCTTTGACTCTGGCATTGAGCAGAATTTCATCGGTTTTCCCGTATTTTGAAAATCCTTTACAGACGTTATATATTACCGCTCCCGCAGATGTGCCTTTCCCTAATTTATAGAAGGTCTTTGTCCGGACCCACTCGCCGCTGTCATCTTTCACCTCTTCAAATACTTTGTAATCCCCCGAAGGCATAACACTTTGTGTATATCTGGCAATCGCGACTTGAGTTGTTTTAGTCAGATCTTTCCCGTTCCATTCACCGCTAATCTTGATGCTGATATTCTCATCTTTTTCCGATACCGCGAAATAGTCCGCTTCCCTGTCGGTTGGTGAGCCGGCGGGAATGGTGCAGATAAACTTCTGAATTTCACCGTCTAATTCCGCTTCTATTATCCTGAAATGCGCGACGACGACTTCCCCTTCATCTTCATCTGTAAACGTAAACGTTCCGTCGTCATCAACCGTGACCCCGGTGACTTCCCTGTCCGCACGG
>QNCM01000095.1 GCA_003644505.1 Candidatus Makaraimicrobium thalassicum | reverse complement strand
TTACGAAATAATATACTTTGTTTATTGTTTTGAAAGGTTTTCTTTATGGTATTCTTTGATGGGTTTTGTGGTGATTTTTTCGAGTTTCATAGCTACTATGGCATCAGCTGCTGCAAGGGCTGCCTGGATTGTGGTAATGTAAGGTATTTTGTAGTCCACGGCTGCTCTGCGTATCTGGTATCCGTCGCTTCTTGATTGTTTGTTTGTAGGTGTGTTAATTATTAATTGCACGTTGTTTTCATGTACCAGGTCAACCACGTTTGGGCTACCTTCACTTACTTTTTGTATCGTTTCCATCTGTATGCCCTGGTCGCGAAGGTATGCTGCCGTGCCTTTTGTACCGATTAGACGCAGTCCTGCTCCCTGCAATTTTCGTGCAATTGTTACGATGTGCGTTTTATCTTTCTGTCGTATGGACATGAACACTGTGCCTTTGAGTGGAAGTTCGTTTTCTGCGCTCAACTGGGCTTTGAAAAACGCATGGGCAAAGTTTACGTCTATTCCCATGACTTCGCCAGTACTTTTCATTTCTGGCCCAAGAAGTGGGTCTGCACCTGGTAAGCGGTCGAAAGGTAGTAACACTTCTTTTACTGACACGTTTGCTGGTATTATTTCCTGTGTGCAGCCAAGCTCACGCAGGCTGCGTCCCATTATTACTTTCGCAGCAATTTTTGCAAGTGGCAGCCCGGTTGCTTTGGATACGAAGGGTATGGTTCGACTTGATCGCGGGTTTGCTTCAAGCACGTACACTGTATCGTTTTTATATGCCATTTGAACGTTAATCAGTCCTTTCACGTTCAGTGCGATGGCTATTCGCTGCATATACTCCCGGACTTTTTCTATTATGTGGGTGGGAATTGTTTGGGGTGGTATGACACAGGCAGAATCACCTGAATGAACACCTGCTTCTTCTGTGTGTTCCATTATTGCGCCGATTAACACATTCTCTCTGTCACACACTGCATCAACGTCGATTTCAATAGCATTCTCAAGAAAGTCGTCGATTAGTACCGGGTGATCGTTGGACACTCTGACTGCTTCGGTCATGTATCGCGTGAGATCTTTTTCATCGTACACGATTTCCATCGCGCGTCCTCCAAGAACGTAGGAAGGGCGTACAAGTAACGGATAACCGATGCGATTTGCTTCATTATATGCTTCGGTAATAGAAGTTGCACATCCGCCATCCGGTTGCGGGATGCCAAGTTTTTGCAGCAGTGTGTTAAAACGTTCCCGATCCTCTGCCATATCCATGTCCTCTGGTGTTGTGCCAAGTATGCAGGTTTGCAGGTCGCTTCTGCGGTTTAATTCCTGCTGTAATGGAACTGCGAGGTTTACAGAGGTTTGGCCGCCAAACTGTACGATAACACCATAGGGATGTTCTCGCTCGATGACATTAACTACGTCCTCGGGTGTGAGCGGCTCAAAGAACAGTTTGTCTGAGGTGTCATAGTCTGTTGACACGGTTTCAGGGTTGTTGTTGATGATGTGTGTTTCAATCCCCTCTTCCCTGAGAGCAGTTACTGCGTGAACTGTACAGTAGTCGAATTCTATTCCCTGCCCGATTCGTATGGGACCTGAGCCGATGATTAAAACCTTCTTTCTGCTGCTCTCAACAGTTTCGGATTCGTCCTCGTAAGTTGAGTAGTAGTAAGGCGTTGCTGCTGCAAACTCTGCTGCGCAGGTGTCAACCATCTTGTATGTGGCAAGTATGCCGCTTCGACGACGAAGGTCGTTAATTTCTTCTCTCTTTTTGTCGGTAAGTTCTGCAATTCGTGCATCTGTAAAGCCGGCTTGCTTTGCTCTCTTGATGAGTGCAGGATGAAGTTGAGTGTGCTTCAGTTCGTCTTCCATCGCTACTATGTTCTTAATCTTCTGGATAAAAAAAGGATCAATGTTTGTGATCTCACTAATCTCCGCCACACTCATACCGCTTTGCAGCGCCTTGTATATGGCAAAGAGACGCTCGTTGGTCGGGTGTTTAAGAATATCTACCAGTTCATCGTGTGTCCAGTTTCCATATCCAAAGTCCATACTGATGTCAAGCGAACGCACTGCCTTCTGCAGGGACTCTTCGATCGTGCGCCCGATTGCCATCACTTCCCCGGTGCTCTTCATGGCAGTTGTGAGATGTTTATCTGCTGTCACGAATTTATCAAAGGGCCAGCGCGGAATCTTCACGACTGTGTAATCAATGGTTGGCTCAAATGAAGCTGGCGTTTTTTTGGTCACATCGTTTACAATCTCGTCAAGAGCAAGCCCGATAGCTATCTTTGCTGTCACTCGCGCAATGGGATAGCCTGTTGCTTTGGATGCAAGGGCCGAGGAGCGAGATACACGCGGGTTAACTTCAACAATTCTGTACTTTCCATCCTTTACCGCAAACTGGATGTTGCAGCCGCCTTCAATTCCAAGGCTTCGTATGATTTTAATAGAGGCGCTTCGAAGCATCTGGTGCTCGTTATCAGTTAAAGTCTGGGATGGTGTGACAACAATTGACTCGCCGGTGTGAATGCCCATCGGGTCAATATTTTCCATGTTACAGATCACAACACATGTATCGTTTTTATCCCGCATGACCTCGTACTCAAACTCCTTCCATCCAAGCACGCTCTCCTCGATTAACACCTGGTGAATTCTTGAACGGGTGAGCCCAAGTGCTGTGATGCTGTAAAGGTCATCAAGCGTATAGGCAATACCACCCCCGGCACCGCCAAGTGTGTAAGCAGGGCGAATAACAACAGGAAGTCCAAGTGTTTCCACCAGTTTTTCAGCTTCGCTAATTGACGTTACAGCCTTGCTTCTTGGTACAGGCTCCCCAATATCAATCATTGTACGCTTGAACAGATCACGGTCTTCACTATCGCGAATCGCATGTAATGGCGTGCCGAGCAGTTTCACACCGTACTGTTCAAACACACCCATGTCAGCAAGCTCGCTTACAACGTTAAGACCGGTCTGCCCCCCGAGTCCTGCAATCACACCATCAGGCGTCTCTTTTTCAATAATCTGCGCAACCACTTCTGGTTTAATTGGCTCAATATACACAGCATCAGCCATGTCGGGATCAGTCATAATTGTTGCAGGATTTGAATTCACAAGCACCACTTCAACTCCTTCCTCGCGAAGAGAGCGACATGCTTGCGAACCAGAAAAATCAAATTCGGCAGCCTGGCCAATAAGAATCGGACCAGACCCTATCAACAACACCTTTTTGATATCAGTTCGCTTTGGCATCTCTCTATTTCACCATCCGAAGGGCCCGGTCAAAAAATAGTGCTTCAGTATCCAGCGGGCCAGGGTGCGCCTCGGGATGGTACTGCACAGACACAATCTCAAGATAGTTATGTGAAATACCTTCAACAGTGCCGTCGTTAACATTCACCTGTGTCACCCTTGCATCAACTGCTTCAACAGAGTCGGCATCCACTGCAAAACCATGATTCTGCGAGGTGATGTGTACAATTCCGCTTTCAAAATCCTTGACAGGCTGATTGGCGCCGCGATGGCCAAACTTAAGCTTATACGTCTCAGCGCCAAGCCCGAGTGCAATAACCTGATTGCCCAGACAAATTCCAAAAATCGAAACAGTGCCTGCAAGCTCTGAAACCATACTAATAGCATCCTTTGCCATCCGCGGATCGCCAGGACCATTTGAAATCAGCACAGCATCAGGCTTCAAATCAATCACTTCTTGCGGCTTTGTAGTTGCAGGGACAACTGTTATGTTCACACCCCGGTTCTTCAAACTTTCAATCATGTTTCTCTTGATGCCGAGATCAATCACCACAAAATGCGGAGCGCCACTTGCCCCTCTGATAAAATAAGACTCCTCGCAAGTAACCCGCGATATCAAATCAAGCTCAGTTATTATCTGATGTGCCCGGGCTCTGTTTACCGCCTCTTCACAATCATTACTCCCGACAATAAGAGCAGCACGCATCGCCCCGGTTTCCCTTGTCTTAATCGTGAGCATCCTGGTATCAACACCAGCAATGCCAGATTTATTCTCACTTTCTACAAACTCCACAATACTCTGCTTTGACAGGCGGTGAGACGGAACAGGGCAAGCCTCGCGCACCACCAGCGCCTCGGCTTTCATGCCACCAGACTGGAACGTCTCACCACTCACACCATAATTTCCAATAAGAGGATACGTGAACATGAGAATCTGACCTGCATACGACGGATCAGTAAGAGCCTCTTCGTAACCAGTATACTGCGTGGAAAACACTAGCTCGCCACACACAACACCCTCTTTACCAAAACCAGTACCAACAACAGCGGTACCATCTTCAATACCTAACACAGCATCCATAAATAATTGCACCTGCACAACTTCGTTGTGCAGCAAATAACGAGTAACTCTTGACTCTCGCAAGCACTGCATACTT
>QNCM01000094.1 GCA_003644505.1 Candidatus Makaraimicrobium thalassicum | reverse complement strand
TACACGGCCGTGCCGTCAAGAATAAGCGCATCAGCACCACCAACCTGCTCGTTGGGCGGTAGCTGCCCGTTTAGCTTGTGGAGACATTCAGGGATAGTCGCACAAACGGGGAATTCGCCAGTCTTTTGATTAACAGCCCACAACTCTTCACCGATTGGATGCCAATATAGATTAAAATCACGCGGCTGTTGGTTTATGAGATTGCCAACGCCAGCAGGAACATCATCCCATCCATCCTCAAAGCTCCAGTTTGTCATCATGTTGTCGGCAGGGAGTGGCGGTTCAACGGGGGGGTCAATAGGTGGATAAGGCGGGTCTGGCTCAACGCCCGGCAACGTGCCTAGATACGTTTGCGCGGGTTGCTCTCCCATGTCGAATTCATTAGCTAACTGGTACTCAGTCAGCGGGGCGATGTACGGCTGTACGGCATTGGAAACGTCTGACCACCCGCTCTGCAAGCTCCACAACGCCGCGCCCCTGACCTGCGGCCACTTAGCCGCCCATTCGTCGTACCAGCGCAAAAATTCCATACCCTGCGAAACGGGCGGGATGGTATGACCATCATGCCCCCATCCAAACTCAGTCACAAAAATAGTGAAGTCGCGGCTTACACCATTCATATCGCAAGCGGCTATAAAGTTTTCAAGCCGCCCCCACAGATGGGGATACCAGTTTTCAGGATTGGGATCATCCTGCCACAAGCTCCATGCGTATTCGTGAACAGATAGAGCTATGCGCTCTGGATATTCTCCACACATCCGCAAAAAATCAAGCCATTCAGGATGTTCATAATCGTTTTCGTTTGGCTCACCGCCGTTAAACGACGGGAGACAGACCTTCCATCCATCCCGCAATGCAATCTCGCCGATGCGAATGGAAAACGCGCCAAGCCATGCAACGGGGTGCATGTCGTTCCAGTTTGGTGAATCAAAGACAATCTGTGCGCGGGGTTCATTCAGCACATCAAGCCACACCCGCTCTTTGTCAAATTCTGGCGGGAAGCGGTCAATGCCGATAATGTGCTGCCAATACTCATCGGCCGCATCGCGTGGGTTTATGTAGTAGTCTGGTACGTCGTAAGGCTTTTCTAGCACGATGCGAAAAACAAGATTGTTTTCTACGCCGTACTGGTCGCCAAAAGCCAACGCTTCCCATAAAATACCGTACTCGTCACTGCTCTTAATGTGAAAGGGAATACCAGCCTCGTTTAGCCGTCGCTCCCACTCGCCAAGCCCATTTTTGTTTCCACCGCTGGCGGCGTGAAACCCTATCTTGCTTTTTGCATTCATGTCCATCTCTCCTGCCTAAATATCTATATGATTTATCTGTCCGTAATCTTCAATCAATTCATCTATAACATATCCGGCGGCAACACCAGCACCAACGCAAGTAGACACGCCAAATAAAATCAGCACTGCCTTTTCGCGCTCTTTTTTTGGCACAAACGGAACGGCCGCGATAGTGACCAGAACAATACCAACCGCGTACCTACCAAAAAGAACCCATGCACCACGATCCCGATCTTCCCACTGATTAAACAAGCCGTTGCTTTGATGACCAATTAAGCCAATAAGAAACGCTTGTGCCATTTTTAACAAAATCATAACCCACGCCTTCCGTTTGTTCGCTTGCTTTTTATAGTGCTATTTTCATTTCGCAGGTATGTGTTTTCGGTTTCCAGCAAACGAATACGCCCCTCGTATGCCACAACCTTTTTCTCGTATTCTTCAACTTTTTCCTTGTACGCTAACACATTTTTTTCAAGCGCGTCAATGCGTAACCCCTGTTCTATAATAAATTCCCGCAACTCGTTTTTTTGAGCCATCTCGGAATTGGCGCGATCATTAGCCCGCGCAATGGCAGCGTCCTTTAGAATAACAGCATCTTCAAGCACAACAATGCGATCTCCCTGTTCCACTGATGCAGATTCCAGCCTTGCCTGAGCGGTGCGATAATCAGCTATTTCGTCATGCTGCTGTTCGACCATACCCTCCAACGCCCGACGCTGTGTTTTTTCGGCAGCGACAATGCCGCGCAACTCGTCTATGGATTCGCTGGCACGAATCCATAGGGACGAATCCGTAGAGGCGGCTGCCTTTTTTGTTTCGGCGATAATACGCGCCGTTTCAGCCTCTATTTTTTCTGATTCGCTTTCCTGTTTTTTGGCCGCAATCTTGTCGCGTCTTTTTTGCCCAACATAGTTAAACAAAACGGTAACGGCCGTAGAAACGGCCGTTACCAGTCCAATCAGAACAGATACGCCGGTGACACTTATTTTATCAATATCCAAATCAGCTGACTCCTTTGTCTGCGATGCGTATGGAGCGTATGAGCATAACACCATACGCAATCAAAACGCTAGATTCTACTATGCTGGTCAGTGAAGAAACCGTGTGCATAATAACCGTTCCCTGTCCGCTATTCGACGATATGATTGCCGCCACATAAAACGCAATACGAAGCGTTAGCAAGATGAATACGCCAGCCATCTCATTTGCCCATAACGGCCGTTTTGCAGCAACCGTTACGGCTATTACCATCATAGCGATGGCCAGCAGAAGGTTTACAAACAATATATTCATATCAATTCCAACTATACTTCCTAGACAAATTCAAGCATATCTCCACAATGACAATTTGTAGCAGATATATATCACTACCAGCAGCGCGGCAACAGACGCGATAAAGTTTATATACAGACTGTAATGTATCTGATTACTCACATCGAACCCCATCGCCATCATCATTTTATACATGGCCGCCTACGCACCACGTCAGATACGCAGACGTTAGCGAAACAAGGGAAACATCACCGCCGTGCGTATCTCCGGCAATGCCTCCTGAGCGTTGTAATGATACCCATATTGTATCTGGGAAGCCGTCAAGCCGACGTGGGATAATGCCTGAAATGTCCAACTCGGCTCGATACCACTGTACGGTATCCTCAGAAACGGGGGCGGCCTCTACGATGGTTAGCGACTGCTCGTTTGGTGATGCTTCAGGCGCGTCAGCCTGTGAGCGATACACATTGTCAGTTGGTCCATTCCATCCCCATCGCAACACCCAGAAAATATCACCAGCCGTTGCGTCATCAGTAATGACAGACCAAGCGAACACAATTGGCGTGCTACTATCAAGCGCATCCGGAACGGCAGAAAGGAAACCAATTCTGTCAGTCGCCCCGTTATTGAATTTGTTTTCAACGCGACCAACATCAAGATTGTCGCTTAGATACAAGTCTTGATTCGCGGGTGAACTTGCGGCCGCTTCTAGCAATCCAGCATCCCACGGGAAGCGGGAAAACGGCCGACCACCACCCATAAATTCGATGTATCCATCGGCATTTATTTCAGCCCGCTCGGTATGCAACTTGAACTGCTCAAACACGGGGGCTGTGGTGATACCAGTCTCTATTCGATACCGAACCCAATACAGCGACGTTCCATAGCTCGGATCATCGTTCGTCGCCCAATCATCAGGCATGAAAATGTTGTTGCGAATTTGGAATGAGCCGCTATCTTCAAAAATCTTGTCAGCGAGTGGCAGGTAGTGACCGCCGCTTTGCGTTGTCATATGCGTAAATGCAACCCACGCCGCTCCTGTCCAGTATTCAGCGGCAATGCTACCAGCACCAAGAACGGCACCAGCCGTTATACTCGCTTTCAAACCGTAGTGGTGCAAAACACCGCCGTTTGACAGTGAGGATGCAACATAAACGGCCGTATTTGCATTGACATTCGGGAATGTGAAAGTTGAGCCAGATGAAGAACCAGCCTCATCGCTAACATCAACGTATGCAGAACCGTCAAAGGTGTACACCTTCATGCCTCGCGTGTAGCTGTCGCCGCCGCCGAACACACTTTCCGTTGGATGCTCAGGCGTACCAACGTGTAACTCGCCCAAAATGTTCAACCCTTCATCGCCCTCAAACAGGTCAAGAACAACCGTGTTTATCTGCGCTCCAGTAGAAAACGAGGCAGATGCTATACTCGCCGTCACTGTTCCAAAAATCTTGCACGTCGAAGAAGCGACATTAACGTCTTGCACATTACCATCGAAGGACACGTCTGACATGCCGACGACAGTATCACCATCCGGAATGCTCATACCAACATCACAGTTTAGTACGCTTGACGAAATCAAGCGCACATCACTTCCGCCACCAAACGTCACGCCGATGGTCGCATTGTTAATAGTTGCACCGCGCAAAATCGCATACGCCTCATTGTCGCAAACAATACCATTTGTCACGTTAGCCGAGTGCGTATGTAGTATATTGATAACCGCGTTCGCGTCCGCGCCGTCAACGCGCAAAACGGTATTAACCGTGCTTTCATCAGCAACGTCAATATCAACACCATTAAAGCTACCAGCATTGACCACGATCAAATCACCGATAGCTCCAACGATG
>QNCM01000093.1 GCA_003644505.1 Candidatus Makaraimicrobium thalassicum | reverse complement strand
CTTCCTTACGCGTATGTCTCCGCGCAACGCATCCCCGGAACCGATATATCGGCAGAACCTTACGATCAGAAGCATATAGAGGGGCGCATGGTAGATACTCTCCACGATGTGATGCGGTTTCTGGATATTCACCTGATGCGCCCCCACAGACACCGGGTAAGCTTCCGAACACGGTCACGATCGAGTCTATGCGGTGGGGCGTTCATGTCCTGCGTAACTCGGGCGGTCTACAACGTCTTTCTGAAGCTGGGGTTTGTAACCGATGCGGGAAGCGGTATTCCGAGGATGATCCGCGTCTTTCGCGATGCTACAGGGCAGGAACCTATTCTTCGCATGGAGGGGAATGAATTCGTTACAGCATTCCCCCGGTCTTCCATGTTGTGATCTTCTGGATTGATTTCGCCCGGGAGCCAGTGCGGGCGGTTATTGAGAGACCTGCGAGGGAAGCCTTCGAATCATTAGGGTGTGATCCGGGTGGCTATCTGCACTTTCATCAGTTCTTCGGTCTTCTTCAGAAACGATATGGCTTTTCTATAAAATATTGGAAAATCGACCGGAGGAATCTCCTCGTCATAAAAGTTTTTATGTAAAGTATTAAGTTCCAGAAATAACGTGTGATACGTTTCGTCTCCGGTTTCTTTGCTCACACTTCTTGTATAATCGAAAAATTTTGCATGACTTGGGATATGCGTACCAGATAACGACGCCAATGCCTTTATTGATTGCGTCACCGCACCCCACAAAAGTTCAGAGGATTTCCTAAACTCGTTTTTACTGAAATATTTATTGGCGTTCGATAGATATTTATTTGCGGTTTTTAGATACCTTGAAGTAATATCACTCAAACCCGACGACTCGTCCATCTCTGTCATCTATTGTTACCTTCTTAATATCCGCACCAAGAACGCCGACATCTACAAGAACTTCCCACTCAGATCTGGTTTCGTCGAGGGTCGCCTTCTTCAATTGTGAAAAGGGATACCCGGCTTTGGTCCTTACAAACTCCATTGCCCTGTCAACAACTTCATCGGTATACATAGTTCGGGTAAATGAAGATGTCAGTATAAAAACATATCGCCCCGCCGGGGCTGTTTTATGCGATGGAAGCTCCCGAATCCGGATGTGTGATCATGGTGTCCGGTGACTGCCCCCATCATGACGCGTACAAACACTCTACAGATTCGCCATCCGTGCAATATCCTGCATATTCCACCCGATCACCCCAACAGAATCCATGATTTCCCTTAATTCAGGAGTGAACCCACTTTTAGAGACCACAAGATAATATTCCTTCCTCTCTCCATTATGCCACTTCACCAGATCTTTTTTCTTCTTCAGACTCTCCAGGATGCCGCATCCAGCCGTTTTATTCGTCCATTTCACCTCCCCGAATAGTATCTCGCGGGCATCTCTATTGACCGCCACCATGTCTATCTCATCCCCTCGCCGGTTCCACCACCTACCGATCCCGGACGCCTTGAAAGGCAGGTTATCAAGAGCGATCTCTGTTACGATGTCTTCAAAAACCCTGCCAACAAAGGACGGTAGCTCTGCCATCGTTTGTTCCAGTGCGATCTCGTATCTACCAGATTCTAAAAAGGATATGTTTGGGTTTACAAATCTGAACCAGAAACGCACCGTATTATCCTTTATGAAGTACCGCCCCATCTTTTTTCCACCCAGGAGTGGTTCTCTCCGTTCAATGATATCGAATGTGCTGGCAAGTTCGTTTAAGTATTTGCCAAGACTGTTCATCGGAATGTCTGTAGTGTCTGAAATCTCTTTTAAGGTGTTCTTTCCGAGTGATGCTGCCTCAAGTATCGAGAAATAAGTGGTATAGTTTTTTCCGAACTCGTTTATCAGGATCTGTCTGACCTCGTCCTGCAAGAGCGCGTTCTTGCCGAAGATCATGGATTTCAGAACGCTTTCGTAACTGTCAAGCCCGTAACTTTCCACCAGTTGATAGTACCTTGGAGTGCCACCAAGTGTAGAGTATATCTTTATAATCTCTTCTTCGCTTTTAAATCCCATGTCCATGCATATCTTTCTAACCCACCTATAGTTTAGAGGTTTAAGATCGATTTTAGCAGTAGACCTACCGTATAGCGGCTCTTTTTCGTCTATAAAAATTTTTTTCATCAGTCCGATGTATGAGCCCACAAAGACCAGGAGTATACGCGAGGTATCCGAATAACGATCCCAGTACTTCTGGAATATAGAGAATATGGCAGGATCAACCGCTCGGAAGTTCTGAAATTCATCGAAGACCACGATAAGATGCCTATCTTTCGAATACTCAAATAAAAACCTTATGAAATCATCCCAATTGGAAAAATCGGGCACGAAACTGCCGGAGTTCACCCTCACAATCCCTGAGAATTCTTTCAGTAGCAGAGCGCTGGTTTTTTATCCACAAAGAAGTACATTGGTTCAAGAGATTCCAGAACGAGCCGCGTCTTCCCAACCCGCCGCCTGCCATAGATAACGAGCATATGTGCATGTTTGTAACTGAGGGTGGATAGGTTTCTGATCACAGCGACTTCTTCCTGCCTGTTATAAAATCTCATGATAAACAATCGTACTTTTTGGTATAATACTTTTTTGTACAATTGTGGGTCAACGTACGTGATTGGGAATCGATGCAACAGGTGGCAATCGAGGATACGATCGAAGATACGATCGACGCTCCCGAATCCTGCCCCCAGCCCCCAGTGATCCGCAGCCCCTCCGAACCTTTATGATAACGGGCGTGAGAGGGATTATCACATGCCCATAGATTCGATCGGTACCATATTCGGCGAAACAGGCTTTGCGGATTTCAGATTCGCGGTTTCGGAGCCCCGGACGTTGCAGGGGGACTATATCAAGATATGGCACGAATCCGACGGTTGGGTGCTTGCTCAGGTGGTCGCGATCACCAGATCAAACGAAAAGATCACGGTTGCGAGCGCACTGGACAAACGGAACGATGTGGGCTCCGACCGGGTGGTTGCAAAGGCTATGGTCATCGGATCGCGGCAGAACAGAGTCCTCAGGGTACCAAAGACGCCGTTCGTCCCGGGTGATCGGGTCTTTCGTGCTGACCCGGAACTGATCGCGGAGGCGCTCGGACTCGGAGGCGGCAACGTATATCTCGGGCTCCTTGAGGGGCAGAGGATACCTGTGCACCTCAATGCGAACACGCTCGTGCAGAAACATGTAAGCATTCTCGCACGCACAGGCAGCGGCAAGTCGTATGCAGCGGGTGTCATCATGGAGGAACTCCTCGATCAGGGGATCGCCCTTCTGATAATCGACCCGCACGGCGAGTACACCTCACTCCGAGAACCAGCAACAGAGGGGGACTTCGAGCGCTTCGGCATATCGCCATCCGGATACGGAGATCGGCTGACCGCGTACACGCCTGCGGACATGGTACTGAATCCAGGGGCAGACCGGGTGTTTCGGCTCAATGGAGTCAATCTTAAGGCAGGAGACCTCTCACGGATTCTTGGCATCCAGTCCGGAACCCAGATGGGCGTTATCTACGAAGCGATACAGAAGATACGCGCAGAGAAGAGCAGATACACGATCGAGGACATCATCTTCGAGGTGGGAACCAGCAGCAGCAATGCAAAATGGGGCGTTTTGAGCACCCTTGAATCGATTCGGGATGCGGAGATCTTCTCTCAAGATCCAACCCAGGTTCAGGAACTGGTTCAATCGGGAATGGGGTCGATAATTGACATGAAAGGCGTTGTGCCGGATATGCAGGCGATGATCGTTGCACGGCTCTGCGAGGAGCTTTTCGAGGCACGGAAGATCAATCTCATCCCTCCGATGATGCTTGTCATCGAGGAAGCGCACAATTACTGCCCTGAGAAGGGTTTCGGCAAGATGGTCAGCACCGACATACTGCGAACGATTGCGTCAGAGGGCAGGAAGTTCGGGCTTGGCATGATGGTGATCTCCCAGCGCCCGGCAAGGATCGACAAGAACGTGCTCTCGCAGTGCAATACCCAGATCATCCTGAAGGTCACGAATCCGAACGATCTGCAGGCGATCAGGAAAGGACTCGAAGGAATCAGTGTCGAAGCAGAGGATGAGATCAAACGGCTGCCTCCCGGGGTGGCGATGGTTGTGAGCGGCGACATCGAGCGACCGATAATAGTCGAGATCCGCGCACGGAAGAGCAGGCATGGCGGCGGCTCGGTCTCTGTTACCGAGCCTGGGGAGCGAAGCGAGCAAAAAGAGCAAAGAGAAGTGCGAACTGCGCCTGAACCGCTGTTTAATTTTGAGACGAAGCCAGAAGAGGAACGTGAGGGGCAGGATGGGGTGGAGGAGTGGAAAGCTCCTGAAAAGAAGAAGACCGACAGTCTGTTTTCGAAGTTTTTCGGAAGCGGGAAGTCGTGAGTCTGTATGCACAAGTTCGGCAGACATTCGTGTAGCGTCTCTTCGATTTCGCGAATTAGTTGTTTTTCGGCGACTTTTTAATTTATTCCGGATAAATGGATCATTGCAAAAAAATTAACCGCAGAGGGCGCGGAGGTTCGCAGAGCGTCGTTATTTTACTCTGCGTCACTTTG
>QNCM01000092.1 GCA_003644505.1 Candidatus Makaraimicrobium thalassicum | reverse complement strand
CTCCCTTTGTATTTGTGTAGGAATGGTCGTAGTATAAAATGGATTTCAAGTCGATCACAAGCATTTTTGATATATCTCGGTAAAAATAAAAGCGTTACAAAAATTAATTAAAAAACAATGGGGCAGCAGTGTTATGAGTTAAAAACTTAAAAGTGTAGGTCTGACCCCTGACTCCGCCTCAACGGTCGTGGTGATTCCCCCGCGGATATTAAAAACACCTTTCACCTTCATCCACCGGGGCTCACAACTTTTCACAAGATCCTCAAGCATACGGTTAACAGCATGCTCATGGAAGATCCCGAAATCCCTGTAAGCCGTTATGTATTCCTTAAATGACTTCAGCTCGATACAGCATGCCTCAGGCGAATACTCTATGAAGATATGCGCAAAATCAGGAAGACCGGTCCTGGGACATATACACGTGAATTCAGGGGTATCAAACCTCACCACGTATGTTTTATCCCGATACCTGTTTTCCCAAACGTCTATCTTCGGAAGCTTCCGCTTCCTGACATTCTGCTGCAATCCTTTATAGGCCGCTTTTTTTTTCATCTCTCTTATCCGTTCTGATAGTAGTCACACTCCGGGAGTGTGACGTGTGACTGCCTCACTTTATGCCGAGATGATGATGCGCCTGCCCCAGTATCCTCGTTTCTTTTCCCGTCTCTTTGGCCACATACCCTTTAAAGTAAGAGATCATCTCTTCGTCCGGTTCTTTCACCAGAGCATTGACGGGCGTAACAGGCTGCAGGATAACTGCGAATTCCTTCTCCACACCGGCTATTATCCGGCTCATCTGTTTTATATCATCGATCGTCGTCGAATCCGTGATAACGGCCTTTACTATCAACTCTTTACAACAGGCCGCTGTTCTGATGAACCTTTCATGCTCCGTCCACACCTCTTTCAGGCTTCCGGTCGAAGACGGAAGCTTGAAATCCATGGCTATGATATCCACAAGATCAAGCACCTTTTCAAGCTCATCCGGCAGCGTGCCGTTCGTCTCCAGATAAATCCCGTGTCCCTTGTGTTTCCTGAAGAGCGGCAGAAATTCTTTCAGGAAATCCGCATGTAACAGCGGTTCCCCTCCCGTAAGGGTCAGCTCGTTATAGCCGTTCCCAAAATCCAGGATCTTCCCCAGAAGGGCATGCCTCGAAAAAGACCTGTAGCTCTTCAGCACCGTGTCGCAATAAACACAGCCGAGATCGCAACCGTAAAAACGGATAAATAACTGCCGGCTTCCCGTAAAGAGCCCTTCACCCTGGTACGACAAGAATATTTCTGCGATCTTTGCCTGCATCATTGCGTCGGATCCTTCATGCCCGCGTCTTTAAACGCCTGTATGCGGAACAGGCACGACTCACACGATCCGCAGGGTTCCCGGCCTCCCTGGTAACATGACCAGGTATCCTCGAACGGAACGCCAAGCCGGCTGCCTATATCCACGATCTCTTTTTTTGTTTTATCGATGATCGGGGTCACGATCGCGATCTCATGACCCTCGCTTCCGCTCCTGGTGCCGTATCTGGCTGTTTCCCGGAAACTTGTAAAAAATTCATCCCGGCAATCCGGATAATTCGAAAAATCCAGCTGATGCGCGCCGATGAAAACCGCTTCCGCGCCGGCAGCCTCTGCGAATGAGATCCCGAAACCTAAAAAAATAATGTTCCTTGCGGGGACATAGGTCTCCGGTATCACCCCCCCGCTGCTTATTGAGCCCCGGGGAACGGCTTTTGTCCCATCGAGAAGGGCGCTTCCCTGCCACGGCAAAGATATCTCCAGAACTCGATACCCACAACCGGCCTTCCCGGCTATTTTCCGGGCGCAGGTTATCTCCTTTGCCGCTTTCTGCCCATAGTCAAATATGAGGGCATGGCACTCGTAATCTTTTTTCGCGATATAGAGCGTAACCGCTGAATCCATACCGCCGGATAACAACACAATCGCTTTCTTCATGAAGCTGCACCACGTGCTATTCGAAATACGTTGCAGATGACGAATCCGTCTCCCAGACAGTCACTTCTTTGATGTTCCGTTCGGGTTTGCTCCGGGATATTCTCTGATAGATATACCGGGCGATATTTTCAGAAGTCGGATTATTATTCCTGAAATGCTCAAGCTCATTCAGATATTTATGATCTAAATCGCCGATAATCTCATCCAGAACCCCTTTAAGCTCCTTGAAGTCCACAACCATACCTGTCCCGTTGAGATCTTCAGCACGCGCCGTGACTTCAACACGCCAGTTATGACCGTGCAAATCCTCGCATTTACCCCTGTATCCCCTCAGATTGTGAGCGCTGCTGAAATGTGACTGGACTTTTACTTCATACATGGTTATGCTTAAGCTGGCAGCTTATAATTCATTCAAAATACACGGACGTCACCTCGCTCCACGTCCCCTGGGATCTTAAAATAAAATCACAGACCTCTCTGACCGCTCCGCAGCCGCCCGGTTTCCCCGTAATAAGATGAACGCAGGATTTGACTTCTTCCGCAGCGTTCGGAGGGGATACTGCCAGGCCGACCCTCTTCAATACGGGGATATCAATGATCTCATCCCCCACAAAACAAATCTCCTCATCCGATACCCTGAACCTTTTCCGTATCTTCTCAAGGGCTTTGATCTTATAATGAAAATCCTGATAGACCCTGTCTATTCTGAGCTCTTTCGCCCGTTTGGTCACCACGGGCGAGGCCTTTGCCGTGAGTATCACGCATTTGATCCCCGAACGTTTCACCATAAATATCCCAAAACCGTCATTCACGTCAAAATTCTTCAGTTCGTCCCCGTAATTGCCGTATATGATCCTGCCGTCAGTGAGGACACCGTCCACGTCAAGCGCGAGAAGTTTTATTTTCCCGGCCCTCTCGATCAGTTCATCAGAATATTTATGGCCCATCTTTCTCCTTATTTATGTCAGACCAGCCCCGCCTTGAGGATATCCTGCACGTCTAAAATCCCGACCGGCCGGCCTTTTTCGTCGATAACCGGGATCTCATCGATCTTCCTGTCCCTGAGGATCTCAAAAGCCTCCGCAGCCAGACGGTCTGACGTGATCGTCACTGGAGACTTTGTCATAACATCGCTGACCCTGCAGGCCAGAAGGTTCTCGCCCTGCTCAAAATGCCTTCTCAAATCACCGTCGGTAAAAATACCGACAAGTTTCCCTTTACTGTCGACGACGCTCGCGCTGCCGGCCCGTAACCTGGTGATCTTAAGAAGAACCTCTTTTATTTTAGCATCTCTCTTCACGACCGGAGTTTCGGATCTGCCCCTCATGATGTCCTGAACTTTCAAAAGAAGCCGTTTGCCCAGCAACCCGCCCGGATGATACAGCGCAAAATCCCTGGGCTGGATCTTCTTTTTCTCAAGAAGCGCGATCGCAAGCGCGTCGCCGAGGGCCAGCATAGCGGTCGTCGATGTAGTCGGAGCCAACCCCATGGGACAGGCTTCTTTATCAACGGAGCTGTCGATGACAAAATCGCTGTTCACCGCCAGGTTCGATTTTTTGTTCCCCGTAACGGCGATAAGCCTCGCGCCGATCTTTTTCAGGATCGGGATCAGCTTAACCACTTCTTCTGTTTCCCCGCTGTTGGAAAACGCGATAACAATATCGTCGCATGTGACACGGCCGAGGTCCCCATGAAGAGCTTCAGCCGGATGAAGATAAACCGAAGGTGTCCCTGTCGAAGACATTGTCGCGGAGACCTTCTGCGCGATAAAACCGGGCTTTCCCATACCGGTCACTATGATCCGGCCTTTATTTTCCGCCAGAAGGCTGACGATCTTTTTAAAATCACTGTTGATGCGGTCCACAAGTTTCGCTATCGCCCTGCTTTCGTTAATCAACACCTTTTTGGCCCTGGAAATGCTCATCTCTGTCCTACCGCCTTTTCTATCTGTTTGACCTGGCTCAGTAAATCCGCAAGATCGCTCAACCTGAGCATATTAGGTCCGTCGCTCAACGCCTTATGCGGCTGTCTATGCACTTCTATAAACAACGCGTCGCATCCGGCGGCCACGGCAGCTTTCGAGAGCGGCGGGATATATTTCGATTCTCCCCCGCTTGAGGCGCCTTTGCCTCCCGGCATCTGCACCGAATGAGTAGCGTCGTATACGACCGGATATCCGGTCTCACCCATTATAACGATCGCGCGAAAATCATTGACCAGCGTGTTATACCCGAAAGTGGTCCCTCTTTCCGTAAGCAGTATATTCCTGTTCCCGGCCGATTCGATCTTGGCAACGACGTTATCCATCTCCCACGGAGACATGAACTGCCCTTTTTTGACATTGACGGCTTTCCCAGTCGCAGCCGCTTTAAGGAGCAGGTCGGTCTGCCTGCACAGAAACGCCGGTATCTGTATCACGTCGAGAACCTCTGCCGCCCGTTCTACCTCAGAAATACGGTGAACATCGCTCAGAACAGGCACTTTCAACTCCTCACGTATATCGCGCAGTATTTCCAGACCTTTCTCCGCGCCCGGCCCCCTGAAGGAATTAAGGGAACTTCTGTTCGCCTTGTCATAACTCGACTTGAAGATGAACGGTATATCGAGCCTGCCCGCTATCTTCTTTATCTGCCGGGCGTGTTCCATGGCACTTTCAGCGGATTCGATCACACATGGGCCGGCGATCAGAGCAAGAGGCCTGCCCCT
>QNCM01000091.1 GCA_003644505.1 Candidatus Makaraimicrobium thalassicum | reverse complement strand
TAATATTATTTTTATCTGCATTTACTATGTTATCTGCCCAAGCTGGCGAGTCCGTCACCTTTGCTGGAAGCACAACCGTATTTCCGTTTATGGAAAAACTAACGCCCTTATTAAAGAAACAGGGCATTGATGCAAAAGTCCAAGCGGGCGGATCATCTGCTGGCTTCAAGGCGTGTAAATCAGGTATCGCCCAGTTTGGCATGATGTCACGTGAACTGAAGAAAAGCGAAAAATCACACGTAGAGACATTAGTTATGTCTCGTGACTGGCTGGTAATGGTAGCGCACAAGGATGCACCTTTTGACAATATCACATCAAAAGAAATTGTCGATCTCTATACTGGTCATAGCAAAGAACTGAATGGCTACAAGATCAACGCCATCGCCAAAGAAGCTGGACGGGGAACCAAGACTATATTTGATCATTACTTCCATTTGGGCAAAAAGGCAGGTCATCCGATTGCCAGAGACTTGGTTATTATCGGCCCTAACGGTCAGGCTATCACCACCGTGGCTGGAGATATTCACGGGCTGACCATGCTGTCTTATTCTGCTGTGGATGCCGCCATCAAACAGGGTGAACCCATTAAAATGCTGACGCTGGATGGCGTTGCAGGTACCCCAGAGAATGTTGGAAATGGAAAATACACCTTGCAACGTGCCCTGAATCTGGTGTATTTGCCCAAGAACGCCGCTCTGGCGGATCGCTTGAGCAAAGCTCTGGCCAATGATGAAGCACGCCAGATCCTTATAGACGGTGGGCTTAAACCTACTTTGTAAGCGTAGCCTTGCAAGCGAGTCCTCTTGGTTCGCTCGCTGGTCTGTCATGTAAGCACCTGATCGTGGAACAGCAAGTTTTTTCCCGATCAAGTGCTTTGTTGATTAAGGACTATTTTAAATTTTTAGCTAAAGTTCGGTTTGTAATACCTAGAACTTTATTAAACACAACAAAAGAGAATTTATAAGGCATGAAGTTCATTGTTTTATTGCTAGTGTTGATACTAGTTTTTATGCTGGCATATCCTCTTGTCAGTTCCATTGATTTTTTTATGGAAATTCCGCTTTCCAACTGGGTTTCTCTTGATTGGTATCCTGACGAAGAATATTATGGGATGCTTGTCCCGTTGACGGGTAGTTTACTTCTGGTGCTTGTCACCCTTCCTTTGGCACTTTTATTAGGCTGGGTACTCAGTCTGCAATTGGTTGATAACCGCAAGAGTTGGCTTAACCCAGCCACAGTGGCGATACTTGAGGTATGGATTTCCATGCCTTCGGTTATTATTGGTGTCTGGGCGATTATTGAGATCATCCCCATGGTACGAGAGACTTTTGGTGGAAACGGTTATTCACTATTGGCTTCTGCCATTGGTCTAACTATTTTTATCACGCCCACTTGCACCCTATTATTCTACCGCAGCTACCTGACTCACCTAGATCAATACCAAGGACTTGAAAACAGCTTTCAGATGTCCACTCTGAGCCGTTCCGAACTTTTTATTAAAAGCCAACCAACCGCCGTGATCGGTACGATCAATTACATTTTCTGTCGTCTTTTCGGCGAGACCATGGTGGTACTGATGCTTTCTGGCAACAGCCTGCAAGTGCCAGGTGATTTTTTAGATAGTTTTCGTACGCTGACCGCAAATATTGCACTGGAAATGTCTTATGCAGGAGGTATGCATGAAACCGCCCTGTTCGCCATGGCCAGCATTGCCATCGCAATTATCCTGATTGTATTACTGGCACAATATAAGAGGTTAATCAATGTTTAAAATTATCAGAAAACGTTGGGTTTTATGGCTTTACATGTTGCTGACGGTGAGCATAATTGCCACCTTCGTTAAACCCTTGCAATTCGAACATACCACTGCTGGTATTATCGTTGGCACCATCATTACCACGGTGGGTGCAGTACTGGTCGCCGCACTACCTGCCTATCTGGTTGCTGGTGTTATGGTGGGTATTATCCGCCTGCCAAATTGGTTGCAATCATTAACGGCAGTGTCTGTCTATATCCTAGCGGGCATGCCATCAATCATCCTAGGTATCATTGGCTTTCTCTTATTCGTCAACGCCCTCGGATTTGGCTGGTCGATACTGTCCGCCATGCTGACCCTGATTCTGCTGTTGTACCCTACTCTGGTCACCGCCTTCTCCCAAATACTCAGGCCTTTTAACGAGCGTTACGGTATGGCGGCGAAATCATTTGATGTCGGTCCACTGGAATTTCTGTTTCGCCTGTCGCCCTCCTACCAGAAAGGCAAAATTATCGATTCTCTAATCCTCGGCTGGGCAACCTCGCTGGGTGATACCGCTGCTGTCATGCTGACCTGCGGTGCATTGACCGCCTTTCCCGAATCCATTATGGATTCGATCAGGCTGATCAATTTTCATATTTTCCTGCTGGCAATGGATATACCAGGCGGTATGCCGGAAGCTCGAAGTCTTTCGCTATTGTTGATTATCTTTTTGCTGTTCTTATTTGCCGTACCACGTTTAGTACATCACTATCTTTCAGAGGATTAATATTATGATTGCACAATCGCTTATTACAAACAACCAAGCTGCTAATAATGCCCATATTCAACTATTATTCAATGAACCTGAATGTTGTGGTATGAGTATCAAAGATCTGAGTATCCATGCTAAGAAAAAAACTATTCTGACGGTTGATGAATTACGTTTTCCCAAAACTGGAGTGGTCGCTATTATGGGACCTTCTGGCTCAGGTAAAAGTACCTTTCTAAAAGCCATGTCAGAGCTTATGGATGAAAATCTGACTCATAAAGGTGATATTGATATTACCTGCTTCGATGCAACCAATGAACCCACTAGTATATGCTCCCACTTTGCTATGGTATGGCAAAAACCAACCGTATTTCCCTGCTCCATCTACGACAACCTGAAAGTACCACTGCGCAAACGTAAAGTTGCCCGTAAGGAGTGGCGTACACTGATGGTACAGGCTCTGAACGATGTCGGACTTATGGGGGAACTCGATGAGAAATGGGATAAGCAACGTGCTCAGCGTCTGTCAGGTGGACAACAGCAACGTCTTTCCATCGCTATGGGGCTACTGAAGGATTCCAATATCTTTCTATTCGATGAGCCTACATCCGCACTTGACCCAATCTCTACCGATAAAATTGAAAATATTATAAAAAAACTGGGTAAAGAGAAACTGGTTCTTTTGGTGACCCATAGTCTGGGTCAGGCCAGGCGTGTCAGTGATTATAGTGCCATGTTCCATAACCATAAAGACCAAGGGGCTTTGTGTGAATTTTCATCTTCAGAATCCTTTTTCAAAAGCCCAGCCAGTTCCCAAAGCCGTGAATTTATTATGAAAGAAACAGGGATTCAATAAGGAATAACAAATGAGCATTGATAAACGACCTAAAGCAGTACTGATGATTTTGGATGGCATGGGGCTTAACGAAGATCCCAAGAGTAGTGCCACCACTGCTGAACAAATGCCTTATGTGCATTCACTTATGCAGCAATACGGCTATGCACGTCTGCATGCCTCGGGAACACCCGTCGGGCTGGATGAAGGCAAGGCAGGAAACTCTGAAGTCGGTCATCTTACTATTGGTGCAGGTAAAGTGTTGCTAAGCTCTTTGGCTCGGGTACGAGAGGGTTATCATAGCGGTGACTGGGAACAGAGTTCAGCTTGGGAACATTCAGATTTCAGCAAGCCTTTACATGTCGCTGGCTTGCTCTCAGATGCAGGGGTTCATGCCCACTGGGAAACACTGATTATGGCGGCTGATCTGGGTATTAAAAAAGGTTTTCCTATAGTTTATATCCATGCCTTGTTGGATGGTACTGATAGTCAGGCAGGTACTGCACCAAAAATGTTGGCAGAACTACAACAAGCAATTAAAGATAATGACAGTGACAAGATTGTATTAGCATCGGTGATGGGTCGTAAGTGGTCTGCTGATCGTGCAGAAAATTGGGATTTAACAGAGTATTGCCGTGACGCTCTCATGGATCGCATCGAGAGTAAAGAATTTAGCTCAAAAAACCTAGAACAACACTTGGCAAACTCTCCTTCTGAAGCAGATTTTCCTCCTGCTTCATTGCCTGATGGTATGCCTGTCGGTGCAGATGAGACACTTATACTGACCAATCATCGTGCAGATCGTATCTCACAACTGGCTAAAGTGATGAATAATGAATGTCATGTGATTGCCATGGTTGAGTTAAAGCATGAAGCAACGCCCATTGAGGATGTCTTTTTCCCTACTTTACCCATTAATGGTGGTTTGATTGATGTGTTGAAAGAACAGGGATTTCGCACAACCCGATTATCAGAACAGTGTAAATTTCCTCATGTTACTTATTTTATTAATGGTATGCAGACTGACGAAACGGCTAAAGGTATTGAAGTCCCCACCATTCCCGATGCAGAAATTTTAGGCAATCCTCTTATGTCTATTACTCAACTGACCACAGAAATGCAGAAAGTAATGGCAGATGATTCAGGCGGTCAGGTACTGATTGTCAATGTGCCCAATCTGGATCAGGTCGGTCATCAGGGCAGTCTTGAAGCGGCTGGTCAAGCAGGTACTGCGGTTGATAATCTGGTAAAAAAGGTTGTATGATGGGCTAAAGAACATGGTTGGCAATTATTGATAACAGCCGATCATGGTAATGCTGATGTGATGGTCGATGACCAAGGACGAC
>QNCM01000090.1 GCA_003644505.1 Candidatus Makaraimicrobium thalassicum | reverse complement strand
TTCCTGGGACCGAGTGATTTTGGCTTGATCTCGATGGCATCTGCTGTTGCTACGATCGCATCCACTGTTGTGCTGGTTGGGATGCCAGACGGTGTTGTGAGATTTGTTTCTTTTTACAGGGGAAAGAATGATCAGGAACGGATCAAAGGTGTGATCATATCTGCGCTGGAGATCGTTTTGCCGTTAGGGGTAATCGCGGGGATATTGTTGTTTTTGTTTGCTGATGTGATTTCGGTTGAGATATTCGATGAACCGAATTTGACGCCGGTATTGAGGATTTTTTCGTTCAGTGTTCCGTTCTTTGTTTTATTCTATATTTTTAATCGTGCCATTGGAGGATTTCAGGAAATGAAGTACGTTGTGTATGTTAGGGATATATTTCAGAACGGTATCAGGCTATTTTTGCTCATTGTGTTATTGTCTCTGGGATATGGTGTTTATGGCGCCGCATTTGCCTACACCAGTACCGTGATCGCCGTACCTTTTGTGGCTCTTTATTATCTAAACAAAATTTTTCCAATTTTTAGTAAAACTATAAAATGTATTTATGTGAGAAAAGAACTCTTCTCTTTTTCCTGGCCCCTGATGTTTGCCGGAATGGTCGGTCTCGTGATGGGCTGGATCGACACACTGATGATCGGTTATTTCAGTACGTCGTATGCGGTGGCATATACAGAGCATCGCTCGCAACTGCAGGATTGCTCATGATTATATCAAGTTCGTTTGGTTCTATTTTTATGCCGATTATCACCGAATTGTATTCTCAGCACAGGACAAAGGAGTTGAAAGAAACGAATGCGACGGTCACAAAATGGATCTTTCTTACCGTTCTTCCGCTTGTCCTTTTAATGATAATGTTCTCAGAGCGGGTTCTTAGGATCCTCTATGGGTTGGACTATATCGCTGGGGCGTCGGCGCTTAGTATATTAGCATTTGCGTATCTGATCATATCCGTATTCAGACCTACAAATCAGATTATATCAACTATAGGAAGAACCAGATTAATAATGGTGAACACAACAGTCGGCGCAGTTTTTGATGTTATTCTGAATTTTTATCTGATACCGGTTTACGGAATAAATGGAGCAGCAGTTGCAACAGCAATATCGATTATCATCGTAAATGCGCTTGGTTTTGCAGAGGTTTATATGATCAAACATATTCATCCATTAAAGTTAAATTATTTCAAAATATTTTTTTCAGCGATTGTTTCTGCGTTGGTCGTTTATGTGGCGACAAAAACGTTCTTCGGGACTCCAACTATTTATATTTTAATTATTATGTTTATATTGTATATGATTGTTTATTTTGTTTTGCTTCTGATATCGAAGACCTTTGAGCAGGAGGATGTAGTGATAATGAAAGCAATGGAGGAGAAGTCTGGTATACGATCGGAATGGGTCCGGAATGTGATTGGGAGGTTTTTGTAGCTAAAAGGAGTGAGTTTCTTAGACTGATAAGTAAAGACTCAATACAGCGAGTATCACTCATGTTTTTATTTTTGTAATTCAGCAACGATTGTCAACTTTGCGTAGAATGTTTGGGAGGTGAGTAAGCAAAATAAAATTTTAACGGGGTGTTTCAATGGATGTGTTTTCCTTCTGTACACGATTTTGAATCCTTTGGACTCCAAGATCCTACTTAAACTCATCAAAGAATATGGTCTGATATGAGTGGGTTCTGCCCAAAAAGGATAAAAAGGATTGAGGATGTTGGGGGTGGAAATTATTAATTTTCCATCCATCTTGAGATGTTTTTTTATATAATCCAAGTACAATAAGAAATCCTCTAATTGCAGATGTTCTATAACCTCCCACATTGTAATGACGTCAAAAGAATCATTAATTTTCTCAAGTGAATCATAAACGTCGCAACCTTTGGCATTTGCAATTTCTAATGCTTTTTTATCAGTGTCAAATCCAACCCCCTTGATGTTTATTTTGTTTTCTTGGAGGTAGTTAAAAAATGAACAGGTAGAGCAACCTATGTCCAATATCGACATATCATTTCTTATATAGGTTAAACAAGTTTTAAATTTATTTTTTTCCCATTTATTCACTGCGACGTTAGTACCTTTGTTTGTTATATCAAAATGCGATGCTTTCATTTTTCTAATACCTCCTCAAACACTTTCTCATACTTCTTTGCAACAACATCCGCCAGGAAATTCTTCTTTGCATATTCCTGTGCATTCCTGCTTATTCGCCTATATAGTGCATCATCGTCAAATAGTCGTTGGATCTGCTCGGCATAAGCATCGACATCATAATCAGAAAGTAAGGCGGTTTCTTCGTGCTTCAGATAATCTGATGCTCCGCCCCGGTCATTGAAAACTACAACCGGCTTCCCGCACATGCATGCCTCAGCCCAGCCCCTGCCAAATGCCTCAAACCAGATGCTCGGGAACAGGACAACATGGGCAGAGTAGTAGTAGTTTTTTATTTGTTTGTTATTTACTACGCCACAAAACAATGCATCATCACCAAGTTTTTTTACAATACACCTCTTAATTTTTTCATAACCTTTGCCCACAAGAACGAGTTTCACGCCATCAAGTTTTGAAACTGCCTCTGCTGCGAGATGCGCACCCTTTATCCAGGATATTCCCCCTGTGAAGAGAACAAGTTTTTCATCAAATAGACGTATTTCTGGATCAATCAAAAACGATGAACTGACTGGCTGTGGTATGACCTCTATATTACCCCCAACTCCAGCAATTTGCAACATTTTTTTACCTGTAGCAGAGATGCAAATTACCCTGTTAGATCTGTTTAAAGCGTTCATTCTCTCCTTTAATAATATAAATCGTGGAATTGTTGTTAGAGTATTGAATACTCTTTCAGTCATTGATGGGTATTTGTTACGTCTATCCTTCAGAAAACAATTAAATGCACCCCATGGAGTGCATTTATGACATGAGACCCCGTACTTTGTTTTATTGATTACATGCGTCCCTGTACAGCAAGAGATGAATCCATTGACCGTGACAATCAGAGGCAAATTCTTTTTTTCACAAATTCTCTGGGTTTGAACTAAATATTTTATATTCTGGTGCAGAATAATATCCGGGTTGCTTATCTCTTCTGGCGATTGCACTGTTTCGATTTCATACCCTCTTTTCTCAAGTGCATGTTCCAAAGTGTTTGTGCTGATAAAACCGCCCCCAAAAGATTCTGTTGCACTGTTAGCCACTATGCATAGTCTCATCGAAAACTTCCGTTTGATTTCAATTTTTTGCTATTATATATATATGCCATGAGAACCTCTTAAAAATTTTACAAAATATTTTAAAAGGAATATTTTTTTTATAGATATTAACATAACCTATTTCTTGAATTTCTAAATCAAGCGCATTAAATAAATTTTTCAAAAGAAAAACATCCCAACCATATAGATGGTGTGAGGTGTCAGATATATTTCTAATACTAAATATATTTTTATAGAAAAAGTCCAAACTATGTATGTTTGGAGTTGTTAAAATAAATTTTCCATTTTTCTTCAATGCCCTCTCCACCTCTTGTAAAAATAAATAAGGGTTCGGTACATGTTCTATAATCTCACCAGCAAAGATTGTATCAAAAACATCGTCTTTGAATGGCAAATATTCAGCATCTGCTTTTATAACATTATCTGTATAATTTGTGATATTAATATCAATGCCTATTACATCATCATTCATATAAGAGTGTAAATCGGTTTTGTTACAAGCAATATCTAAAGTTTTACCATTCAAGTCATGTAAAAGTTCTTTTCTATCTTCGAGGTATTTTGTCTTCATAAATTGCCCATCACCTCAGTTGCGTTCTTGTGGTACTCTGTGCTGTAAGTCATTATATGCCATCACCATCTAACACTTCTTTATTCAAGAAGTTTAAATAATCTTCTGCTACGTCTTCCCATGTTTTAACTTGTATTTTTTTGATGTTCTCATTTAATCGACTCCGTAATTCTTCGTCGGTTATCAATGCCCTAATTCCCCTTGCTAAATCATCGGTTAAATAAGCATTTTCCATATTCGTTAAAAAGTAATTAAGCTTGCCCCTTATACCCAATATCGTCTTTCCTGCCTTAATATACTCAAACATTTTCAGACAACTATCATTATCCATCGTTAAAACTAAAATATCCGCTGCCTTCAAGTAACTTGGCAAATCTTTTTGGTTCACCAAACCCATAAAATGAACATTATCCGAAGCCTTATATTTGAAGTTTTCATTTGTTTTTCCGAATAAATATAAATCACAACCCAGATCTTTCACTGCTTCAATCAATTTATCAACGCGCTTCCTTTCTGATTGCTCTCCCGCGTATAATATCTTGACATTTCCATCGAGTTTTACCGGCTCTTTTCTATCAAAATCCCTATCCACGCCATGTGGGATATAAAAAACATTCTTTCCCCAAAGATCGCACCTTTCTTTTCGATAAATGCTTGGTGTGGTTATATAATCTGCATTCTCCACAGTAAAATACTCGTATAGCGCCATCTTCGTTATCCCGTGCTCTTTTCCATTGATATCAACGTTGTCATCTGTCCAGTCGTGTACATGCGGCGCACGGATCAATCGCATCTTCTTGAGTAAGGACGGCATGAACGCAATCGGTCCAACTGATATCAGAACATCAGGCTTGAACTTCAGGTACCGGAGATAAAAGTACTTCCAGTCCTGCTTAAATACGTGATCAACTTCGTGCCCGAACTCCTCAAAGTACAGCGGCAGCCAGTGC
>QNCM01000089.1 GCA_003644505.1 Candidatus Makaraimicrobium thalassicum | reverse complement strand
TATGACTTCAATAGTAAAATCACCGCTGCCGAATTGAAAATCAGCATGGCTGGCGCAATAGGCCTGCCCGCCGGAGCCGTCAAAAACAAGGGCTGTGTTACCCGGTTGACAGATACCCATAGTAAAAGTGGGGTCTCCGGGAGTCCAAGTCAGATTATGATTCCCGGTCTCATCAGTTAAATCACCATTCAAGCGATAACCGGCCACCAACTTGTAATAATCCCGATACTTCGGCCACCAGCAAAACTCTCCGAAATTTTCCTCGCCGCACAGGGCGATGTTTTCAATATCGTTCCTGGTGTGCACCGGCAGGATCGGCCCCTTGACGCCGCCATAACGCTCGTTAAACTCATCCTGGGCATCCCGATGCAACCGCAAGTAGTTAGTCTTCAGATCATGCCGGTCCACCAGATACGGCCCCAACGGATGCGCATAATGCACCAGGGTCGGCCCCCGCCAGGCATTGAGGCCATAGGGCGACAGGGAAATCGCCAGCCGCGGCGCATAAGGATAATCATCCCCGGCCTCCAGATTCACCCCCACCTCATCCAGCCACCAGGCCGGGCTCTGACTCAGGATAATCGGCAGCTCTTCATATTTGAATTCCAGCAGCCGCAGGCGCTCAGCCCCGGCAAAGGTGACATGATCGTCGAATTTGATATCGGTCACCAGAAAGGTCCCGGCCTCGGGCACATAAACCCCCGTTTCATCAATGCCGATATCAATCAGGCTGATCGGATGGGTCAAGGTCGGCGTGCCGACCTCCGGGGTCATAGCGGCAAAATTGATCGTCAGCCGCTGCCAACTGCCGATAATAACCTCCTCATCCTTGTAAAAATATTCGCCGTTGGCATCCTGCACCTTGACCCGGATCGTCTGAGTGCTGGTGTTGGCGATCGACGGATTGATCAAAAAATTGACGTTCGTCCGGCCGCTCGAATCCACTGCCGCGGTATTCACGCCGACCCAGAAGCCGAAGGAATAGATATTGCCGGTCGTCTCCCAATTCAGGCGGCGCTGGGTGTAAAAAATCTCTCCCTCGATGATCTCGGTTTCTTGCCGATCGCTGACGGTCATCAAATTATGGCCCGATTCCAGGTACCACCACTGGCCCCATTGCTCCCGGCGCCGATCCCCGTCATCGACCACATTGTCGATCCGCCAGAACTGATCAAAATCAACCTCAAACTCGGTCAATGCTTCAAAACGATCCGGCACCGCATGGATAAAGGTATGCTCCGGGCCCCAGGGATCGGCATCGCCCGGCTCGGAGTCGTTCAAGATCACCTGCAGCCGCCGCGGCTGATGCTTCGGATCGCCGACCCAAATGTGCCAGAAATCATGTAGTTCAAAGTCATTGCCCGTCCCCGGCTCCCAATAAATCATCAAGCCGTTGCCCAGGCTGAGCGGACTGTCGCTGCCCGCCGTCTTGATCCCCGTCTGCGTTTCCTCTAATTCATACTGATAGTTATAGCGCCACCAGGTAAATTCCGCGGTGCCGATCTCGCCGCCGCTGGTAATCTGAAGCTGATATTCATACTTCTCACTGCCGCTGTAATTGTCCGTCACGATTAACGTCGCAGACCCTGAGCCGCCCCCGGCCGGCCATTTGGTCTTGGTAATACCCCGCACCTGGGAACTGGCCGCCCGACTGCGCAGCTTAAATCGCACCTGGTCAATGTCGCTGAAGGGGCTTTCGGCCAGGCTCCAGTTCAGGCCGTAGCCCCACCAGGCCGCAAAGCCGGAATCGGTATAATCATTCAAAATCACCCGCAAGGCCCGCGGCCCTGCCGCCGCGGCCGGCTCGCTGGTTTCCGCGCTGTCGTCATCCCCTGGATAAAGTTCAATGGCGAATTTCTCAAACCCGCCCAGCCCCAAGCTGGAATCATAATAGAGCAGATAAGAGCCTTTATCCCATCGGCCCCGCTCAAAGGTATCCAGCACCAGCGGCGAGGTTCGCGAGGTCTCCCGAGGATAAAAGGCGTCCCACAATAACTCAATCATCTTGGTATAATCCCGGCCCCGCTCCATGCCGGCCTGATGCACAATCGCCATTAGATCCAGCATACGATCAACCGCAAAATCATAGGTATAATCGTCCCGCTGCCGATAGGCCGGACGGATGCAGGGATAACTATTCAGAGCCTCATATTTGATTCCCTTTTCCCCGGTCAGGTAGATATAATAGACCTGCACTTCAGTCCCCGCCGCCAGCCCTGTTCCCAGGGTGATCACCGTCTGCGTTCCTTGATTCTGAAAACTCCCCCCTTCATAGTAATTGGTCAGAGTGCCGCTTTCCGGCTCGGCCCAGAAGCCGTTCCAGGGAAACACCGCATCGGTCTGCCACACCCCGCGCAGATAATAGACCACCCCGCCGCCGGGCATCGGCGACTGGATATAAACCTTGCCATCCGCGGCCACCGCGGTCTGGCCGGTCACCCCCGACCAATTGCCGTGCACCGCCTCCATCAGCGGCGTCCCGCCCATGTTGTCGAAGGTCCAATTAAACTGCGCCGCCCGGGCCCACTGTATCCGCGCCATCTTTTATCTGTTTCCCGTTTTCTGTTTCCCGTTTTCTGTTTCCCGTTTTCTGTTTTCTGTTTTCTGTTTTCTGTTTTCTGTTTTCTGTTGGTGGCACAGGCATCTTGCCTATGCTCTTCTCTGTGCCTCTGTGTTTGATTTTATTCTAACCACAGAGACACAGAGACACAGAGTTAGTTTTCCCCCAAATACGCCCTGATCTTAATCTTCCCAAAATCCACCCAAAACTCATACAAGCAGGCCCCGACAATCGCCTGAATCGCCGTCGCCGCCGGCTCATCCTCGAACTTGACCCCGATGTTGTAGGCCATCGTCTCGCTCTTGGCCAAGCCAAACATCTCCGCATCGATATAATCGCTCAGCCCCACTTCCCCCAGGATATCCTCGATGATATCCACCGGATGCCTGGTGTCATCCTTCACCACCCGCGCCGCCACCGTCCCCGACTTGCCAATCACGGTAATCTCCCCGGTCTCCGCCGAGGCCGCCACCTTGCCGGTCACTTCCTCATCGTTCAGATACACCCCGGTGATGGCCTGAAACGGCGCGCCATAAACCATATAATGATAAACCGTCGCATGCGCCGCAATCTGCCACTGATCCCCAGCCACGAAGTCATCGCCGGCGCCGCTGCTCCAATAAATCTCCAAACCGTTTTCCAGGGTCAACGGCTCCGCGGCCCCGACCGTCTCAATCCCGGTCTTTTCCCAGGTCTGGCCGCCATCCTTTGACCATTTTACGGTAGCCACACCAATTTCTCCGGTCGTTTCGGCCTCGATCAAATAAACAATATCAATCTCACCGGAATATTTGCGGTCATCGACAATCACCAGAGTGGCGGAACCTGTACCGGTCTTTTCCGGCTCATCGCAGTAAGCCTCAGCCGTGCTGGCCAACTCGGTCTTATCCCGATAATAGCCCCGCATAAACGGCCGTCGGGTGCCATCCGCATCCGGCACCCCGATCTTCTTCTGCAAACTCTCCATGATCAGATCGGAAGTCTCCAGGACCGCACTATGCCGCCCCTCCCAGCTATGCCCCATGTTGCTGATCTTCATCAGCTTGCCGCTATAGAGCAGTTGCCATTCGACCGTGCCGTTGGGCAGCTCAAAACCATGATAGAGCTTGATAAACTTCCTAAACCAGGCCAGCTCCTGCAGGTAGAAATTGCCGCCGCCGGGAATCCATTGCTTGCTGCGGTTATCCATCTCCAGGCTGTTGGCCCCGGCCTGCATATCGCTGAAATCCAGGGCCATATTCACCGCAATCTCGCCCGGCCCGATGATCTCGCTCTCCGGCAACTGCATCTGGCCTTCAAACTCCAAGCCCTCCACATATCCCGGAAATTCGCCGTCGCTGGCATAGCTCTCATAACCGCTGTCCGGGGCCTGATCCACCGCATAAGCCGTAAAACTATCGGCGTCGCCTTCCTCGTCCACCGCCCAGGCCCGGATGCTTTCGGCAAACTCCACCTTGACCTGAAAATACCGCTCTAAATCATACTCTTCGCCGGCGGTCAGGGTCTGATAACTGGCCTCGCTTACGCCGCCATATTCCGCCGCACTTCGGAGCTTAACCGCGGTCTCCATATATCCGGCCCGGTCAACCCAATTCGGGATCACCCGGTTCAGATTGGCGGTATGGGCCTGCATCACCGGCCCTTCCCACGCTCCCGAAATATAATAACCCTCTTCTACGGCCAGCTTCCCGGCCTCGCCGCCATACTCGGTATTATCAAAACCTCCCGACCCCTCCGCTAACCCATAATCCAGGTCAAAGGGATAGAGCACTGCCTTGACCCGCGGCCTGGCCCCCCGGGCCCGCCCTTCTTCCTGGAGATATTCAACTGTCGCCTCCCGCATCGAAAAAACCTTAATTCCCTCTCCCCTGGGGGTCAGGGTGAGGGGAATTTACACTTCTTCCAATTCAATCGTCCCCGACCACATCCCCGGCGCCACCTCGGCAAAATCAAAGTCATTCACCCAGGCAAACACCCCCGTCCTGCTGCCGTCCGCCTCGCGATAAAAATCAATATCCACTCCGGCCTGCTTGATCTCCCGGAACTGCTCTTTCTGCTCTAAATCAATATACAAAAACTCCAGAAACCAGCTTTGCTTATAGGCCCGCCGATACCCCCGCAGCGTCCCATCCAACGCCCGCGCAAAATCCCCTGCCTCTTTTTGCGCCTCCTCATAGCCCCAGGAGAAATTCACCGGAAACACATAACTTTCCTGCGTCCCTCCACTCGGCGTCCATACAAATTTGCCATTCGCCATGTTAAAGCCTGTTT
>QNCM01000088.1 GCA_003644505.1 Candidatus Makaraimicrobium thalassicum | reverse complement strand
GAATCCGATGAAACCGGACTTTGCTGTCATTGGTTCGGGATTCTGGATCGCGTTGGCTGCGGGCCGGTGCTGTTTGGCAAGCCCAGGCGGGAGCCTGGTTGAAACAGGCTGACCAGGCAGGAGCCAGGTCCCACTTTTCAGTCCTCCTTTCCGGTGAGGATTTCCATGGCTTCGTTGAAGCTGCGGCATTCCACCAGCATGAAAAAGTCGATGGCGTTGCCTTTCATGCCCCGCGAGGGCCAGACCCAGTAGTGCGATTTGACGACGAGATCCTGTTCGTCTTCGACCAGAAAATTGTCGTTGGGTTTGGGCCGCAGGCGGTAGCCGCGGTCTTTCAGGACGGGCATCAGCCGGCGGCGTCGGGCGCGTCGGATCTGCTCGCGGCTCCAGTTGGTTTTGGCGTAGCTGCGCTGGTCGGGGGTTGAATCAATTTCCCGGTGAGACGTCCCGTCCGAGTGCATTGCCGGGCTGGATCGATTCACCGCCGACGCCTTTTGCGCCGGCAACAACGACGTTGCGTTGATTCGTTTAAGTGATACGCATTTAATTATGACCGTGTCGGATCATCGAATTGCTATCGTAGCGTTTTTGGTGTTTGGCCGCGATCCTGTCGTATTTTGGAGAAGATTTTTCACGCCTACGATAGGGGCGCGGGCGTTTGGGGCGACCTTCCACCTTTGCCGGGGCTGCCTCGTGGGACTTTGACATCTTGAATATGAAAATCGGCCCGGAAATACGACTTTCCGAGCCGATTGGGCGCACGATTGTCTGGAAAACACGATGGTTTTGGACAGTCGGGCCGAGGGAGACGGTGCGAATGCGGATTTTTGATTGCAGATTGCGCAATTCCATCGAAAGAGTGGTCTCTCGCGAAGGCGCGAAGCCGCGATGGGCGAAAGCCTCCCGGCTGCGGTCAGTCGGAGCCTGTCCAAACGGAATGGCTGTCCTGAGTCCCGCCCCACATTTTGGCTCTGTGGCCTTTTGGATTTGGGTTCGCGGGGGCTGCGATCTGGTGCCGTTTGGTCAACCCAGCCGGGAGGCTGGACAAAACAAATGACTGCACAGGAGCACAGTCCCACGCGTTTTTCACTCCTCCTTTCCGCTGAGAATTTCCATGGCTTCGTTGAAGCTGCGGCATTCCACCAGCATGAAAAAGTCGATGGCGTTGCCTTTCATACCCCGCGAGGGCCAGATCCAGTAGTGCGATTTGACGACGAGATCCTGTTCGTCTTCGACGAGGAAATTGTCCTTGGGTTTGGGCCGCAGGCGGTAGCCGCGGTCTTTCAGGACAGGCATCAACACCCGGCGTCGGGCGCGCTGGATCTGCTCGCGGGTCCAGTTTTCACGAGGCGGTTTTTCGACGCGGATGCTTTTTGGCATCAATCCGCTTGATCCGGCGATTTGTTTAAGGCTGCGACAGGTCATCGTTGGCCCTCCAGTGCGGTTGGATCAGCACGCGGTTGACCTGCCCGATGTCCACGGTGCGGGTTTGGTCGCGCACGGCTTCGATCAGCGCGCTGATGCAGAGGTTTCGCGCGGCGCGGATGGACCCCTGGGCGGAGCGCACGACCAGCGCCAGAGCGGCTTCAGTGAAGGCGTTGTGGCCCAGTCCCGCGCGATCCAGCTGGTCGAGGATGAAGGCCTGCAGGTCGTCGGGCGCGAGTTTGTGCAACAGCACTGAGTAAGTCACGCGGCTTTTGATATCCTCGTGCACCGTGAGGCTCAAGGTGCTCATCAGCGTGGGCTGTCCAATCAGGATCAGGTTGTGGTTTTTGGGAAAGTCCTCGAACATCAGCCGCAGCCGCCGCAGGCAGTCCATGGGCATGAAGTGCGCATCGTCGATGATGGGCGCGATCATTTTGCCGTGACGCTTGAGACGCAAAGCTTCTTCGATCAGGCTTTTCTCGCATTTGAAAACGTCGGTGAAGTAGTCGACGCCGAAGGCCTCGCAGAGAATGCGCAGGGTGTTCAGATGCGTGTGCAGGCTGCGGGCCACCACGGGGGCGATCAGGTTTTTCTCGTCGTGCTTTTGCAAGGCCTGCTTGATGGTGGATTTGCCCGAGCCGGGCTCGCCCAGCAGCAGGCACAGACCGCCCTGGCGGCAGTGCACGAGCAGGGTGTCCAGGATTTCCTGCTGGTGGGGCAGCAGCGCGATATCCTGCTCGCCGAAGGGCGGCTTGGACAGGCCGAAGTAGGTTTGTATCATGATGAATGTCCTCCTTGTTCGCGTTGTTTTTGATTTGATAGAGTTCCAGTCTCATTCACCCATGGCGTAAAACCATGGGGGTCTTTGTTTCAAAGAGATGTCGCAGCTAGGCTTCAGTCTGATTCACCCACGCCACGAGAGCGTGGGGGTCTTGAAACGAATCGGTGGATAACTGCGAAAAGGCTGATAGCTCGGGCGCTGCTCTGATTTGATCTTGTTTTCATTTTGTTGATCCTCCTTGTAGTTTCTCGATGAGTTCGGTTTGATCCGGCGGTGTTTTCAGCGCGTCGGGCATGCGGTCGTTGGCCACCAGGTCCAGCAGCCGGGCCACGCCCATGCGTTCGGATTGATAGAAAACGACGATGCGGTCCGGATTGTCGCGATCGTAGCGGATCTGGATTTTTCGACTTCGCAAATCGCGCGGCGCTTCGTAACGGCGGTTGTCCAGTGAGAAGGTGTTGTCCTTGCGCACCTTGCGGGTGTCCTCAAAATAAAACAACTCGTCGTTGTCGTCGCAGGGCGATAAAAAGCGTACCCGCTTGATGTCCAGCGCAAAGCGGTCGATCGGCTTCATGCCCAGCGTGCTGTGCGTGCGGCAGTTGTAGTCTTCCTCGACCCAGGCGATGAACTGGCGGTTGAGCGCCGCCAGTGACGACAAATCCAGCTTGCGCGTCAAAAACTGCTCACGCACGGTCCGGAAAAAGCGTTCAATCTTGCCCTTGGCCGCGCCGTCGCGCACCGGGGTGTGGGACAAAATGATCCCCAACCGGGCGCAAACCGTGATGATCTCCTTGCTGGTGTAGGCCGATCCGTTGTCGACGTAGATCTGCTGCGGGATGCCGCGTTTGTAAAAGGCCGTTTTCAGGACACGCATCAAGGTCACGGCGCGTTCATCGAAGAAAAACTCGCCGTGCACCAGCACGCGGCTGGCGTCGTCGATGAAGGCGATCAGGTAAGTTCGGCGTGCCCGACCGTCCTTTTTGATATGGGGCCCGTACATCGTGTCGGCCTGCCACATTTCGTTGGCAAACTGCTTGGAGAAAGCCCGGCGCTTTTTGCTCTTGGACTCCGAGGCCGGTTTGAGCAGCTCCAACTCGTTGACCATGCGCCGAAAAGTGTTGGGCGCAATGTCCTCGCGGCGAAACAGACCGCGCTCCAGACAGGTCCGGTAGACCTGGGCCTTGTTGAAGCTCTTGCCGTTGAACTCGGGCAGCACCGACTCGACGGCCTCGGTGATTTTCTCCAGCGGAACCTTGCGAAACGTGCCCTTGTCCCGGCGCGGTTGGGGTTCCATGCCCGTCACGCCGTGCTTTTTGAAACGCGTGTACCAGGTCTCGATCGTGCGCCAGGTAAAGCGAAAAGCGCGGCCCTCCTCGTCCAGAAAAGTTCTCTCGCTGACCTGCCGGATGCGGTCGCGAATCGTGTTGCCCTCGGCGTATTCAATAGCGCCCAGCACTTTCATCTTCACGTAGTGACTGGGATTTCGATGGTATTTCATGGTGTTGCTCCTTTCGGTTAAGTTGAAGGCAGCATACAGCACCGGCAGGCCCGGCGCATTTCAGGGGACGTGTTGTCAGCCTGACACAAAATTCCGGGCCGGGGGCGATACGATGAAAATTCGGTCGAAATGCATGGGGCCATCGCGGGAAAACGGGCCGATTTGAGGCCGATCAGATCAGGAATGGCTCCTGAAAATGCGCTTGAAAGGCGCTGATCGGGCAGGCGGCTTTGGGGAAGGCGCAGCTCAGGTGTTTTGAAATCTGCGCAACAGGCCCCAGAATCGGATCACTTTGCCGCGAATCGGGCGGCGGGCTCCGGCGGCACAGCAAACTGCGCAGGCGCGGCAGGTTGCGCTGCAAGGCCTGCCAAATCGGATAAACGGACCGCGGACGCAGGGGCTCCAGCCACCCGGCAACACCCGCCGCATGACGGCTCTGGCCTCGAAACAATGCTTTCAGGAATTCACGCAATTGCGGGGCTCGGAACGATCGACGCCGCAGCACATTGCTGCGATGAATGGAAAAAGTGCGCCCGCAGCCCCCGCGTCGGCCCCGGTTACTGCAAAACACCCGCCATCCGCGCAGTGTTTGCGAGCCATCGGCCGTTTTGCCCCATAGAAAACCATGAGCATTCAGAAACCCCACCTGCCCGCAATGCGGACACTTTTTCAGCTTCAGGTTCAGTTTGTACTTGTCATATTCGGCGGCGCTGCTAAGATACAAACCGCCCGGCTTCGGGTAACGCATAATCCTGTATTTCTTTTCCGCTAAAAAAAAATATCAGTCTATTATGCGTTTTCTTTTTTTATCACTAAAAATATTTGGTTTTATATTTGCTGTCGGTCCTGGCCGAGATCGCGCCGTGCTCTGGATAAAATCAGACAGCAACAATTCGGCCAAATTCAGGCGAATCATACGATAGGATTGTGGGGATTAACACCTGGACCGGCAATCTGGGCCGACAATAAGGTTCGTTGGTGCTGAGATCTAAAAAAAGCAAAGCAACATTATTTTGTATAGCATGACCGGCCGAAAATCACAATTGTTCAGGAGTTTTCTCATTTTTCAGCTAACCAGAGGGTAATTCCAGCATATCAATAAAATCAGGCTGAGCGCTCTCAGATCCTCCGATGCTGGTGAAATCGAAAATTTTTCGAAAACGGCCGGACAAAAGCTCTCG
>QNCM01000087.1 GCA_003644505.1 Candidatus Makaraimicrobium thalassicum | reverse complement strand
GATCTGTAGAACCTTCCGATTATTGTATCGCCGGCAGTGTATGACAGCGCTCTGACACCCTCTTTTTCATTCGTTCCGTTCACATAGAGGATGTTATTATTATCAACAGAATTATGGGTTATTACAATGTGGTACCATGTACCAACAACAGGAACTGTAGCGGATTTGATATAGCTGTATGAAGACCCGTCACCAACCAGAGCCGCAATATTGTTAGACGTGCCCATCTGAAGATTTATCCCATCGGCAGCGCCCTGCTTGTTTGTGATAATTCCGTTCCATGTATCAAGCTGCGATGCTTTTGCCCAGACGGAGATGCTTATGTCTGCAGGCCGTAAATCTGCGCTGCTGCCAACATTTACATAAGCTGTCCCGTCAAAACCAAGAGCGGTCCCTACCTGCCCATCAACTCCATAGGCGGCGCCGTTGTTTGTGCCGTGATTGGCCTGTCCCGAATAATCGTTGATATCTGTTCCGCCGGGGGCGGTCCCTCCTTCGATCTCGTCCATTTTGTAGTAGGCAACCAGGCTGGCCTGGTTGTAAAGATCCGTTATCTCACTCAGTGATAATGCCCTTGTATAAACAGACACCTCATCAACAACACCGTTAAAATAACCGCTGTCATTCACAGCCCGGGCAATATACAGAGGCCTCGATGTGTCGCTTAATTCTCTGGAGTCTGTTGGGGTGGAACTTTGAAGCACTTTATTTATATACAGTTTTTTAACGCCACCTTCTCTGACACCGACTACATGATACCAGGTATCAACAGTTGCATCGGCATCGGCAGATAATGTGGTTTTTCCTCCTGAAGAGCCATTACCGTCTGTTATAAAGGCAAACCGACTGTTGAGCAAAGCCAGCCCGTATCCATCAAATAGATTTCCTGTCCCCTTATCAACAAAGTAGGCGCTGGTTTGTGGTACTGCCGCAGGTTTTACCCATGCCGCTACCGTAAAATCCTGCGGAACGTCGGCCGGATTTGTGTCTATATCCAAACTCCCATCATTCCCGCAATCCACGTAACCGCTCGATCCGTCAAACTTCAAGGCCGTCCATACCTTCCCCCGCACACCGTATGTAACTCCGCCATAAACAGCGCCGTCATTGCTTTGACTTGAATGGTCTTCTATTGTTCCGCTGGATTCATCCAGCCACCACTCACCCACGCGTCCGGCATAGTACGGTGTGCCAGCGCCATCGCTGCTGATGTTCAGGGTGTAATAACCTGAATCAATCGTGTTGTCCGCGCAGGCGCTATCGTTAGCCGTCAGCTTGAATTGATAGCCAGCCCCTGCCATTGATGTCGAAATCTTTCTGAATCTGGCGGTTGCGTCTCCGGTTTTGACCACCTCAAATCCGCCGGGATTGGTTCCAAGCCATGTAACAGCCCAGCTTGTAAGGGCGCCTAGACGGGAGCCGGATACACTGAAATCACGGTAAAAATCAGTTGTGGTACAATTAAAAGTTCTGGGCGACGATGGGGAAATAGTAAGAGTACCATTGACAGCTGTAAGGGTAAATGTTCGTTCATCCGTCTTGCTTGCCGCGTCTGTTACTCTGACGGTAATACTATAATCTCCAGCGCATTTATCTATAGTTCCATGCAATTCTCCGGTATTAGGAACTATAGACAGCCCGGAAATTTCTGAGGACAGGAGTTCCCAACCGTATGGCGTGGCGCCACCCGTTGCTTCGATGGTATAGCTGTAAGAGCTGTTTATGACCCCATTATTCAGGGAAGTCGTAGTAATAACAACACTATCCGCTGCGCAATCCCTCGTTTCCTCCTTATCGGCCTGTATTTCATTTTCAGCCAGCGCCCGGTCATATATCTTTACCTCATCGATCATGCCGCCGAAGAAGTTTCTGGGAGAAGTACTGCCACGGGCGCCAATCAGCAATTTACTTCCGTTGCTGCCGATAACCCCTGTCTGGGTCCTGGAATAAACCTCGACTCCATTCTTATAAAGAATCTGCTGGGAGCCGTCATATACAGTGGTTACATAGGTCCATTCATTTGCCGTTACGGGAAAGGATGTTCCACCATCCCAGACCCAGTGGGGCCGCCACGCGTAATTGACATATCCTCCTGATACTCGCGCCTCATAAAGATTTTCCTTGTTGTATATAATATTTTCCCCTGATGACCCATCCCATTTTATCCATGCGGAGATGGTCCAGGGATCAGTGCCGGGATCGAGGGCGCCGTCAGCGGGGTCACCCAGGTCCAGATACCCACCGTTACTTGCGTCAACCCGTGTGAATGCACCGGCCCTGCATACCTTGCCGCCAGAGGGTGCAGTCTGCGAGGGCAGCGCCCCTGAACCGCGTGATGCCGCCACCCCGTTGCTGCTACCCGAACCGGAATCAACCACCTCGCCTGCCGTGCCGTTCCATGCGTAGTTTTCCATACGATATTCTGCCACCGTACCCGTATAACAACTGCCGCCCGTACAGGTAGATCGGGTAAGGTTGTAAAGATCACTCACCTCGTCAGCGGTTAACTCACGGTGGTAAACCATCACCTCATCAATCAAACCCTTAAAGCCATGGCTCGCATTGGGATAATAACCGCCGATGACAAAAGTTTCAGCATCGTGAATATTACTGGTTGGATCGTCTGTGGCCGTTTGTTTCAGAACATTGTCAACATAAAGATTCCCGCCATTTGCCGCGCTGTATGTATAAACTGCGTGGTGCCATTTATTGTCATTATAGAGTTCACCGTGATAATCTATTTCCCCGCCTCGCTGTCCCGAGGTTTGGTCACTGACCCAGGCACGCAAGGAACCATCTGGATCATAGCATATAGCCGTGCTCCAGTTTGAACTGCCGGCCGCATCGGAAAATTCAATCAACCTGGGATAGGAACCGCCACCGCCAGGTGATTTAAACCAGCATGCCAGGGTTACCTGATCATTAAATACCATGATATCCCCACCGGTAAGGACATCGCTTACAATTTTATCATCATTGCCGTCAAATAATGCGGCCCGGCATATTTTACCTGAATGAGCTGCGGCAACACCACCCGAAGCTTTGCCGTAATGATTAACATCTCCGAGGGAATCAACCACGTCATAGCTTGAACCATCCCATGTCGTACATTCATCGAACCGCCATTCCGCTTCCATACCCTCGGTGTAAGGTGCAGGAGCGCCACTCGCTGTAACATCAACCGTCAGGATGATATTTGCAGTGTTGTTTGCGTGGCAGTTATCGTCAGTTGCTGTCAGTGTAAAAGTATAGGTTCCCGCAGTAGTTATTCCATCTTTCTTAATATATGTCGTATCCCCTGAACTTCCATAAACAAATCCGGAAGCTCCGCCTGTGTCTAACACCCAGCTAATATCTCCAACATGCCCTCCGTGGACTTCAAAGGTTTCCTCCTGAGTTGTACTGTTCCAGGTGATGTTGGTAGATCCGTCTCCACTCGTTCGCGCAACGGACAGGTTCTTTGTTACCTCGATTGTAAATTCCTTTTCAGGATCCGGATCATTATCCGTATCGGAGTCGGTAAGCCCTGCCTGGATAGTATAGGTGCCGGGACATTGAGAAAGTGTTCCGGACAGCTTTCCCGTATAGGTGTGCAGATAAAAGTCGTTAAATCCGCCATTATCAAGAAGTTTCCACTCACAGGGACAGATGCACCCGGCAGATTTTGTGAAATTGACCGAGTAATTATCATTTACATTACCGGATGATAAGGGGCTGGCTGTTGCAATCTCACATGTCGGATTCTGACATGTCGGATGGCTGGCACAGTCAGGATCAAGGCAATCAGGCAGACCATCGCCATCGTTGTCTAAACCATCGTCGCAGTTGCCGCAATAGACACTTTCAACTCCATCGCAACCCCCGCCGCCACCTGCGCCGCCGCCACCGGGACAGACAATACCCTTTAGAGTGTTTATGTCCCCGGCTACCATCAGATCATTATAAACCACTGTCCCGTCGTTGTATTCCACTATTCGGCCGGGATCATCGTACTCGGCGTCATCGTCCGCGTTTTTTTGTTCGAATGCGCCTGTCGGATCACCCCCGCTGATTATGACATAAAGCTGCTGGGTTTGGCTGCCATCACTATGATTAACCGTGTAAAGTTTAGCGGTATCAACTGTCGTCGGGAAGGTAATACTGCAAAGGTCGGTAGCAACCACATCTTCATACACCCCATACTTGAGTCGCTGACCCCAGGTATCATCGCCCGAAGAAAGTCCAATATCCTTATATGGCAGCCAGCCAAAGTAAACACCATCATCAGCAACACCGTCTTTATCTGAATCCGCATAGGGCAATTTTTGATCAGAGATGAGTTTGCCCCGGATGGCATAATCCACCTTTTCTAAAATAGCCTGAGTCTTTTTAATTTTTGCGGATTTGATCAGGGAGGGCAAAACTGATGCTATAATGGAGATGATAATTCCAATAATTACTATGACTATAGTCATCTCAATGAGGGTAAAACCCGCTTTTTTTGCGGATTTATATTCATATTCCATAATTGAGTGCTCCACTTATTAGTGATGCTTTCGTAAAAAGCTCCGCTAAGCCGACACGTCTGCGTGCGGGCACGCACAAGCAGGCACATCGGTATTATAATAGCAAGTAACTCCGACTTGTCGGGATCATTACCGCGAAGGCGGAAATCCAGAGGAAAATGAACAAAATACTGGATTCCCGACTTCGGCGTGAGCTCAGTCAAACGCTCAGGTCGGGAATGACAAATTCCTTGAAAGCTCCGCTATGCCGTTTTACGGCATTGTAATGGAAAGTAACTTTTACAAAGCATGTTTAAGGCCGATGGGGGCATCGGCCCCTACATATTGTAGGGCCTGTTCCCCGAACAGGCCGTGTATCTGGATAGTGTCCAGTGAAATCAACAAGT
>QNCM01000086.1 GCA_003644505.1 Candidatus Makaraimicrobium thalassicum | reverse complement strand
TGGATTCGGTCCGGAAGTTGGTAAGGGCATCGGGGGATTTCATCTGGGGCTCTGCCCCAGACCCCGGGGTTTTTAAGGCATGGCTCTGGTGTCCAATGGGCACCAGGAAAAGGAGACCCCCTGGGGGGGTTGAATCCCCAGGGGGCCTGATGCACCGTTGGCGCACCGTCGGCCTGGCTATCCCTTGTCAGGTTGTGTCCCCGCAGGGCCTGACTCCGTTTCACCAGGCATATTTTGGAAGAAGGTTTTTTGGTGGAGGCGGTGTTGGGAAGCTTTCGGGTCGACCTCGGCCGGAGGTTCTCGGTGGCCGGGCAGGTTCCAGCCTTGCGGGGTGCGGCGGGCGCGTCCCGCTCTTTCCAGCCGTGCCAGGGTTTCCCCGAGCCTTTGGTTGTTGATCCTAAGGCGGGCGCGGATTTGGGTCCGCGCCAGGGGCATTTGGGTCTGGGCGAGGAGTTCGAGGACCCGGGTCTCGAGTGAGGGGAGGAGCCCGGCCTGAGAGGAGAGCTCTTTTGGACACAGCTGGAGGTGGATGGTTTTTCCTTCAGGGTCCGAGACAAGCTCGAGAGCTATCGGCTCTGGTGACCTGGCGGAGCGATGCTCGATGGTGAGGATGATTTTCCTGTTATTTCTGGTCAGGTAGACATTGCTGTCCCCGATCGCGTGGAGGTCACTGCTCCCCCGTAGCGCCTGTCCGGGCTGGGATCTTTGTTTCTTGCTGGCGTGGTGGACGATGGCAATAGCGACATCGCAATTTCGTTGGAGGTCCCGGATATATCCCAGGAGGCCGGAGATTTCTACGGCGCTGTTTTCGTCCAGGCGATGAATTCGGACTAAAGGATCCAGGAGGAGGAGGCGTGGTTGCAAGGCGGCCACCGTCGCTGCCAGTCTTTCCTGGTCCTGCTTGAGGTCGATTCTTAGGACAGGTGTGGTGATCACATGCAGGGGGAGGCGGTGGATGTCGCAGCCCCGATGCCGGCAAAGGGCTTCGATTCGGGCCCTGACCTGGGGGAGTCCGTCCTCTGCCAGGTAGATCAGGGCCGGCCCGGATTGTGCGACGGGGAAGTGCCCGAGTGCCGGCGTCCCCGAGACCACGCTCAAAGCCATGTCCAGGCCCAACCATGTTTTTGCGCACTTGGGAGGTCCTCCGATGAGGCCAATGGCCCCGGATCCCCAGAGGCCTTCAATCAGCCACTGTTCCTCGGGGGGCAGGACATCGAGATCCCCGGCCTGCACGACCGGGAGCAAAGTTGTATCCCTGCTCATGGCCACAACAGCTTCCTGGCCTGGACGACATGGGATGCATCGCAGACACCGGCATTTTGATCGTGAGCCACCTCGAGGGTTTTCAGGGCCAGGCTGTCGGTGGCACGGAGATTACCCCGGCCGACCTCGTAGAGGGCGTCGATCGCCTTGGGATCGAAGGGGACGGTGGTAGCGCCGGCGATGTGGCAGCGATGGTTGACATAGCCTATTGTTTCCTCGCGGGAGAACGGCCTCAAGGTGGCGTAATGGGCGAGTCTTTTGGCGACGGCTTCCATATCGCTGCGGCGAAGGAGCGCCTGCAGGGGCGGTTGGCCGGCCAGCACGATGCTCAAGACCAGGCGGCTGTCCATTTCGAAGTTGGTGAGCACCCGGAGCAGGCCGAACACGCCGGGACGCAGATCATGGGATTCGTCCAGGATCATCACGGGCCGGAGGCCGTCCGTGGTGGCGGTGGAAAGGAAGTGATCCTGGAGCCTCCTGACCAGGGAAGGGAAGGTCCCGGCCGGCGGTGAGCCGATGGCAAGGGCGATCTCCCGGCACATGTCCCGCTTGGACAGGTCGGTGACCTTGACGTAGTGGACTTTGTAGCGGGCTTCGGGGAGCTCGGCCACCAGGGCCCGGAGAAGCGCGGTTTTGCCCACACCGGCCGGGGCGATGAGGGCACACGACATGCGCTGGTCCAGCACGCGCAGCAAGGCGCGGAGCGCCTCCTTGAAAGGCTCGGTGTGGAAACAGTCCTTGACCTGGATCTCCCGGGTGAAGGGCGTGGTATGGAAACCGAAACGGCTGCGCAGGTCTTTCATGGGATTTCCCCCTCATTCGGGTTGGTGAAACCGCCGTCGGCATCGACGACAGGTTTGAAATCGTTCTCAAAAGCCATGTCCGCGGCGGACTTGTGCAGGGATTGACTCTCTTCCTCGCCGGGATTTGGGCCCTTCCTCCCCCTTTTGGACCGGGCGTTGGCCGCGAGATCCACTGGGTGGAGATCGATGACCTTTCCTTGGTGAAGGAAGGCGAGGGAGCCCTCCAGGAGCCGCCGGCGAAGGATCACCTTCTGGCCGGCATAACCCCTGGGCATCTCATAGAGGACGGAGTCTACCGAGACGATATGGTCGTTTGAGACCCGGCGGCTGACATGGATCACGAACTTCTCACGCAGCCGCGCTTTGTCTTCAGGAAAGCGGAGGGCTTTCTCGTCACGGCTGAATCGTTGCCAGGGTGTCTCTCCCCCCAGGCCCTCGTGGGGCCTTTGGGCATAGACCTTTTGCGCGTAGTGCTGCAACCGGAGCTCAAGCGACCGGCACCCGGGATCGACATCAGGACGGCCATCGAGTCCGCGCAGCAGATCCATGAGAAAGGTCCGGTTGAATCTCTCCACCTTCCCATGGCCCTCGGGATAGGCCTTCTCACCATGAATGAAGAGCGCACCGAGATTGGAGATCACGGCCAGGGTGTCTTCCGCGATAAACCCCGGACCATGATCGAAGTAGATGATCGACATGAGACCGTATTTCTGGATGCACTCGAATAGACCTCTCTGAAAGAGGGCCGCGTTTTCCGAGGTGCCCACCACCAGGTGAAGGACGAAACGGCTGGCATCATCGAAAAAGACCATGGCCACCCGCCTGGCACGGGTAACTCCCGCCCGGAAGTGCTTGCCATCGCAGAGCACCATGTCCAGCCGGTGAGGATAGGCAAAGCGCCTGGCGTCCCGGTCCTTGGCTCTCTTGCGCCTGGCAACGGAAAGCCCGAGTTTCAGGCAGGTCCGATACACGGTGGTGCGATCCACGACCGCTTCGGGATCCAGGATGCCCAGCTCCCTGGCCCGGCGGATCAGCTCGGGTATCGAGGCCTTCGGGTCGTTTTTCTTCTCGGCGACCAGGAAGTCCATGAACCGGGCCGGCAGAACGACCGAGATCGACCGGGACTTCCGCTCCCCAAGCTCCAGCCCCTGGATCCCATCCTCCTCGTATGCCGCGAGCCACCGGTAGATCGAGCGGGCCGAGGCCTTGCGCAAGTGACCCTTGTCGAAGAAATGCAGTTCGGAGGCGGCGGCCCGGACCGCTTCCGATCTGGACCTTCCTTGGTCCATCGAAGAAAGGACCTGAGAGACCACCTGATACCGAAAAAGCGCCTGGGGGGAAGGATCTGTCATCGCTGGCTCCTTGTTTGAGGATGCCCGGGAGCCTAGATCCCGATTCCCCGCCTGCCGAGGTCCCGATTTCGTAAATGGATCGGGCCCCGATCCGGCCGGGGCTCAAGCCACCGGTCCAGGGCGCGGGAACGGCAGGTGCTCCAGGATCTTTCTCTGGGGATCCCAGTGAAGGGGCCTGCCCCACCGGCCAACCAGATAGCCGCAAAAAAGAAGATCCCGGGCGCGACGCGCTCCGCCTTTGAGCAGGGAAAGCACCCTGCAAACGGCACAGCCCAAGCCCCGATACCCGGGATGGTCACGGACCCAGTGCTCCTGGTCCTTGAGAAACAGGAGGTCCACCGAGAGCACCTGGGCAATGCTCTCCCGCAACCGCGCCCCAAAGCCTTCTGCCAGGCCGAGCAGCCGCACCGCCAGGCCCAGGTGCCGTCCCTGGGTGGGCCACCACTTGTCGGGGATCTCCTCCAGGGAGTCCCGGGCCCAGGGGCGACCTTCCCCGGCATCCAGGGCGGCGTGGAAGAGCGTCCCCTCGAAGTCCGTCCACAACCCGGCGGAAACCCCCTTTGAGCTCTCCATCCCGGCGGCCCCGGAGGGAGAGGAAGCCTTTTCGCCCTGGACCGAAGTCCCATCCGGCCCGAGCTGAAGGACCGGTTGCCTGGCATACGGGGCATAGGAAGGGGGGTAGAGGGTGAATCCATGGCCGTGGGTCCGACATTGGACTACGGTCACCGGGAACCTGGGACCGGTCTTCCGGGGCCGGCGGTGGAGGATGGACAGGACGCAGGGGGGATCGCCCGGGCCGGCATAAGGGCAACAGGATGGCATGGATGGCTCCATGGTCCCGTCGGAATCCGGGTGGTAGGGAGTGACCAGAAAGGGCCTTGCCGCACTCGGCCGATTGGTGTAGGTTGGCATAATTGTGTGTAGGTGCCGCCGATGGGTTTGAAGCATGCGGCGGCACCGGTGTGAGGAAGCCCGCGGTGTCAGTACCCGCGGGCTTCTGCTTCAGGAAAAGGGCGAAGAAGACGGCCCGGATCCTACTTTCCCAAAGCCTCGTCCAACAGCAGAACTGTGGAAACTGGCTCCAGACCAAGGAAATCAGCCAGGGAAAGCGCCCCTCATCGGGCCGGCGTGCCTTGTTTTCCTGGCTTGAGTGCCGGGTCGGGATCCCTCCTCACGCAAGCCTAAAAAACCCCTTCCAACTGAGGCGGGGGAAGGGGCCCTGGACCGGGATTCTCAGCATCCTCCTTGCCAGGGAACATGCAACGAGAATGACGAAGCGGCGCCACTGGGCATGCAACGTAACAACTCCCCGGCGCCCCTCCTTTTTCCCAACTCTTGCGCCCGCCGGGGAGAAGCCGGCCCCTCCCTGGAGGCCGAGGGGCCAGGGTAAAAGGAGGGGGGAGTTTGGGGAATGGGTCAGGCTTTGGGAGAGATGTGACCCCCTAACATACCCCCAATCTTCCAAGAGAACCTGCTTCTCTCCCCCTCCAACCAGAGGGAAAATGAGGGCTCGATAACACGTAACGTGGAAAAGGCAAAAGAGAAAGTTAATA
>QNCM01000085.1 GCA_003644505.1 Candidatus Makaraimicrobium thalassicum | reverse complement strand
GTTTGAACTACTTTACCGTTTATTCGCTCGTTCTTAATGATGTAGAGGTATTTGCGGTTGTTGATCGTCTTGAGCTTGAAATGCATGTGGGTATTTAGACCCTACTTGTAGATAAAGGTGTTGGTATATCGGGAGTGTGTATAGTCTATGACTACTTGCACGCATCTGTTTTTCTGTGTAGATATTTGGCAGGAGTTGGGCTGATCAATTAATTTCTTTAGACCCTACACAAAATATGTCGCCGGGTAGCGATTCGATCAGGATTTTATAAAGTCCGGTCAAAGGTCACAAAAATTGTTGAAAAGAGTGGAAGAGAGTACTTCGCTAAGATTCCTAAGAGAGCAAGACGGATGTGTTCATTATTTCCTGAGGTTCTACCTATAGGTTAACTTGCAGAGTTACGGTTATCAATTTCTTACTAATCCTTCCTTTCATACTTTTTTATCAACAAACTCTCACAACATGCACCAGAGGTTTAACAAATCCTTCCCTCATAACTGTTCTCAACCATTCGTGTTCGCTTATCACTTCTGCAATCGGCGGGCTCGTGGCATAATAAACTTTAACGAACATTCTCCCAACTGCATTCGTCATCAGGTATTCGTCTCTAAAATCTCGCAGCACATTTATATCTTCATGCATCGGTGTGCCATAAGAAGCTGTTGCGATGAAACACGGAGAAAGCTTTTTCTCAACCGTCCATATCCATGTAAAACTTGAGACTCCATTCACGTTTGATACAACCACGGTGATGTTCCATGTTCCCACGCTGCCGCTTGAATTCGTGTAGGATGCTTCGTTCACGTTCACACTATCATTCGTAAATAAGTGTGTTCCGTTTAGATACCATGTTGCATTTACAATCTGGTTTACAGAAATGCTAAATGTTACTGATTCACCTTTCTTGCTTGTCACATCTCCTGATGGTTTTGGAGTAATTATTGGTATAATTGTAGACACGACATCAAGATATGTATCTCCTCCTACTTCCTCTTCTGATGTCATTCCCTCGAATGCATATATTCCATCAAAAGCAAACGCACCAGATGTAGAAGCAGGTATAGCCACGTTGTAAGTATAAGTCGTATCATTTACACCACTCATAACAATCCATTTCACATGTCCTTCCTGTGTTGTGAAATCTCCGCCTCCTGATGCTGATGTGACCGACCAGCCTGCTGGCACCTGCTCATCTATTGTATAATAAGTCGCCGAACCAACATTCACATCCAATACCACCTCAATCGTATACCCCGCTATCGCAGAAGAAGGTAAACCCCTTGTAACTATTCCCGTTCCAATGTTTATACTTTCGTCACCCCTTATATTATTAGGAGATCCCATCCCACCAAGTATGTATTCTCCAGCAAAAGAATACGTGCCAGTACACCCGCTTGGAACAACCACATCATACGTGTATACTGTATCAACTGCTCCTGATGTCACATTCCATTTCACATGCCCTTCGTCTGATGTATCGCCTGATGTATTTATAATAGTCCATCCGATTGGAACTCGCTCATCAATGAGATATGAATCTGATAGTCCAACCTTAACATCCAGTTCCACTTCTATGGTACTATTTGGTAGCGCAACTGTCGGTAACATTCTTGATACGCCTACACTCTGGACATCAATGCAATCACTTCCACTGATAGCTACTTCCTCACTCATGTTTTCGAAAATATATTTCCCGTTAAGGAAATACTTCCCGGACACCTCGAGTGGTATGGACACATCATAATAATATGCAGTATCAACCGCTCCTGATGTCACATTCCATTTCACATGACCGTCTTCTGATGTATCGCCTGATGTACCTGTAATAGTCCATCCGGTTGGAACTTCTTCATCAATGAGATATGCATTTGTAGTGCCCACATCTACATCCAACCTCACTGTAATCTTATCACCAGCATTTGCAATTGAGGGGAGCATTCTCGTAACGATTCCTGCACCAACACTTACATCCCGGTCGCCGTATATGTCTACAGTGCTTCCCATTCCCTCCATCATGTATTCTCCGTTAAAGGAGTATATCCCTTCTGCTTCCGAGGGTATAATTACACTATAAGTATACGTTGTATCCTTCGCACCTGCTGTAATAATCCATTTCACATGCCCTGCCTCAGAAGTATTTCCAGCGCCTGAAACATTGGTAATAACCCACCCATCCGGAACTTGTTCATCTATCGTGTAATGTGTGGCAGTTCCAATGTTAACATACAGCATCACGTCTGCTGTGCTATCGGGTGCTGCCCTTTCAGGCAATCCCCGCTTAACGCCAGTTGCATAAACAAAAACATCTTCATCACCTTCTATATTACTTTCAGGCATTCCTTCAAAGGTGTAATATCCAGAGAATGTATAGGATCCAACTGCTACCTCTGGTATCTTTATCCTGTAGGTATATGTTGTATCTTTAGCATCATTAAGAATGATCCACTTTACGTGTCCACTCTCAGATGTATAATCTCCGCCACCGGATGCTGATATGATCTCCCAACCACCTGGAACTGTTTCATCAACTGTATAATATGTCGCATTTCCCACTTTTACATCAAGTTCCACATCAATTATATCGCCTGAATTTGCTTTATCCGGCAGTGTCCTTGTAACACCAGTTCCAGCAGCATAAATTTGAATTGCATTATCTCCGCTGATGTCCGCTGATGCATCCATCTCACTCATCTGGTATTTACCATTGAAGAATGTTTTTCCTGATGCGTTCGTTGGTATCTTTACAGAATATGTGTAAGTAGTATCCTCTACACCAGACATGACAATCCATTTCACATGCCCCGGTTCTGTAGTATCTCCAGATGTATTTATTATCTCCCAGTTAATGGGAATTTGCTCATCTATTGCATAATAACTTGCAGAACCGACTACAACATCCAGTTGTACAGTAATTACATCTCCAGGTGAGGCACTTGAGGGCAGTGTTCTAACCACGTCCGCGTCAGCACTTGCCAATGCAGAAATAGAAACTACTGATGTAGAAACTAAGAGCAAAATCACGGCTAATAGGATGATTCCAGAAACAAAAGTATTATTATTCCTCATGTTCGCTCCTCTTATTTATTGTTTTATTCAAATAAATAAAAATGGGGGGTAAAAAAGTAATCCCCGCAATTTTATATCTAATAGCTTCCTGCCTTCCATCTTGCTATTGATGTCATCAGGTCGCCCATTGAATAAGTCCCTGCTTTCCATTTACCGATCGCATTCATCAGTTCGATCATTGAAACAACTCGATCCTTGTTCGTGTCTGCCGGATCGAATTCGGTCATTGTTATCGCAGTTATCTTTGTTATCCCTCTTTCGTCTCCTTTCTCTGCAACAACTTTGATTATGCCCGATCCAGTTGCGTTTATATCGTTGAATACCGCTATACCGCTTGAATTTGTCGTGTTCGTCATGTCCATGCCAGCGCCTCTGAGTGTTACTTCCGCACCATCAATCGGTGTTCCATCGAAGACAGACGATACGTTTACAGTCAGATTGGTTGCATTTCCTGTGATTACCGTTGTGCTGCTCACATCGACATCAAAGGATGCGACGTAGAAGTCTGTACTGTCTGTTGATCTTGTATCCACCGATGCTGGAACGATTTCCATCTCCAGTTCGTCATCTCCACCGGGCACAGAATCAATCACTCCATTCTCGCCAGGAAGTATCACTCCTCGCACGATGTCATCGCCAGATGCTGATGTCTCGAGTATGTTATTCACACCAGGATTGATGTAATATTCGTCTTCCCACCAGTCCCAATCGATGTAATCGTCTCCAGCAGGCACTGAATCAAGCTCGCCATTCTCACCAGGATATATCCAGCCATATATGATGTCATCGCCAGATGCTGATGTCTCGAGTATCTCGTTCCATCCGCTCCAGATATATTCGAACCCTGCAAGTCCATAGGATGATGCGTCCACGGTCGCATTCACGTCATATCGTCCATACTCTTCTGTATTGAAGAATATGAAACTTATCGTGCGGTTTTGACCCGGGTATAATGTTCCAATCTCTTTTGCATGGCATGTCGTCGTTATGTTGCTCGATATGTTCACGATGAGCGGATAGTACTGCTCACTGAAGAAATTATCTGTTATTGCCGCGTCTCCGATATTCTTCACGGTAATACGGATGTTAACAAAGCCCATTGCATCAACGATCCCTGGCTTTGCTTTTATGTCCGTGATTTCAACCTCACCGTATCCTATCCTGAATTGTCCGCTCGTCTCATAAGGTCCTAACTGGCTCCACCAATCAGCGATGTCATTTGGTGTTTGCACGCCTTTGTCATGTGTCCAGGCTCTGAGGATGTATAACCCATTTGGTACATCGTATGGAACCACAAATTCAAATACCTCGGTCGTATTGTTTCCACTTGCGAGTGTAATCTCCCTGTTCTTCGTGAGAACTGGTATCCATTCTGATTCATAGCACTCGGATTCATAGCACCCGTATCCATAGATTTGGTATACACCAATGGTCAGGGTCTCTGTCGTTTCATTTGCACCGAAGTTCTCAAGAACAACTTCACAGGTCAGATTATCTCCATGATGCACTGCAAGTGTGGATGTCGTACCCCGGTAAGAGGTCATCTTCACGTCATCGTCTGATGAAAGGTGTAAATCTGTTGCATATATGTTTCTTACACCGATAAAAGCCCATCTCTCGTCATCGTCTGGCACCGGTTCTTCAGTATCAAGAGTTTGTGCAATTACTGCGTATCTCCCTTCTTCCAGTGGTGCCATTAATTGTAATTGTACAGTTGTGTTTTCACCTGCATTCAGTGTTACATTTGTGGCGTTTGTGTCATAGATAATACCTTCATTTAATGGGTTTACCAGATTGACCTCAACAGTGTCGTTTCCAGATAATCCTCCAACATTCTCTACTGTTACATTGGTTGTGAACAAATCATCGCCGTTTACCAGCCCTGGCACTTCCAAATCGGTAACAACGATTCTTGCTGGTGTTCTCACTTCAAAGTCGCCGTACAGATAGTCATCTCCGTGCACGTCAGGTCCAACAGAGTAGTTGAAGTAGTTACCATCCTCTTTCAGATAGAC
>QNCM01000084.1 GCA_003644505.1 Candidatus Makaraimicrobium thalassicum | reverse complement strand
GGACAGGCCCGCTCCCGGGAAGGGGAAGCCGTAAGGGGAATGTTCAATGCTTTCTAAAATACTGGGTATCATATGGATCGTTTTTGGCGTATTGTGGCTGATCAAACCGCAAATCCTCAGAAATCGGCTGAAGAAGAAGATGAACCGCAGGATAAGACGGGTTGTATACGGGTTTATGATGATCTTCGGATTCCTTCTGATAGGGAGCGTAATAAAGGCGCGGGGGCTCCTTCCGAAGATCATAGGACTGGCAGGAATAGTCCTGGCGATAAAGGCCATTATTTTAATCACATCAAAAACCTCTGAAAGGATATTGGACTGGTGGGCGGACAAGCCTCTGCTATTTTTCAGAACAGCAGCTTTGCTTGTTCTCACGATCGGATTGATGCTTATATTCGTTTAAGGCGGAGCCGTGTAAAGGAAGGCCAGGGGAAGGTCCGGCGGTCAAAAAAAAAGGAGGGGAGATGAGGGATGTCATGATACGGGTGCTACTGATCTCTGTTGTAACCTGGTGTATTGTGGTTCAGCCCGCCTGCGTGAAAACTCATTCTGCTTTTGCCGGAGTGGAGGCCGGCACTTGTTTTACGGCGTTTGGTACATCTTTGACCGCTCCTATTTACGAGGATATGAGTGTTTTCGAGGAGAAGACGGAGATTACGGTTAAGGAAGATCGTTCTGAGATCAAAGCCGGGGAGGGAAACAGGGATGTTTCTGAGGTGGAGTCTGGAAGCGTCATGACCCTGGTATCAGACCTGTTCTGGAATGTAACGCTAAAATATTTTTAACGTTGACATTAGAACAGAATATATATATCATCACTTAGCATAACATTTGACCACACGGAGCGAGCGTAGCACAGTGGTAGTGCAGAAGCCTTCCAAGCTTCCTATGTGGGTTCGATTCCCATCGCTCGCTCCACTGATCTAAAAGGCCTTCTTTTTGAGATATTACTCAGAGAGAGGCCTTTTTTATGGTCAGTGTGCCCCCCCTGTATTGTTGTTGGATCGTGAAGCGCCGGCGGAAAGTTAAGAAAACAATATTTATCTAACTTTATATAGCTTTAACGTAAGGGTTTGTGTTATACTGGTTTATCTTTGATTTTATGACAGATCCCGGTTTTGCGGCAGGTCCAAGCAGTCGGGGTTTAACCCCCCGGCTATGCGGGACAGACATCCAGCAGCTGGGAAAAAGATCAGCAGGTGGGAGAAAGATGAATATATTCCAGACTGGCCGCAGAATCCGGTTAAAGATCACAGCCGTGGCGGCAGTATGCCTGGTTTTCGTAAATACTTTTTCGTGGTCACTGCCGCAGCCGAACATTCCGGTCAGCAGAACTGCCCTCCAGGTACAGTCCATATTTAAACCGATACTGGATATTGCCGGCTGGGAATATGAGGCCCGGGTCAGGGTCGAGACAGCGTTAATCCTTGCGACCGTCCTGAAGAACCCCGGTATGCCATTCCGGGATATAAATGCCATGCTCGATAAGTGGCACTCTATAATTCCCGATACACCCGGGGAGCGTTTATTGAATGTGGTCTCCGATCCGGCACGGGACGAAGATTCCGTGGTAATAGAGGTTGAGTTATGTCACGGCTCCCGGAAAGGGCAGAGATTTATGATAACGTCGGACTGTAAGGCTTTAGAGGATCTCTCGGGGGATGGAAGCATAGTGAAGATCGAGGAGAAACCCGCTTTTATTCCGATAACCGCAAGCGAAGCTTTTTATACTCTCAGGGAAGAAGCTGCCCGGGGGGTGGAAGAGGCTGTTTCCCGGCAGGCAGCCAGTATTATCACTGACGGTGAAACAGGGCAAAGAAAATATTTTAAACAGGGTAGTCCCTTTGTCCCTGTTCAGGCTCATGTATATATTAAGGAAGGCAGTTCATGGGATATGCCTCCCGGTGTTGAGCTGCCCGGATATATGGACGGGATCATGAACAGCGGAGAAGGAGCATTGCTGCTGACAACCGGCCCCTTTTATGTAAAGAAGGAGGAGGCTCCTAATACGCGCTATATCCGGCCTCTCAGCGATCAGGAGGTTTATGACAGGTTTGGATTGAAGAGAGTATACGGCAGGGACGGCCAGCCGTTCGAGATGCCTGTGCTGGGTGTGGGAGGACGTTCGTTATTATTGCCTGTTCCATACATGATCACCACCGTAAGGGCAGGAGAGGGGATAAAGATCGCGGGACAGGAGAAGGATGCCCGGGACAGGATATTGAATAAACGGCATGTATTTGGCCTTGAATTCAAGAACGCGGGCACGCCGGCGTACAAAAGGCACAATATCGGTTACGATTTTCCTTCAACAACGTTTGAGGAACATGTGGATAAGCCGGGCATATTCCTTGACTGGTGGCACCAGGTAGGAACGCGTCATCCAGTGGGTCTGGGAGTTTATAACGGCGACCCGCTGGAAAGGGAATCGTTCCTGCTGGCAAAAGGCGGAAAATTGACGCGGTGGACACTTGACGTTTTGCCCCTGGAAGGCCCTTATTGCGTTTCTTTGCGCGTCCCGGTCGGTGATTATCGCCGTCTGTCGGTCTTTTTCAAGGAGGAAAAGCCCGATAGGGATGTCTTTGATAAGATCGTGGAGGAATCAGGGCTGACAATAGATGAGTTTTTATCGGAACTTTCCGGAAATTACGGCAGGAATTTAAGGTGTATTATAGAAAAAGGCATCATTCAGTCTCAGCACGGCTCAATAATCAATTCAGATATCTTCGGCTATGGCGTTGATCTTGAGGATTTTTATGAAATAGAGAAAGCCGATAAAGCTTTTTTTGAGGCTTCAGTTCATACCTGGGTCGATAACTTGATAAAAGTTTTGAACATACCGGGCATTGAATACAGGGACGCCGCTGACAAAGCGTTGAGAGAATTCGCCGTTGCTTTTTTCGGCGGTTCCGGCCGGATAGACCGCCTTCAATTTGATACCGGCAGCAGCCGGGAGTTGAAAGATTCCATACTCGAATACGCGCGCGGCATCGCGTATTCCCCCGACCGGGATACCGGGTTTCACGCGGAGGGCACAGAGGGCACAAACGCGGGGAGCAATGGGGGCGCAAACAGCAGCGGCCGTCTAAATGGGCGATTCCGGACCGGCGATACGATATATTATGCGGAACAGGTCTCCGGCCGGAGGGAAATAAACGAGACGCTGGATGCGTGGTTCGATGGGGAAGAGAAACGTTATTTTAGAAGACGACAGTGGAACCATTCTTTGGATAACGCCGCTGAAAAAGGCCAGCCAGGATTTTTTGTAAGGCTCAGGACGGAAAGGGGCGGGTTGCTGGGTATCGCATATTTCCATAAAGAGCAGTTTACGTTCGTCGAAAAAGAGGAGTCGTGGCAGCGTGAGGTTTGGATGATAGCCCGTATGGAAGTTTCAGAAGGATACAGGGGAGAGGGGGTGGGCGAGGTCCTCCTTGCGGCGGTGATCGGGGAGATCACGGCTGATCTCAAAACAGAAAGCTCAAAACAGATACTTGTGGTGCATCCCGCGGAAGATGAAGGATACGCGCAGGAAGGCAAAAGCGCGAAGCGGTTCTTTTTTGGAACAGGATTTGAGATCGTCAATCTTTCCTGGTGGGAACAATTACCCGAAGATGAAAAGGAGGAGAATCTTTATCTTTCAATTTCCGGGGACGGGGCAAAAAGGCTGCTTGATAAAGTAAGAAGGCCAACGATAAAGCCGGCGGCCTCAGTCGCGGAACCGGTTTACGAGCAGCTGAGCCTGTTCCCGGAAGACGCGTTCACGCAAATACCTGAAGTAGAGAAAATAAAAGCGAAAAACATAATCACAGGGACCGACAGCAGAAGCCGGCAGGTGTTTTCCAGGGTCAGGAGTTACCTGATCGAAGCGCTTGATGAGGCGGCAGCGGCAGGGAGAGAGATCCCCATAGATATAGTTATAGACCTGTCATTGATATCCAGGAATGACCTGCGAGGGAACATGGAAACCTGGGCGTATCTTATCCTTTCATGTTCGGAACTTGAGAACGTTAATTTTATTTTTGAGAAACCCGACCTTTCCGGCGGGGGCATAGTGCCGGATGCGCTGGCGAACGATATCAGGAACGCGGCGCCGGAACTCGAGGCAGTGGCTCTGTTGACGGAGGAGATCAAAACAAAAGCGCTGCAGCTTGACATGTACGGCTATATCGGTGAGTTGACGGGGAAACGCATCAACGCCGGGAGGCGGGAAAACGCGATCGAGATACCCCTGATTTCAAAAGCGCTCCTGGAAAGGGCGAGGGACGGAAAGACAGGCCTGATGCCGAACCAGTACCCGGTCGCCCTGGAAGGGTTTACCGCGGATGGGGACGGCAGTGTCCTCCTCAGGAACTTCGAGGCGGCGCTGACGATCGGCCTTGCCAAAGCAGCTCTGGTCGCGGCGCAGAGAAGGGACGAACTGCCGCAGTTAAGAAAGGCCCTTTGCGGAAAGTTGCAAAACTTATATGATGTGTTCATGGAAGACGTGACGCTAACGGAGGAGACCCTCGATAATATGATCCATCACGATCCTGTCACCAGGTTGAACCTCGCCATATCGCTTGCCCTGCCGCCGATCACCCGTATGGCGGTTGAAAAATTTCAGGATATCCACGACAGTCTCCAGCTCGTTCTTCATGCTGTTTAACGGTTTCGATCCCGCATCAGACACTGGTTACGATGCGGGATCGGGAATATAGAAAAAATCATAAATACTCCTTGACATAAAAAGCTTTTTTGGTAGAATCTATATTCCGACATCTCAAATATAGAGAATGATTTTATGATAAATGTTCCCCTGACGCTGGCATAAGTCAAGCTAATGGGCGGGTTTATCATTATTTTTGCAGCGGAGGAATACAATTATTTTTAGTTTGATAAGGTGGCCCATGTAGCTCAGCTGGTAGAGCACATCCATGGTAAGGATGGGGTCGCCGGTTCGATTCCGGCCGTGGGCTCCACTGATAGATCAGTAAGGAGGTAGTGATGGCCAAGAAGAAATTTGAACGGACAAAGCCGCACTTGAACATCGGGACCATAGGTCACGTTGACCATGGCAAGACAACGCTGACGGCGGCGATCACGATGTATCTGGC
>QNCM01000083.1 GCA_003644505.1 Candidatus Makaraimicrobium thalassicum | reverse complement strand
TTTTGCCGTATAGACGTATAATATGATATCCATATGGCATGGAAGCTTTAAGATCAAAAAAGGGGATACTTTCCCGATGGATTCCGCATAAGGAGAAATGATGCGAAACAAAGAGTTAGGTTCCGGCAGGGGTTATGGTATTATTTTTGAATCTCTTTTCGTGGATTTTTTAGGGAGTCTCGTTCCAGGTTTCCTGTTTATGGGGATAACAGGTATTATGTTGTTTTGGCACATATGGGGATTGTCAAAAATTGTTCCATTCGAGTTTTTAAATAATCCAATATTTCCGGTAGGCTTCTCAAAAACATACCCTATTTATAACTACTTGCTGATCGGTATGACGCTCGTGCTTTCCTATGTATTTGGGTTCCTGTATTTTCGCCAGGATCCCAAGGGACCTGATTTTAGAAGTTTTTACAGGCAGACAGGGATAAATCCTTTCAGAGAGAAAGAACGGTTGGACAAGAAACACGAACATTGGGTCGTTCAGATAAAAGAAGATAAGGAACCACAACTGGCAGACGTCCAGTTCCCTTACAGCCACCTTAAAGATTATCTGGAACATCGCGGGCTCCGGCACTTAGCCGATATAGTGCCATGGGATACACTGGAAAACAAAAAAATAAAACACAGGACCAAAAATTTTATAAATGTACTGAAGATCAGGCTTCAATATTTTGCTCCGGAAAAATGTTCCAAGATCATCCGAAATGAAGCGCATGTCCGGTTCATGTCTTCTGTATGGTATATGACACGTTCCCTGCTTTTGATCAGCGGGATAATGATGGCCGTCGATTTTATCGCGGTCAATATTCTGTTTTTTTCGGATCCTGCCCGGTATCGCATGATCCTGGCCCCCGGGGTAACGGCAGGTCTCGCATTTATGTTTTCCTGGCGGGTAAAGAGCACTATTGAAAAATTTTTCCAATACCAACGCGTCCGCGAAATTGTATTCGTCCTGGAGACCGCGTATCTTGTGGCGGGAGAATACCCGGAAATGCTGCATTTGGGGACTGAGAAGCCTGCGGCGGAAGAGCAACCGGTTGCTTCCGCTCCGGATGAAGCGATGAGAGAAGCTGTCAAAACTACGAGGAGGTTGGTGTAGCTATGAAGAAGATCCTGTTTGTGGTAATCGGTATTCTGGCCGTTGTGCTGGTATTGTCAATCTCCAAGGATATGCTTGTCAGGGTTTCCGTTGAAAAAGGCATGGAATTGGTCACAGGCCTTGAGCTTAGAGTGAGTAATTTCAGGGTAGGATTGATCAACACCTTAGTGAAAATAAAAAACCTTCGGCTCTATAATCCAAAAGGTTACAAAGACAGAATAATGCTGGATATGCCTGAAATATATATTGATTATGATCTGCCGGCCATATTCAAAGGGAAGATCCATTTAGAAGAGATGCGCATTAATATGAATGAATTCGTGGTTGTAAATAATGAAAAGGGCCAGCTTAATCTGGACGCGCTTAAGGTAGTGCAGGCCCAGAAACAAGGCAGGAAGCCGAAAGCCGCGGAGAAAGGAAAAGTTCCTGAAATACAGATAGATACTTTGAATTTAAAGATCGGAAAGGTTATATATAAGGATTATTCCAAAGGCGGGAGCCCTTCGGTAAGAGAATTTAACGTGAACCTCGATGAGCAATACAGGAATATTACAGATCCGCATGCCCTTGTCAGCATTATTGTAGTAAAAGCGCTCATGAATACAACGATAGCCGGACTTGCCGATTTTGATCTGAAAGGATTACAGGATACGGTCTCTAATACGCTTGTGAGCGCCGGGCGGGTGGCAACGGAAACCGTAGAAAAAACAACAGAGGTCGTCAAGGGAACCTCTGAGACGCTGAAGAAGACGACAGAAGAATTAACAGAGGTATTTAAGGCCCCATTCGGTTCTAAAGGGAAGTAAAAAAGAAGATCTTCGCGCCCGAACAGTATTCCTCAAAGTTCGAGACACCGGAAAGATCACCGGATCAGGCGTCAAGAGGAAAAATCCAACTTTTTTGCGGCTAACTATATATTGTGTCTCTATTGACAAGAGGAACAATATATGGTATTTTTTGACTGGCTTTTCTATAATGTGAGCTTATATGTTTCTGCCTTCCGATATTATTTTATAAAGAGAAAGGGTAACAAATGTATTCGACGGACATCAAATTTGTCAGAAAAAGAGACGGACGGCTGGAACCTTTTGAGCCGAAAAAGATCGAGGCCGCGGTCTTCGCGGCGGCCAAAGCCGTGGGCGGAGAGGATGTTGAAAAGGCGAAGGATCTGACCCGGCAGATGATCTCTTTTCTGGAGGTATTGTACAAGGGAGACCGGATCCCCACCGTTGAGAACGTTCAGGACCTTCTGGAGAAAGTCCTGATAGAGAACGGACACGCCAGGACCGCCAAAGCGTACATTCTTTACAGGGAACAGCATGCCAAACTGCGCCGGACAAAAGCGCTTCTCAGCGATGCCGTCAACATGGTCGATAATTATATCCAGCGGAAGGACTGGCGCGTAAAGGAAAACGCGAATATGGAATATTCCCTCCAGGGGCTGAATAATTTTATATCGACCGCCGTATCCAACAAATACTGGCTTGACCGTATCTATCCGAAAGAGATCGCCGAAAGACACCTGGAAGGCGATATCCACATCCATGATCTGGGTTCCATAAGCGCGTATTGCTGCGGCTGGGACCTGAAAGACCTTCTTACGCGGGGATTCGGAGGGGCATACGGCAAAGTGGAGTCAAAACCGCCCAGACACTTCCGTGTGGCGCTCGGCCAGACAGTGAACTTCTTCTATACTCTTCAGGGGGAAGCTGCTGGCGCGCAGGCGTTTTCCAATTTTGATACTCTTCTAGCGCCGTTCGTTCATTACGATAAACTTTCCTATCCCCAGGTCAGACAGTACATGCAGGAGTTTATCTTTAATATTAATGTGCCTACCCGCGTTGGGTTTCAGACGCCTTTTACCAATATTACCATGGACCTGACGATCCCGGACTCTTTCAAGGATGAGGCTGTTGTCGTCGGGGGAGAGGTCAAGGATAAGAAGTACGGGGATTTCCAGCATGAGGCGGACCTTATCAATAAGGCTTTTTGCGAGGTCATGATCGAAGGAGACGCCAAAGGTAGAATATTTTCCTTCCCCATACCCACGTATAATATAACCAGGGATTTTGACTGGGATAACCCCGATCTCAAAGGGCTCTGGGAGATGACGGCAAAATACGGCATCCCCTACTTCTCGAATTTTGTCAATAGTGACATGGATCCCGATGACGCCAGGAGTATGTGCTGCCGCCTGCGCCTTGATAACAGGGAACTGCGCAAAAGAGGCGGCGGGCTTTTCGGATCCAACCCGCTTACCGGGTCGATAGGGGTGGTTACGCTTAATATTCCACGTCTGGCTTATATGTCCGGCAGCAGGGAAAATTTTTACAAAGGGCTTGATGAACTTCTTCGCATATCCAGGGATGCGCTGGAGATAAAGAGAAAGATACTGGAACAGCTTACGGAACAGGGGTTATACCCGTATTCAAATCATTATCTGTCAAATATCAGTAAAAGGGAGGGGACCTGCTGGGCGAACCATTTCTCTACGATCGGGCTTGTAGGGGTAAATGAAGGGTGCCTGAACCTTTTAAAGGAAGACATCAGTACCACCGCGGGCAGGGCATTCGCGCTGGAACTGTTGAATTACATCCGCGAGCGCATGATGGAGTTCCAGGAGCAAACGGGACATTTTTACAATCTGGAAGCCACCCCGGCGGAAGGGACGACATACCGCCTGGCCAGGATCGACCGGGAGAGGTACCCGGGCATCATAACGCAGGGAGAAGACGAGCCGTACTACACCAACTCATCGAATCTTCCCGTAAATTATACGGAGGACCTTTTTGCCGCCATGGATCATCAGGACGATATACAGTCCCTTTATACGGGAGGGACGGTATTTCATATCTTTCTCGGTGAGCGGGTGGAGGATATCGAGGTGTGCAAGAAACTTGTCCGGAAGATAGCCCAGAATTACCGGATGCCCTATTTTACCATATCGCCGTCATTCACGATATGTTCCGTTCACGGCTATATCCCCGGGGAACATTTTGTATGTCCGTATGATGAAAGCGGTGAAGAAAAAGAGAATACCAGCAAGGAGGAGGTCCTGACATGAGCGGGAGGAAATGCAGCGTCGAGGTTTTTGCGCGGGTTACGGGTTTTTTCAGGCCTGTCCAGTCCTGGAACAAAGGAAAAGTGGAGGAGTTCAAGGACAGGAAGAAATACAGTTTGAACATGAACGCGGCGGAGAACGGAACACAGAATGATAATAGCAGGGTTGCAAAACCTGTCGCTGGTTGATTTCCCCGGGTATCTGGCTTCGACAGTGTTTGTGCAGGGATGCAACTTTCATTGCGGATACTGCCAGAACCCCGAGCTGATAACCTTTGACGGACATTTTGATTTTTCCGAAAAAGACGTGCTGGATTATATTACCCGCAGGAAAAATATAATAGAGGCCGTTGTTATTACCGGCGGTGAGCCGGCCATCCATAAAGACCTTCCCGATTTTGTAAGGCGCGTAAAAGCCCTGGGGTTCAAGGTCAAACTTGATACCAACGGATCGAGGCCAGGGCAGCTCGAATATCTGCTGCGCGACCGGCTTCTTGATTATGTGGCGATAGATATAAAAACGTCGTTTTCCAAATATTCCCTTCTGACCGGGCAAGACGACATTGAGGAAGCCCTGTCCGAAAGTATCCGCCTTCTGATCTTGTCAACCGTCCCGTATGAATTTCGTACGACCTGTGCCCCGGGAATAGTAGATGAGGAAGATATTCGCCTGATGGGGAAGATGATAAAAGGGGCAAAAAAATGTTGTCTCCAGCAATTCCGTCCCGGGGTCACCTATGACAAAAACTTTCGGGATATCAGGCCGTACTCCAAAAATGATCTCCGGCGTTTTCAGGGCATTCTGGAAGACTTTGTCGAAACAGTAGAGCTCCGGGGGATCTGATAAAAGGTTGGCGTCCCCGGGCAGACTCGAACTGCCGCACCCGGCTTCGGAGGCCGGTACTCTATCCAACTGAGCTACGGGGACGGATGTCAAAAAAAATATCCCATGTTTATTATACCCGTTTTTTTCGTTCTGTAAATACCCACTACTCAAACACTCACACTTCCGGAGACTGTGTCATAAC
>QNCM01000082.1 GCA_003644505.1 Candidatus Makaraimicrobium thalassicum | reverse complement strand
TGTTTGGTTCGGAAATAGTACAAATCAATGCGAATAGAATGCAGGGTATAGATCATATCTACATTCATATAATCGATGGCGAAGCTGAACTAAAGATTGGCGTATATGATGATAAAAAATACATATACCAAAGTACCGAGAAAGTGCCAGTGGAATATATCTTAGATGAGCTGAATTCGTTTACAGAGCTTTTTAACAGGGGGGTAGCTGCTGAACACGTTGAGATGCCTCTGGAGCGTTCGATGTCTTCGGATTATGATATTACAATATATTTAGCGGATGGTAGGTATTATTTAATATCTCAAGTTATAGATGCGCCTATTCAAGTAGAAAATAAGACCGGTAAACAAATAATGTTTTGCCTCAAACCGTATTCAATCGACTATATGCAACCTATTAAGGATATAGGGGCAAAAGTATTCGATCTACAACCACCAATTCCGGAAAAGTTTTTCGATTATTAGCTATCGTGATTATTAATCGCCTAAATTCCACAGGAGTCGATATTTTGTATGGAATTGTGATTATTATCGTTCTTAAGTTTTCTGTCACGATCATCTACACGTTTTGTGCCGATATGTAGATGATCGTGACAGAAACGGTTTATATAATGAGTTTCACAAGATTGTGCGCGGGCATCAGAAGGATGTTACGCAGGGTCGGATGTTTTCGCAAGAGCAAGCCGAACCCAAAGAACCGCCCGAAGGCAGGATCATGTTTATGGTCGCGCCTCCGGGGAACAATAGAACACAAACCAAAGGAGGAAAACGACATGAAAGGAACAACGAAACCGAAAGGATTCGGAATAGCAGCAACAGTGCTGATAACAGCACTACTCATAGGAGTGGTGTTTGCATCAGCAGTCAGTGGAGACGGTTCGAAGGAACCGGAGCTCGCTATAGACGATCTGCAGGATATGTACCGCAGATACAACGTGACTGAAAACGACGTATTGTTCGCAACGAATGAGCTACCCAACTACCTGAATGGGACAATCCTGGATAGCGACACCAGAGTTATAGCGACCAAGACCGGCGAACCACCAGAGGGTCTGAAAGAAGGCGAGGATTATGACATCGTGATAAGCACGAAGAAGATGCGCGCCATCATAGAAGACGCGAAGGAACGGTATATAGAGGAGTATGATGTGGACCCGGCAAATCCTAAATTGGACGTTGTTGACGGCATCCCCCTTCCCAACGAAGAGGTGGAAAGACTCGTTAAAAGCGGGAAGATAAAGGATTTAGGACACGCAGAACCGTTGGCTGGAATTCGTGGAGGACCTCATGAAGGACCTCATGCCATCAATGGAAGGATAGACATAGCCATCTTTGTAGCAACAGATAGTAGACATAGACCAACGCAGGATATCGTGGGTGATACAGGCGACGCGTTGTACCGATTTGTGCAAGAGTTCGGCGTTAGCAATGACATACGCTGGTATTGGAATTATTGGGACGCGAGTGATGTCAGTCCAGCGGACAGTTGCAGTGACGCACTTGACGATCTAGCAGGTGATTGCAGTTGGGCAGTAACTCATGAGAATGACATAGTGCTAGGATGGCTGCGTAATATGGATCATAATGGTATGGCATATTGGGATGGATTTTATGCAGTATGCTCGGACACGGCAAGTGGCGTGGATTGGCCGCATGACAGTATTGTCCAGCATGAGACTTCTCATCTCTTCAATGCCGATGACCATGGTTACTGGGGTCCAGTCTGTATAATGACTTATTATTATGCATGGCAGGGAACGGATATATGGTGCAGTTCATGCAGAGCAACCGTCAATGAGAATATATGGGGTGATTAAAATCACTCCAATTTTTTATTTTTTGGTGTGCGAATATGAAAACAAGATATAAAATATTAACTGGTGTGGGAATTGTAGTATTGCTTGTAGTGGGCTTTTATGTTATTTTTCCTTTTTATCTCGCTGGTCCTCCATTACCCCTGTTCTCCTTAAAGAACGGAGATGTTAGCAATCACGAGGTAGTTATCGAGATATTTGATCACCATAATAAATCCATATTCAAAGAAACTTTTGAGTTGGATCCGAAAGAAGAGATACGCTATCCCAGACCATTTCTGCTTAAATTCCGATGGTTGAAGGAGTGTACGCTAAAGGTCACCGTGGATAATAATACTACAAAGATGTGTGAGACAGATGTATATTCCTGGAAGGAATTTCACATAACTATAGGCAAAGACCCTGTTTCGGGAAAAATAAATATCGGGATTGGTGCAATAGTTGTGTGATGCTCTGTGCAACATATCCGGCAAGTGGAGTGGACTGGCTAATGCATGATATGATCCGTTCAATGCCAATATTTATCGTAATTTTACTGGCGGCGTTTGTGTTAGTGCCGAATCGGACACGAGCGCCAAAGTTATCGAAACGTCTGGAACAAAAATCACAGTCACTGTTGAGTTAGTGAGAAATGAACATTTATTAAGACGTGCAAAACGATTTTGAGCACTGCGCTATTTCTTTCTTCGTGTCAAGTGCATCATGTTGCCCATGGCATATCTGCTCGACCTTACGAAGACATAAGAACCTACAAGCGTCTGCGTGTTAGGGGTGTAGACGATCGTGACATAAATTACTTATATAACGAGTTTCACAGCATTGTGCGCTGACATCAAAAACTTCAAAAAGGTGAGACCATAAGAACGCATGTTGGACCAATCAGTGAGTTTGTGGTTCAGAACATAACTCTTGGCGTATGTGTTTAGCTCCCTCGTCATAACCACCGCTCCACCCCCAATTTCTTCCGGATCAATCTAAAACACATTTTCGACCACAAAACTTCTATATTATAACAGCATTCCCCTCTCAAGAGGACGATGGATACAGACGAGATCATCAGGCAACTTAAGCGTGAGAACGAGTTGCTCAAAGGACGCATAAAGGAACTCGAAGCCAAACTGGCTATGTATGAGAACGCACATACCCCACCAAGCCTGAAGCGTAACGGCAACCGCAAAAAAGATCAGAATGAAGGCGGTGAGAAGAGGCCGGGGCAGAAGAAGGGGCATAATGGGGTAACGAGACCTCCTGCAAAGCCCGATAGGCAGGTGGAGGTCACGAAAGATCGATGTCCCGACTGCGGAACTGAGCTTGGCGAGCCGTATAGCGTGGAATCGAAGATCATCGAGGAGATTCCGGAACCACAACCTGTCACCGTCACCGAATACAAAATTGCACATTATACCTGCCCATACTGCCAGAAAGAAGTCGTTGCAACCGATGCAAGTTGTCCAAAAGAAGGCATATTTGGTAACAACACGATTGCTCAGGCGGCACTGCTGAAATATGAGGATAGGCTGCCCTACAGGAAGATCCGAAACTCACTGTTGCGGCAGTACGGATTGGACATTAGTGCCGCTACAATACTCGATATCACCCGTCGTGCCGCCGATGCAGTTCAATCAGTATATGACACAATTCTGGACCGAGTTCGCAACGCTTCTATTCTACATGCAGATGAAACGTCAATCAAAGTTCAGGGAATGAAGTACTGGATCTGGGTATTCACCACACCGTCAGAGACTTTTATTGTGATTCGGAAGAGCAGGGGCACGAAAGTCCTGATGGAGGTTCTAACGAGGAGATTCAAGGGAATAATCGTGTGTGACGGCTGGAAACCATATTCCAGTTTTACAAACCGTATCCAGCGTTGTTGGGCGCATCTACTGCGAGAATCAAAGGATCTCGCCGAGCAGATTGCGGAGGCGGTTCCTTTACACCAAGCACTCACGAGACTCTACCAAAAACTGACTGACGCACTTGAAAGTGATCCTCCGCCTGAAATTCGTGAGAAGCTGTTGCATAATGCGCAAGCAACGCTCAAACGATGGATTAATAGAGGCTACGGAAATGAGAAAGTGAAAAAGCTCATCGGCAAGATAGAGAATGGGTTTGAGTACTGGTTCACGTTCGTCACTCATCCGGGTGTTGAGCCGACCAATAACAGAACGGAAAGGGCACTTCGCGAGCATGTGGTCCAGCGGAAGATCATAGGGACGCTGCGTAATGGAAAAGGGACGTCAATTCATGAGCGGATCATGACAGTGCTGGCAACATGGACGCAGCAGGGTCTCAATAGTCTCCAGATGATGAGGGCGATGCTGAGCGGCTAAACACGTACCTCTTGGCTACTACTCCAATGCTCCAGGCGCGAAACAGGAGTTTTATGAACCTGTATGGATATTCCAGGGGATGGATGGCAAAGGAAATGATATGAATATGGCTGTAAGGGCGAATACCCTTTAAAGCCATTTTCTTTTTTATTTATAGGTGAATAAATGAAGATATTGAAAAAGACGCTGACATCACTTATTATTCTGATCATTGTTGTTGCAGCAATTCCATTTCTCCATGAAACTCTGGACTATTATCCGCCGATTAGCGAGAAGCCGGGTGCTGCGTTGGTAGGGTTGCTGACCGGACAGAGAGTCTCAATCGAAACATCCTTGAACCTGCCTGTTGAGCATCTTCCAGTGTACACAGGAAATTCAACACAGTATTTGATTGCGGCATGTTTTGTAGATTCAAACGAAAGTTATGAGAATTGCAGAGATCGATTATGTTTTCTGGAAGAAAAAGGAGAACTTAAGGAGTTTCCGAGAATATACGAAAATATTAGATACCGGAAACTCGTTAACGTAACAGACGATTCATCTAAAATCATTGATAAAATCCGTAGAGGGGAGTTTTATACTTCCAATCCAAAAAGGCATCCAATGTCCTATTTAGGCAGGGTCAAGATCTTTGATTCTGAAATAGGATATTATAATCAGACACTTTACCAGTTTAAAGAGGGTACAGGGTTCTACGTGCCGGTATGGGTGCTTCATGCAGAGACATCTAATTATGGTAAAGAAACGCTGCTTGTAGAGGCGTTCATTTAGTGGATTGATGAAGAGATTGGAAAAGGACGCAAAATAAAACGTCCTTATGGGGTATTGAGGTTACTTCGTGGTGGCGGTTGGAGAAGATTCGATAGTCAAGATATCCTTAATTTATCAATTCAATAAGTCCCGATGGTCTTCAAACTTGAAAGCCTTTTTACAAAGGGTTTTTGAACACCCCACTGGTGTTCATTTCTTCGTGTCGAGATGTTGGCAAAGTATTATATTACTCATGGCATATCTGCTCGACTTTACGAAGACATGACATACAATCGTCTGCGTGTTACATGTGTAGACGATTGTGACAGAAACGGTTTATATAATGAATTTCACAAGATTGTGCGCTGGCGTCAGTTGGATGTCACGCGGAGGTTCCGGATGTTTTCGCAAGAGCAAGCCGAACCCCCAAGAACCGCCTGAAGGC
>QNCM01000081.1 GCA_003644505.1 Candidatus Makaraimicrobium thalassicum | reverse complement strand
GATAGGAGTTAAACTCGGGAGAGATCTGGTCTCGGGCAGGGTAATAAGGGGGAAGAACGCGAAGGAATTTATGGCTGATCTTACGGGATTTGTTGAGCGCATGAAAATAGGCGTTATCTCCGTTGTGGAATGGAAAGACGATTTTCCGAATGTTCTCAGGCTGGATGAGTGTATATCCTGCGCGGGGATGTTAAATGTCGGACAACCAGTCTGCCATTATGAGGGAGGGCTTATAGCAGGGGCGCTATCGGCGCATTTTAAAGGGTTGATAGTGGCAAGAGAAGTTTTGTGCTGGGGGCATGGCGAGGAGACCTGTCAATTTGAGCTTCGCGCGAAATGATTTAACCGTGGGATGAGACTTTTATTAGAGAACATATCTCTTCGGCTTGATGATACCGAAGCGCTTAGTGATCTGACTTTAGAAGCCAACGACGGAGAGATCCTGGGTCTGGTCGGTCCGAACGGCTGTGGAAAGACAACGACATTGTTAATGACCCTGGGGGCATACAGGCAAAAGAACGGCCATATTTATCTGGATGATACCTGTACCGACAGGCTGAGACCCCATGAACGCATGGATTCAGGCCTTTTGCTTGTTCCGCAATATCTGCATCAATTCTGGATAACATGCCATCAGCGATTTTGCGGCTTCAGCCCCGGAATGACTGTTTTTGAAAATGTGCACAGTATTTTGGGATCAAATCCTGAAACATCGGAATGGCTGAAGACTTTTGGCCTTGAAGAAGTAAAACAGAAGGAGCCGGCAACACTCAGCTGGGGGCAGCAACAGAGACTTGCCTTATTGCGGATGTGCGTATTCAAACCGAAGATCCTGCTTCTTGACGAACCGTTCGGGGCCATTGACGGGCAAACGGAAAAAAGACTGAAAATATTTGTTAGACAACATTTTACAAGAAACCGCAGCACCGCGGTTTATACCGCATTAAAGCCCGGCGGGACCGAGGGCTTCTGTGACCGGGTCGTTTTAATGGAAAACGGAAAGATAAAGACATAATAAGATGAAAAATAAAGGAACAAAAGGAACGCACTGGGAATATTCCCCGGCAGGCCTGAAAAGGGAAGAGATAACTGAAATGGGCTCATATATCGACTTCACAAACAGACTTTTAAAAATTATCGTCCCCATAACAGGAGTTGAGATCTGTCAGAGTATTTTCGATGAAATTAGAGAAAAACACACGGTTTTAAAAGATTCCAGGCTAACCGATACCGGGACATTGGCGCGTTCCAGGATATTGGAGGCTGTCAGAGGATACAGCGAAGAGGCCGGGCTGGGCATGATTATAGGCGCGTTTAACGCGTTTATTTCAAGGATCGTAGAAATGTACAGTTCGATGTCATGCCTTGAACTCGGCCTGGCCGCGGTGATATCCGCGGCCAAGGGAGAAACAAAAGAGAAGCTGAAGCAAGCTGAAGCGGCAAAAGCGGGATTGGAATGGAAGGTCGAGAAGCAGACCAGAGAACTTTCGGAGAAGGTGGAAGACCTGGAAGAATTCCGAAGAGTGGCGATAAAGAGAGACCTGGAGCATATAAACCGGAAAGCAGAGATAAATTATCTGCTGGAAAAACTGGGGAAGAAACCTTACTATCCCGCTGTCCACTTCGACGAAAAGGCCAGAGAAAATATAAATAAGATGTTAGGAGAGGAGGGAGAGGGATAGCGGGATTACACGCGGACAGTTTATGGGTTGAGGGCTAAATTAAGAATTTTTCGCAGAAGCTTGTCGTAACTGAGCCCCGCTTTTTCGGCGGCCTCCGCGAATTCATCCCCCAGAGCCAGTTCGGGATTAGCGTTCGCTTCGAGGATAAAGACTTCTCCTTTCGGGGTCAGCCGCAGGTCAAACCGGCCGTAGCTGTCGAGCATCAGCGCCCGGTACGCCCTTTTACAGATATTTATGATCTTTTCGGGGACACCCGCAGGAAGCCGGTCGGCAAATTCGTTTTTTATTCCCCATTTTTTTCTGTATTTCCTGTCCCATTTAGCTTTATAGGTAGCCAGCTTCGGTTCGTCATCGGGGACCTGCGTAAATTTCATTTCCCGGATGGGAAACGTCCGCAGCTTTTTGTCCCCCAGGATACTGACATACAGTTCTCTGCCGTCGATATACTCCTCCGCGATGGCGGCCATATCGAATCGTTCATGTATGAATAAGACCCTGTCACGCAGATCTTTTTCGTTTTCCACGAACGATGCCTGCGCGATACCCGTGGAAGCCTCCTCCTGCACCGGTTTGACCATGATAGGGAACGAAAGGCGTCTGGGCTGCCAGATACGCTTGCCTTTATGAAAGATATGGAACTGGGGGACCTTGATCCTGTGGTATGTCAGGACCTTTTTGCTGAGCGCCTTATTGTTGCAGATCATAAGACCCGTGGGATTACAACCGGTATAGGGGATCTCCAGCAGTTCGAGAAGGGAAGGGATGTTCTTGTCCAGGGAAGCCTTCCCCAGAAAAAGTTCGGTCAGGTTAAACACAACATCCGGCCTGTGTTCCTCAACCTCCCGCAGAATAAGCCGCACATCGTTATAGATGCCCAATATCCTGACTTTATGCCCCGTTTGTTTTAATGTCTCAATAACCGCGGCTTCGGTAAACCACTCCTCTTTTTTGAACTCTTCGGTAAAATCCTGATCTGCTGGCGGAGTGCCGGCGCTGTCGAACAGCACGAGTATCTCAAGCTTTTTCATTTTTCCCCTTATATGCCCCGGTGTAAAGATAATTCATGATCTGGGCGGTAACGTAAACGGCTGTTTTGAGAACAGCAGTCCTTTCATCCGCGCCTGTTTCCAACCCCAGATCTTTGGATCTATCCGCCAGGTCTTTCAAGAGCCTGTTGATAATGTATTTTTTCTCGCCTGTCCACAGGGCCACATAGTCCAGAAGTTCTTTCCGGTATTGCCGGATCAGTTTATACGCCTTCTTTTTCGGGTCATGCCCTCCGCTTCCGGCAAAGATCTTATTAAGATGAAAGTCATGAAAATCAGCATAACTTTCCGCGTATAATTTTTTCTTACGCTTGTAATATGTCCGTAAAGTGGTTTTCATCCTGGAGGCGGCCCAGAATTTCTTGCCTTTGGCCTTTTTGGGAGGTTTATCGGCGATCTTTTTGATCAGGGCGTCGACATACTCAAGTTTTTTCAACGCGTTCCAGCCTTTATATTTTTCTCTCCAGTCCGATTCGGGGTCAAGCCAGACAGCGAAAGTCTCGGCAAAATCCTCATCAGGATGATACTGGGCGTACCATTCTTCCAGATGCCTGACAAAACTCTTACTGTAGGGGCGGTATTTGTAACTGTCGCCGTATTCCGCTGAGAAGGGGCCGAAGAGTTTCCGCCATTGTTTTCTTTTATACAGCAGGTATGCATAGTTGATCGCGTGGCCCATTTCATGGCGGAGAAGTTTCATGCAGGAAGGCTCCCCCGCTCCTTCTACTTCCAGCATCATCCTGTATTCCAGTTTTTCCAGCCTGGGATGGGCCAGGAAGAAGGCGATCCCGATTACAGGCTCCCCGTCCGGACATAACCATTCATCCGCGAGGTAGCATGGAGGATGGAAGCTGACGCCCTTTTCCGCAAGCTCCCTGTAAAGGCGGGCGATACATCCTTCAAGCCACGTGCCCTCTATTTTAATGTCCAGGTCGCAGAGACGGAGCGAGAGCAGCTTTTCTTCATCCAGCCTGTCCAGGCTGACGGTATTTTTTCTCATGGGATATAGTTTACCATAAGAAACTGAAATTGAGTAATAGTTCAGCCATGCGCACTGCGAGAGAGGTTTGGATTATTCCTACCAGGAACGTAAGATGTGCTCCAGCGGCACATCTTACTCCGAAACGGCCTCGCAAATCCGTCTCTGCTTTTGTTTTATATTATCAGGATTTGACGGATACCAAGCTTGCTCGGCCATTTAAGGTCCTGTCCGGAATAATCCAAACCCCTCTTTCATAAAGTTCATAAAGTCAGCTTCTTAACTGTAATCATAATAATATAGATATTTGATATTAAGGGGAGAAGAAATTTTTTGAAAAAAAGGCGAATATGGGATAGAATAAGGGAAGTCCTTGGGAAGGGGGATAACGGATGAGCGGGATAAAGACAAAATCGGTCAGGAATATTGAACAGAAGATGGAGAATGTGGATGCGGATACGTTGAGATATCAGGCCCTTCAGGGGGCCAAAGGGTTTAAGACGTCATGGATAGATCTGGGGCGGATACTTCATCTGGTCTGGAAGGACAGGATGTATAAGGACTGGGGGTATGCCAGCTTCAGTGCGTATGCGGCGAAAGAGATCGGGGTACGGGAACAGACCGCGCTCAAGCTGCTGAAGTCCTATGCTTTTCTTAAAAAGGAAGAGCCGCGTTATCTCGGAAAGCATTATAACGAAGAAGCCGGTGCCGCTACCGTACCCACCTATGAATCTGTCGATGTGTTACGACGGGCGGAGGGGAAGAAGGAGTTGGACAGGGAGGATTACGTCTCCATAAAAAAGTGCGTTCTTGAAAAGGGAAAAGACGCGCGGGAGGCGGCAAAGGACCTTGCGGTGCTGATAAAGCGGCGCGAAGAATTACAGCCAGAGGACGTCTGGCAAAGCAAAAGGCGGGTTCTCTTGAAGCGCCTTGTAAGTCTCTTAAAAGCCGCGGCAAAGGAGATCAAGATATCAAAAATGCTTTCCATCCAGGTTATAAGGGAAACCGATAAGTTGATAGACATGCTTGAGGCCGAGATAACTCATCGAACAGAACAGGAGGGACGAACCGATGGATGAAAGAAGAAAACATGAACGTTTCAATCTTGTCATGGATGCCCTGTGCCCGAAAGATGAAGCCCACAAGAGGGTGCGGGTCAGGAATTTCAGCAGGGAAGGGCTCGGGATTATAAGCGAGGGGCCTATCCCGGAAGGTGTGGATGTCGAACTGGAACTGATGATCCCGGGGGAGAGCACTCCCGTTATAGCCGCGGGCCGTATAGCGTGGATAATGAATGAAAAGGCTGACGGGGAGAAGCAGTATAAAATGGGCGTGAAATTAAGGGACAGCGAGCATGGCGGGATTTTCAGCTGTATATATAAGAGATGGATGAGGATGAAATCACAAAAGGAAGACGGCTAAAAGCACTTCTTTCTTCCCTGAAGGCTTTTCACAATATCCGCATATTGCGGTCCATTCGCAGCATCTTCTCATATTCTGGAAAACTCACGCGGTATGCCGCCGGAGCAAGGCTGATGTCCCCGTGCGATCAACTTGCCAAAAAGCTATTTACATGATAATATTTGTGCAATCGCAAAGATTCATTAATACGAGGAGGGTATAAGATGAAAATAGGCATTATGGCGGCATGGAACGCGACAAGCGGAGTAGCCATGCACGCGGAGCCGATAGGTAAGGCTTTCAGGGAGATGGGGCATAAGGTGACCGTGTTTACTTTTAAAAGAAGCGATTGTCACGGGGAAGGGG
>QNCM01000080.1 GCA_003644505.1 Candidatus Makaraimicrobium thalassicum | reverse complement strand
GCTTCTTAAAGAGGCTGACAGGACATCCACAAAACTTTCGAACGTCGTTGTCCTGGCGTCGAATGATACGATAAACGCGGAGCGATTTAAAAGGTTAAGAAGCACAAGGGAAGAGAAAAGGGCGTTCCTGGCGGGTATAGACCCGACAGAGCTTAATAAGACGCTATCATCGGATTCAGAGATTAACATCATACAGATAATCGAGATGATATCGATCGCGCTGGAACTGGCAATGGGAAAAGACGCGCCTGATCTTCCCGTTATAGTGAGTTACGATAAGACTCTGAGAATAGTGATATTCCTGCCAAAAGCAGAGCCGCTGGAATATGAAGAGCTCAAACAGCTTTACAAAATGAGGAGGCTGGCGCTGCAGGCAGCGTAATGTTAGGGTATAAAATAGTTAGTTAAGGGGCATTGACATTTTTCTTATGGGTGGTGTATAATATTATTGCGGAGTAATAACTTTTTATAATTTAACAAATTTTTATAAGTATAGGACAAAATAAGGGAGGCGTATCAATGATTCGGGCAAGAAAACATTCATTATTTAGAATAGTCAATGTCCTTGTAATAATTTCATTCCTTACCCTTGATATATCGTGGGCATGCCCTCCTGATTCTACTTCCCCGCCTGCGGCGGATCATACCCTTGCCGCTGAAAGCATGTTCCAGCCGCAGATGATGTTCACGCAGTCTCAAAAGTCTCAGCAAGCCCTGTTCTCCGATGTCCGTATGCTTGGCTCTGTCCTGAGCATAGGCGGGTATCTGTTAGGAGACTCCGAAAAAAAGTTAACACCGCTTCCTTTGGAACATCTCGAATCGGTTATGAGCAACGAATTGGGCGAAACGCTCGCCGGGATAGACGTTTCACAAGTTAGTATCAAAGAAGGAGTTGTGCGAATTCCATGCCTAGTAGAGGGCAGAAAAGTTGTCATGCAGATCGCTCTCGCAAATACGCGTGCCGCCGAAACACTAACGGGCCGTGAACTGGAAGTATCGGATAAATATGTGGTAAAGGTGCTGTTGGAAGGATCAGATCCGGACATCGAAGGGAAATACCCGCCTGAAGAACACGCGATATTCAAGGCCCTGGTTGGCAGGCTTACAGATTCCAAAGGCGGCGCGAGAACAGCGGAAGAAGCGGCAAGGGCGCTTGGGAGTTTGAAAGTCAAAAGCGCCGTTCAGGTTCTCGGCAAAACCGGGGTGGATGCGGCTAAACACTGGCGCATCAGGTGGGCAAGCGCGTGGGCGTTGGGAGAAATAGGGGGCCCCATATCCCCGGGCCCTTATAAGTACCTGTTGAGGATGTTAAAGGACGAGAATTGGGTTGTCCGTATGGCCGCGGCAAGGTCCATAGGCAGACGCGGCCCGCCTAAGGACAACGAACTTTTAGAGAGAACAGCGGGAGCTCTTATAGACAGGATAAATAACTTGAAGGAAACTCCGGAAGTAAAAAGAGCGGCGTGTTACGCCTTGGCTGGATTTGCCGGTTTGAAAAAAGCTCGCGAGGCGCTTATCGAAATGATTAATAACGAGAAAGCGGATTATACTATCAGGCGCGCGGCGATCGAGGCAGCGGGAGGGATCGACGAGCCTGATATAGTTGAAGCTCTTGCGGGAGTGATTACTGTTTCAAGTAAGGAAATAGAAGACGGATATGATGAAAAGCTTGGCAAATTAAGCCAAGAGTTGCAAAAGTATCTTTCCCGGAATATGCTGACTGTTGACATAGTCAAGGAGGAAGCGGACAAAACAATAAAAGGCATTGAAAAAGAATTGAAAGAAATGCAAAAAAAAGGTAATTTCGATCCCGGTGTAATCAAAGGAAAGCTGAACGCAGCTAAAACGATCAAATATCTTCTCGATAATGGAACGGCCGAAGAGCTTGTCTCCATAGTGCGAGCCAGGTCATTATCAATGGCCGCTGTATCAAGCTTGTATGCGTTGGACCGTCCCAACCGTATTGATGCGCTTAAGGCCTACCTATTAAATCCTTCTCCTGATATGCATTTTGATATGCTCGCAAAAAGAAGGGCTATGTGGGGGCTGGTTAAATACAACAGGATCGATGTTATCGAGAAAATTAAGGACACCGCGACAGATGCAAATATCCGGGCGCTGGCAGAGGAAGGATTGTTTGCATGTAAGAACGCTACTTTTCCGAAGATTGCCGGCATAAGCAAAAAGATGGATATGTCCCGGCAAACAACGCTGCCGGGGGAAGGAGATCCCAAAGATGTTAATGAATTTATTATAAAGGATACAAAAGTGCGCGATTTAATAGAAGGCCCTCCGGTGAAAGACAAGATAGAAGTGCTTAACGACCAGTGGGGACAGGTGTGGGGGGATAAAGATCTGACTGAAGAAGATTACAAAGTGCAAAGCTTCTACGGAAAAGACCCGATTATCGTTGTGACGCACCCGGAAACAAAAGAGAAGTATTATTTAAAGTCAGTGTCCGATTCATATCAGGCCGCTATGTTCACGACATCTTTCATTTCATGGCTTAACGAAAACGAAGACAAAGATAAGGTCGGGATACAAACGGTAGAGTTTCTTAAAACAACATCGGGAGAGATGTTTACTAAAATAGGAGAGAATTTCTACTATACCCTTGAGAAAGAAGCGCCGAAAGATATGGGAGAACAAATACATAAGGATAAGGCTAACGGGGCACATTTTATGGCACTAGGAGAGATCATTGGCAGGATGCACAGGATGGCTGAAGATTTTGAACCCGATGGATTGCGGTACGAGTATCTCATGTCGGATGTTGTTCTTAACGTTCAACAGGACGGTTTTTTAAACATGCTGAAGCAGGACGGTAGTCCGATTACCAGAGGGATACCAGGCAAGCCTGATTCCCGGACAAGGCTTCTTGCCAAAGAGCTTCCGGATGATCTTACAGAGGGCGAAAGGCTGTTGCTGGAAGAACACGATATCCTGATGGAGGAGTTCGATATTTTACAGAAACGCCTGCCTGACAGGCGGTATAGGGATCTCCCGTGGACTGTTGTCCACGCGGATATGGGTATCCACAACGTGTTTTTCAAGGATGGAAAGATAACGTTTGTCATAGACTGGAACAAATCAAGATATTCTCCGTTCTTTGAAGACATAAAGAACGCGGTAACGCATCCGGGAAGGATATATGATCCGTTATATCTCATTACCTTTTTGCAGGGATATCAGAACTGGATACCTCTTTCCGGTGAAGAACGCCGCTTGCTCATAGAGCTGATAAGGGGCACGTTCCTGGGGAACTACTATGGATTTTATATCGAAAGGCTTCACGGATTAAAGCGCGGCTCCGTAAACCTCGGCAAGGTGGAATATGCCTCAGCGAATTTCAGGCAATTCCTGAAGGATAATAGTGAACTGGAGAAATGGCTGGGAAAAATTGCCGGGCTGGAAAAGATAACCCGCGGAGAGGAAACTCCTTTAAAGAAAAAAACGGATGACTTACTCATATCCATTGAAAAAAAGTTTCTATTCCCGAGGCTCGACGCTGAAGAAGAAAAGGACGTGATAGAAACTATTGCCATATTAAGCGCAGTAGGCGATAGACGCGCTATTCCGGAGATCGTGAAAATTATTAAGGATGAAAACAGGAGGGATAAGATAAGGGCCGCGGCAATAAAGGCGCTGGGAGTCATTGGTGGGGAAACTTCCATACGCAGGCTTACAGGCCTGCTTGCGGCAAAAGAGGAAAGTGACAGTATACGGGCCGCTGCCGCGTGGGCGCTGGAAAAGGTCATCGTAAACGCGGAAGCAATGTCTGATGCTGCTGTGCTGGACGAATTAATAAACGAGGGACTTGTTAAAAAAATTGACGCTGTTTTAAAAGAAAACAAGATGGGTGCGTTAGAAAGGCAGGTCATAAGGCTTGCTTCCGCTGCCGGACGGCTGCGCGAAGTGCGGCTTGTAGTCAAAGCAAGGAAAACTATCCTGGATCGCGCCGCCGGCGAAGAAAAGAGATTGAACGCTTTAGCGGTTATCAAACAAAACGAGGACCTTGTGAACAGGACCACAGAGTATCAGGGGAGAATAGACCTGCACACCCATACTTACAGGTCAGACGGAACTGCCACGCCGGCTGAAATGGTGTTTGAAGCCTGGAGTAAGGGAACGAAGGCGGTGGCGTTGACAGACCATGATACGTTCAACGGCTTATATGAGGCTATGAGGGCCGGAGAAATACTGGGCATAGAGGTTATCCCCGGCATAGAAATTAATGTGATTGACGATGTGCTTAAACCGGAAGAGGGCAAAACGTTTGAAACAAAAGAGAACAAAGACGGCAATTTTCATCTGCTGGCGTATTTTCCGGACAAAGGCGGCGCCGAGGCATTCAGGGAATGGATAGACTCGGACGGTTTCCGCCCTCTCAGAGGAAAATTAAAAGATCTTACGGAAGGATACCGGCTGAGGCAGAAAAACATGTTAGAAGAATTCAACGGAAAAAACAAAAAGGGCCTTGAGTTGTTGGCAAAAGATCTGAAAGGATATATTACGGACCAGTCCAATAGATACCAGTATGGCATGGCGTTATTCGCCAAGTATGGGAGCGAAGAACTGGGGGTTAAGGATTTTCGCGCTGCCACTAAGAAATTTTTTCCAGCCGACATAGTCCCGTATCTGGACAAATATGGGGAAGAAGCCAAGGATGGTATTCCCGCGAAAGAGATCATACCTTTGCTGGTAGAACAAGGCGGCGTTTTGGTCCTGGCGCACCCGGGAATGTATGACGGTATGTACGGGAATATCAGGAAGGTGGAGGCGCTTCTCAGGAAGTATTCGACCATTAGGGTTTCGGGTAAGGCCGTGCCGGGTATCCGCGGCCTGGAAGTGTATAGCGGCAATCCCAATCATGATGAAAACCGGGTGAAAGAGCTTATGGATATGGCCGAGAGGCTTAACGAAGAAAGACCGAAGAACCCATTGATTTTTACGATTGGTTCGGACTGGCACAAAGCTAAACCTGATATCATGATGGTGGACGGCAACATAAATGTAAGAGCCGGAGGAAAGATCCCGGCGGACAAAAGGCTGCATTCGGACGTCCTGTTTCAGTTAAAGAAACTGACGGCAGAGGAGGAAGATATGGGCAGGTCCGCTGACCAGGGGCAATCGCACCCGAATAATAACAGGGCACGGTTGGTTGCCGCGGGTAATGAGATCATCAGTTTTCTTGCGGAGCAGGGTAAAAAGCCTTCCGGCATGCCGGAGAAGATAGAACAGCAAAAAAGCACTGCGGAAATAAAGACCTGGATAGAAAAGATGTTGACGATGATAAATGGATTGAGAAAACCTGCTGAGCCAAAAACGGATGAAAAAGCAGATTTGCCGGATAATATCATATCTGCCGCGGCGGACATAAAAGAAAACATCGACATGCTTGAGACTGACAGCATAATAGCGGGCCTGATCACGCTTGCCAGGAGCGCCAGGCGGGAAAAACAGAACCTGATAATAGGCCTTGAGACCGACTGGATCCCGGGATACGAGAAGGGTGAGATGCAGCACGGCGCGATAAATCCGCTTATTAAGGAGATAGAATCACTCGGGGATACCTTG
>QNCM01000079.1 GCA_003644505.1 Candidatus Makaraimicrobium thalassicum | reverse complement strand
GTTGTCTTTTGAGATGTTTGGAAGGATTATGTTGAACCATGTTGATGCGAGGGTGGGGGAGTTGTTGTTTTTTGATAGGTTGGCTGTGTATCTTCCGGGAATGGAGAAGTTCGGCTGTGTGCGGAATCTGCCGATCGGGCTGGTTATCGCGTTTTTGCTTAGAATGAGTGATTGGTTTTTGTAGATGTTCATGGTGAAGTTTGTGGAGTTCGGACCGGTGATTTCTATTGCTACTTGTCCGTTTGCGATGTTTGTTTTGTTTTGGATGGATATGGTGAAGAGGTCTATGGATGCGGCGTGGGTGATATAGACAAACAGGAGTACAAAGGCTATGAAAAATGTTCCGGTGACTGCGCTCCCCTGCGATTTCATTTTTGGTGTGTGGATGCAGGGAGGTTTTTTTTCTCTCTTCCTCATTAAATTACCGATTCAAGGCTTATGTTCTATCTCCCTATAAACCTTGATAAGGAGTTTTTTTTGTTAGCCTGCTGACTTCTGCGCCTGAAAGTTTTTTGTGGCGGGTGTTTGTTTTTAGTTGCTGCACCTGACTTTTGGGCCTGTGCTTATGATTGTCAATCACTGCTGGCTGTGGTTTTGTGATTGATGTATGGCTAAGGCTTATCTCCCATAACTTATGTGCAACCAACATTGCTAAATGCCGGTCTGAAACTCCAATCCAAGTATTTATTGTGTAGAAGTCTTTATATATCTGTATGGTTGTGTATCGACATGTTGGTGATGATGCCAGAAATAGTATTGTGGATGAATGGTATTATTGGGCTTTGATGAATATAAAGTGTTATGTTGTGACTGGTTGGCAGTTGTTTTGTTTTGGGTTAATGGTTAACCGGGGTTTACCGGTGTGATATTTGGATTGTGTCTTCTTTGTTTTTTTTGCGATGGCTATCTGGAAAGTGATTGCTGGTTGCTGCCAGAAAAGTTATATATACTGCTGTGTCCTATATGGTGCTATGGAAAGGAAAGGAATGACTGTGGCTCTTAAGGTGGTTATTACTATTGTTGTCCTTCTGGTGCTTGCGCTGATTCTGATAACTCTTGTGAGTATGAATGTCATCAAGTTTTCCGGGGGGTCCGGTGATTCTATAGATACTTCGTCTCTTGGAATACTGTGCCAGACTGAGCTTGCTGCTGCGTGTGCAGACAAGAGTTCGGGTGAGATGTGCGGCAGCGGGTGTGATAGTTGCCCGCAGGAAGGCAGTACTCTGTGCCCGTAGGTTTTTTGGGTTTTCTTTTAAGGTTTTGCGTGTATATATTGTGGTATGGATAAAAGGCGCTTTTATGACTGGCTAAGCCGGTATTACGGAATTGTCGGGCTGTTTGATGATTGTTATAAGAGAAAGGCGCTTGAGTTTTTTGATTTGAAGAGGGGGATGCGATTTCTTGATGTCGGGTGCGGTGCGGGGTTTGTTTTGCGGCAGGTGAAGAGGCGTTACCAGAGTGTTTTGGTTTTTGGTGTTGACAGTTCATGTAAGATGGCTGCATGTGCGAGGAAAGATGTTTTAGGGGGTGTGTCCTGTGGTGATTGCTTTTGCCTGCCTTTTCGCGATGGATCTTTTGATGTCTTGTTTTGTAGTTTTGTGTTTGATATTTTTGATTTTTCAGAGCAGAAGAAAGTGCTTTCGGAGTTTTCGCGGGTGCTTGTGCCCGGAGGACGGCTGATATTTGTGAATAATGTGCGCGGGACGGGTGTTTTTTTCTGGCTTTCCGGGTTTTATGTGATTTTGGCGCGGATTTTTCCAAAGGTTCTTTTGAATAAGCCGATAGATGCTTCTTTTGTTGTTGAGATGTCCGGGTTTGCGATTAAGAAGAGGAAGGTTGCCGGGTTTACTGAGATTCTTGTGTGTGAGAAGATATGGATGTCAATATGATATTGGTGCATTTCCATGCTTTTTCATTGTTCGATATGTTTTATAATGATGAAAGAATGTCTTAAATGTGTTGCAGTTTCGGCTCACTGAAGATGTGTTTTGATTAGGCATCAAATATATATAGTAGTATATGCTAGAATAATAATATGCCTAAGTCTAAAGATACCGAATGGAAACCTGTTATTGAAGCTATTACAAAAGTATGTGTCATTATTTTGGGTGTGTATGTTTTTACCATGGACTATAATCTCGGCGCTTTTATTATTTTGATAGGTTTGTTGTTGTTGATATTACATAAGTGATGTTATGGTAGACGTAATATCAAGCATTAATTCACTTACATTGACGTTCATTGTAATTGCTTTTGGATATCTTTCAATGCTTTTGGGTTATTATTTGTCTGGAAAGCATAAAGAGTTTTTTGGGGATGGGTTGACGTCCATAGACAAAATGACTTTGAGTTTTATAATTGGTTCATCCAGTTTTCTTTTTATATTGGTTTTTTTTCTGGGTTTTGATATTGATATTAAGGAGAATTTTGTAAAAATAATTATTTATCAGTCATATTTTAGTGTTATAATCGCATTTTTCATATCTCTTGTGTTGGATAATAAGCAAAAAGAGTGAAATATCTTTTAAGATTGTTCTGAAAAACTATGTGGATTTCTTATGTTTCTTCCATGTTGGTTTCTTGTTATGTCTGTTGTTCAGAGGGCTTTCGGAGGAGGTTAGTGTATTTTATATATGATGGATGACTTATATATTGTATGGATACAGGGTTTGTGAGTGTGAGGGCTGAATATTTGCGCGCTGTGCATTACGTGTATTTTTTTGTTAGTGTGATTTCTTTTGTGTTTGCTTTTCTTTCTCTTGGGTTGCCTGCGATTGCAGGGTTTCTTTTTTTTGTGTCTTTTTCGAATCTTTTTATGTCGTGGATTGCGTTTGTGAGTGTGGATCGCTTTTTTAAGTATGAGGATGATACTCCTGTTGTCAATTATCTGCTTCTTTTGTTTATTGCGCTTTTTTTTGTTTTTGCGCCGCTTTACGTTGAGATTGTATCGTTTGATGCAGCGCAGCAGGGGGTTATTGTTGTGTCTTATTTTTTGTTTTTCTGGGGGTTTGGCAATTATCTGCTTACGAGGATTAAGGTTGTTGGGGATATTTTCAGGATTGTGCGACTTACGAAGTATCATTTCGGGATCTCGAAGATTACCAGGATTTTTACGAATCCTGCTTATGAGAGTATTGTGGATGTGCTGAATCTGATTGAGCCGAGGCTTATTAAGTTTTATGAGCCGGGGACAGATGAGATGATTGATGAGCTTCTTTTGAGGGTTGCGGATGAGGGTGATGTTCCTGAACTGCGGAAGTTGATTATTGAGCTTGGGATTGCGCTTTACGGGTATGAGATGTCTGTGCTTGCGCGTGAGCAGGATGAGAATGAGGATGTTGATAATTCGGGGCTTATACGCAGGTTCGGGTATAAGAAGAAGATGCTTGAGATTATTCAGGGTTAGCCTGTGTATTTTAGTGCCATGAAGTTGACTTTGTCGGCAGCTATTTCTGACATGTCTGCGGTGCGGGAGATTTTGTAGGATAGTGTCTTTATTATGAGTATGTCTTTTGTGTCCATGTCAGATGAGAATAGTTTTGTGAGGATTTTTATGTATATTTTTCGTGCCTTGTTTCTCTCTTCTTCTGCGAGGCGGTCGTATTCTTTGACTTTTTTGAAGTCTGTGTATAGCTGAACTATGGCGTGCCTTAAGGATACTATGCTTCGCTTGGTTGACGATGAGAGTTCGATGAGGTCGTGTGCGATGTCTTTTGGGATTTTTATGTTTTTTATGAGCATGAGCTGGGATGCGAGTTCTGCGTAGTCTGCGATGTCGTCGAGGCATTCGATGAGTTCTATTTTTTCCTGCTTGTTGAAGGTCATGCTTGGTTTTGAGTATATTCCATTTTCGATTTCGCGTCGCAGGTTGTCTATTTTTGTTTCTATTTCGCTTACTTTTTCGATGCTTTCTCTGAGGCGGCTTTCGTCGTAGTTCCCGGTAAAGTTTTTTACTGAGATGTCGAGGTAGGTTGCGGATTCTATTACGAGGTCCATGAGTTCTGTGAGCTGTTTTTGGATTTTTTCTTCGCTGCCTGCTCTGAAGGGCGGTATCCAGAATTTCATAATAATATATATGTTGCTTTGTTTAATATATAGTTATGTTGCTTTTGATGCTTGCGGTTGCTGTGATGTTTTTTGTGGCGTGGAATATCGGTGCTAATAATGCTGCTAATGTGATGGGGATTTCTGTGGGGTCTGGGGCGCTGTCGCTTAGGCGGGCGGTTGTGCTTGTTTTTGCGCTTGAGATTTGCGGTGCGGTGTTTTTTGGGGATAGTGTTGCGCGTACTGTTGGCGTGGGGATTATGAGTTCTACTGGTATGAGGATGGTTGAGGCTGTGGCTGTGCTTTTTCTTGTTGGCGCGTTTATTACGGCTGCCTGTTATTTCAGGGTGCCTTTGTCTATGACACAAGTGCTTGTGGGGTGTGTTGTCGGGTATGGGTTTGCGGTTTCGTCTGTCCTGAATGTGGGGGTGATTTCCGGGGTTGCTTTGAGCTGGCTTATTTCGCCGCTTTTTGGGGTTGTGTCTGGTTTTTTTGGGTATTATCTTGTGCAGAGGTGGTTTCTTTCGCATTTTTCGAATATGCATGATGTGGGGAGGTCGTTTGGGTTTTTCGCGGGGCTTGAGGTTGTTTCATGTGCGTTTGTTGCGTTTGCGCAGGGGGCGAATAGTATTGCTGCGGCTGTGGGTGTGTTTTCGGGGGTTGTGCCTGCTGTTTCTCTTGATATGCTTTTTGTGCTGAAGATTGTTGGCGGTGCCGGTATTGGTGTGGGGATGGCTGTGTGGGGGTACCGGGTGATGCAGACGATCTCTTCTGGTATTGTTGTTATGAATCCTGCGATGTGTTTTGTTGCGCAGTTTGCGGCTGCGTTTGTTGTGCTGTTTTTTACGTTTTTTGGGATGCCTGTGTCGTGTGTGAATGTTGTTGTGGGGACTGTTATCGGGGTGGGGCTGATTTCGGGGGCGAGGACTATACACTGGAAGGTGATTTATGAGATTGTGGGGTCGTGGGTGTTTGTTTTGCCTGTGTCGGCGTTTGTTTCGTTTTTGTTTATTCGGGGGTTGATTGTTTTTGTCTAACAACCTTGTAAAAGGTTGATCATTAGGGCGACCGTAAAGCGTTCCGCTTTAGGTCACCGGTGCTTTGTTTGGGCATGGCTTTTTTGATTTTTGTGGTTTTTCTGGGCGCTGGAGGTGTTTGCGGAGTGGAGGTTGACGCAACAAGAGGAATGCCTTCCCCCACAGAGCCATAGACAGGAAAAACGAGTTGGCTTTTCTTGAAAAACACGAAATGTCAAATAATGCAGAGTTTATAGTTCTCTATGGGAGAAGAAGGATCATATGCCTGTGTTATGTATACCAATCACCGAAGTCCCAAATAGGCTAAAAGAAATTCCTAAGGGTAAACACATAGGGATTTTTTGCTCTGGTGGTGTGAGGGCGACGATAGTATATCTATATCTAACTTCATTTTGCCAAAAAACCGCAAGTAAGAAACGTGAAACTCCTCAAAAAATACATGAACAATTTGACAGTTACGGTTATTTATCCTCCAAATGGGTTCAAATTTAGGGTTTTGTCCAAT